>CAYYPD010000024.1:0-29372 GCA_964473445.1 uncultured Muribaculaceae bacterium
CATTTCCCAAATAAATCGTTCTACCCGTACAAATCAAATCATGCTTTCCATTACAGTTATTAAAAGAAATCATGATATTGATATTGTACCTATAATTTTAAAAAGTAAGTACATTCCGGATTCCATTACACTTGCAGTTTGACCTCTTTTAACAGTTAGTTTGATGTGGATGCGGGTGGGATCCGAACCACAATTAAATACATTTAAAAAAAACAAAAATTTTCGATAAAAAATAAGTGATGTATATTGTTAGAATAACACATTTTAAATATTTTACAATAGTAATGTTATAAGTAAAATATTCTCTGAATATAATTGTTTTCTATTTAAAAATTCTTGTTCTATAGCTATAATGTTAATTTTTCAAGTTTATTTTTCAACTTACTCCATTCTTTGCACTTTGATTCAAGCAAAGTATAAAATTGTTTATTATGTGAAAAATACAAACAATGGCACAATTCGTGATAAATAACATAATCAATACAATCTTTATTTGCTTTTATAGTCTCAATATTCATGGTTATAGTATTACTATTTTTGTTATAACTGCCCCATCGTTTTGTTAATTTACGGATTTTCAAAGTTGGTTTAACTATGTTATAAAAGGGGTAAATTTTACCTTTGAAGTTTATTTCATTTATTTTCATAAGCTGCTGTTCTAAAATATCTTCCAATATTACGTTGCTCAATTTATCCTGACGCTCTTTTAAAACTTCTTTAGGAGTCAAATAAGTGTATCCCAAGTTCTGCAGCAACTGCAGTGCCGGTATTTGCGATATATGATCTTCTATAAATGATGGTGTTTGCATTTAATTATCCTTTTTCTCAAGTTTTCTCAAAGTGTAATCGGCTTCAATTTTATTTATTAAAGCCTTTATATATTTGTCAATCATACTATTTTCTTGATAATCAGCTTGAGTTATTATATTTACCCTATTATCTTTAATTAACTTTTTTGCTTTTGTTTTTGCATCTTTTTTAGTTGGTTTATACACAGTAATTGAATGACCACCGTTAACTTTAACCATTTTCATAGCCGGGATATCAGTTTCACCATCGCCTATAAATACCATATTTGAAAAAGGAACAGGACGATCTTCTTCTTTAATATATGAATTAATACTTTTATTATCATTGATATCACAACAACCTTTATTAATTCTGAATATATATTGTGTTTTTGAAGTATAGTTTACAACATTTGCTGGCCAAATTGGAATTCCATTAGCATCATATATATAAGATGAAGCAAATATACACTTAAAGCATGTCCCAATATCAGTATATTCAATAATCTCTTTTAAGCCAGAAGAAATTATATAATGTTTAACTTCTATGCCATGCTCTTTCCCATATTTATTGATTCTTGTAAACCATTCTTTTACTCCATCAAACAATTTTACACTTTTCCCATAATCACAAAATGCTTGTTTGTTGAAAGGGACATCTTTTATTTTTGCTTCCTCTATCATTCTTTTCATATATGCTAAATTTATATCAGCAGAATGTTCTTTAGCAAAACTATTCGATTTTACCCAAAATCGCTCAGGAGTTGTTCCTAAACTATCCATAAAACCATATTCTTGCATATTGCCTGGAGATAATGTACCATCAAAATCATAACAAATTGCCATTGGAATTGATTTTCTAACCATAAAATGCCTCCTTTACCCCTTTACCCTAATTTGACCAGTGAGAAGTTTTTGCATTAAGCCTTTTTTCTGGTCTTTTAACTTCTCTAACTTAGAATTTAATAATTGTATTTCTTCATCATAATTTTTTAACAGTTTTGCGATTTTAGTTTGAGTTCCTTTATCTGGAATCCATACTTTTATTACTTTAAAGTTATTGAATTTCAGATTTAAGGTATCATCAACGATACCTTGTGAATACCGCCAAAAATCATGGATCATATGCGGTGTTTTAAACAAATAATACATCTCTCGTTAAAACCTCTTAAAAACATTTCCGTTAGTGAGTACAAAATGGGACTTTTGGAGTACTTTGCGTAACGAATGGTATGGGTTTTCCGACCGTGAAAACGCCCTTGTGTAGCCTCATTTCACAAAAATACCACACTTCCCGTGCAAACCAAACTACTCATTAAATTACAACAAAACTTCGTTTTGTGAGGGTTCTCATCCCTATTTAAAATCAAACGAAAAACAAAAACGGAGAGAGAGGGATTCGAACCCTCGGTGAAGTTGCCCCCACACAAATTTTCGAGATTTGCACCTTAAACCGCTCGGACATCTCTCCATACTTTTATTTTCTTACAAAATCTTATTTTTAACAACTATCTATTTAATTTTGTTTTTTAGCCTTGTTCTTACATCCGCAAGGAGTCCGCTATTCGGATTTCTCATGCAATGATAATAATTTCTCGCAAAATTATACGGATATCTTGGTATCCACGAAAATTTAATTAAAATATTAACCGTATCAGCACCTTGCGATAACATTAATTGGTCAATTGTTTTTTCATGAGCCGGTGATATTGAAGATATTATTTTTATTACATAATCTGAAAACGTTAACACTGAATATCCTGAAATTACCCCCGTATTTGTTACTAAGTTTGTTATTTTAAAATCAGGATTTTCTTTTACGGTTGTGACATCATCAGGCAATTTCAACGTATCTGATGAAACCTGCTCAATTTCATACCATTCACCGTTATACTGAACATCCATAACATTTGGTTTTGGCATATAAATATCATCAAAAATGTTTTTAAAAATCACTTTCCCGCTGAAATCAGATACTCCGTACTTATAATCTTTATATGTTAAAAGCATTCCTCCGAACAAGATATCAATAGAATTATAAATGGGTGGAATAACAGCAAAACCTGTTTCATCGTACAATCCAAAATCGCCGTAATTCCCAAGTTTTGCGTGTTTGCCAAGCACTCTTTCTGCGTGTCTGTACTTAAATGGAACAAGTATATTCCCGTTTAAATCCAAAATGCCAAATCGAGAACCTTTTTGAGCAATTAAGCCTTTATCACCCAGTCTTATCAATTTATTATAATTTGGTTCAACAACGATATTACCTGCTTTATCTTTTGCTCCGAATTTGTTTTTTTCACTAAAAAACGTAACGTCTGCAAAAGCAGTAGTTTTAAACATTAATATAAAAAATAGTCCAAATAATAATAACCTTTTCATAACTTTTATTATATCATAGAGTTGTTATGATGAAGTCACCAAAAAAAGTAATAAGAAGAATAATCCTAATTGCCGTAATGTTTTGTGTATTAGGTGTATATACTTATACAAATGTTTTACCATATCTGCTAAGCAGTGAAAAAGTTATTTCTTATGCGGAAGATAAATTAAATAAGACTTTGGGACTTGATATAAATATTGAAAATCCATGTTTGAAAACAAATCTAAACCCTGATATAGCTTTTAGTGTCGAATTAATTGACATTAAGAAAGATAATCAACAATGGCTCCTTGTTAAAGATTTGGATACTGAATTTTCACTGTCGCAAGTAAAAAACAAAAAAATTATAGTCAAGAAATTCGGTGCTGATGAAATTTTTGCAGATATAAATAAATTAATGTCGCTTTCAAATGGAGAGCAGAAAGACCGGCAAAAAAATGATTGGAGTGTTGACTTATTTGACTCTGTTTTGTATCTGAATAAAAGTTTTATAATATATAATGTTACACCTGAAACAAGAGTGGAACTGAAAGCTGCCAATCTGAGGGTTGATAATACCGAAAAAATTCAACGTTTTGTTCATTTTGATTTTGATGCTGATATTACAAAGAGCGGAAAAACTGTTCATGTTGCATTTGCGGATGATAATAAGATAATTATCGGTAATAAAAAACTTTTGGTAAAAGATTGTCCTTTAACAATTAACCACTCACAAATGTTTTTCGATGCGGAAGCCGGTCGTGAAAAGGGATATGAACTTGAAATATATGCAAAAAGATTTTTTATTCCCGACGTAATAAAACTTCTTCAAACAAATATTATTGAAAATAATATAAATGATGTTTTGTGTATGTTTCAAACAATAAACGGAGATTTTGATTTTAATATTAAGTTGACGAAAAAAGATATCTCCGGAAACATTAAACTAAACAGGCTATCTTCAAAACTTATAGCGTTAAATAATTTACCGTTTTTAATAAATTCGGGTGATATAAAATTGAGCAATAATGACCTTAAATTTTCAAATTTTAAGGGCTATTATAACAATAAAAAATCTAACGGATTTGAATTTGAGGGAACCGTCAATGATTATTTGAATACGATGAAATCGCATTTTGACGTAATCTCTACAATAAGTACTGATTTAATGCATGATTATCTTGCAAAAACAGCAGGCATGGATATGAAATTAACGGGTGATACCCGTGCAAAAATATTGGTTGATACATTTAGAAACGATATAGATGTTGTTTTAATGGGTAAAATCCCTGTGGGGAAAGATATTCTTGTAAATAATGCTTCATTTAGCCCCGTTAACTACGATAGAGCCTATAAAGCCGACATGTCAATTCGTGGGGATAAGCTGACAATTAATACAATAAATTACTATATTGCAAAGGAATTAACTCGTGCAAGCAAAGGTATTCAACCTATTTTAACTTTCAAAGGAAATATAAGATTATCGGATGGTTTCTTGTATGATTTTGGATTTGATATTCCAAAACCGTTGCCGAGTGAATTTTTAAATGTATTAATCGGACAAAAAATATTTAAAAAAGGACAATTTAGCGGAAAGTTAGAATATGATAACAACGGAAAATACCCTAAGTTGAACGGTAATTTGCAAGCAGAAAAAATAAGAATCCCATCTCAACGTTTATCAATAAGAACAGGAAATATTGTTACGGTAGGTGACGGAATAAAAGTAACCGCCGAAGGCAGGTTTAAACGTGCAAATTATACATTTTTGGGTGATATTTTAAATAAAATGCTGTTTCCGATAATTGTAAGAAATACAAACCTGACAATTGATAATGTTGATGTTGAAAGAATTTTAAACAGTGCAAATGCTCCTGTTCAAACTGCCGAGCAAGCAGAACAATCCTTTGAAAAGGACGAAGAAAAAATTGAAGAAGACGTTCAAACTTTTGATATCAGAAATATAATTATTCAAGATTGTATTGTTAAGATTTTGAAAGGTAATTATAAAGAAATAGATTTTGCTAATATAGAAGCAAAAATGTCTTTGGATAAAGACGGCATTTTCAGAATGAAATCAAATCGGTTTGATATTGCAGATGGAATTTCTTCTTTAGATGTAAATTGTGACTTAATAAATTTAAAATATGCCGTAAAACTTGGGATAAAAGATGTTAATGCAGATACAATGTCAACTGTTCTATTGAATTTTCCGAGGGAAATAACGGGTAAAGCGAGCGGACTTCTTGATTTGAATATGGATGAAACTTTGAAACTCAATGGTACAATGAAATTTATTATAAAAGACGGTACAATTCAAAAGGTCGGATTGGTTGAATATGCTTTAAAATTTGCTTCATTATTCAGAAACCCGATTGCAATGATAAGCCCCTCTACTATTGTTGATTTAGTTAACGTACCTGAGGGTAATTTTGAAAAGATTACAGGTGATATGAAATTAAAGGATAACAGAGTTGAGCTTATGAAAATTAAATCATATTCTCCTCAATTAAGTGCTTATATTGTCGGATGTTACAATATTGAAAATTCTGACGCTATTTTAAGAATTTATACAAAATTCAGCAATAAAAATAAAGGTTTTGCAGGATTTTTAAGAAATATATCGTTAAACAGCCTCTCAAACAGAGTTCATTCAAGAAGCAGAAGTGATGAAAATTATTATTCTGCCGAATTAGCACAATTACCTCCTATTGATGCTGACGAGAAAGATTGCCAGATATTTGTAACAAAAGTTGATGGGGATGTAGAACATTACAATTTCTTATCATCTTTAAAGAAAATAAAATAGGATAATTTATTTTGATTTTTTTTTGTAATAATATGAAACTATGAAAATTTTATGCCGAATATTTTTTATATTTTTCATCTTTTTCATTTCCTTAAGTGCAAATGTTTTTGCCGGTGAAATAAATGATATTAAAGAGAATGTTCCTATAATTTCGGCTATAAAGCAGGTAAATCCTGATGATATATTAAATTCAAGGCATGAAGATTCTGTAATTCAAAATATTTCAAGAAACGGCAGTGCCGTTCTCGGAATAAGAAAAATGAATACTGCATTTGATTGCGGTGCAAGTAATTTTGTAAATGTAATTCCATTGCAATTTACAAATTTATTAAGCTATATATATTCCCTCGTTTACCTTGAGAATAAATCTAAAGTCAATTTTTCTTTAATTTTTTCCGAAGTATTGCCTAATGCTCCGTAATTTTCTGTTCTAAAAAAATAATAATAAAACAATATTTTAGTACAGAATAGGAGAAATTATGAATACCGAATTGATATTGCAAAACCTGCAAGACGGTTTGTTGCTTGGTGTTATTGGTATGGGTGTGGTTATGATATTCCTTGCCGTAATGATGGGTGTTATGAGAATTACGGAAATGTTAATGGCTAAATTGGCTGTTATATTTCCGGAAGAAGTACCTGCTGAACCTGCACGCAAAGTACAACAACAAAAAACGAATGATGATATTGCCGTTGCAATTGCCGCAGCAGCAAGGTTTAAAAACCTTTTTCAGGGAGGTAAATAATGGAAAGTCTTTTAAACTTTGTTTCCGCAAATAACGTAATGATTTCTGCAGGCATTTTGATTCTTGCATATATATTCATTGCAACGGAAAAAATTCCAAAGGTTACAATCGCACTTTTAGGTGCTGCCATTACGGTAATAATCGGACTTGTAAGTCAGGTTAAAGTTTTGGATGGTGTAATAAATCCGAATTATTTTGTTAATTATATTGATTTC
Source organism: uncultured Muribaculaceae bacterium (assembly GCA_964473445.1). GTDB lineage: Bacteria > Cyanobacteriota > Vampirovibrionia > Gastranaerophilales > Gastranaerophilaceae > Avigastranaerophilus. Next base: position 6,921 of record CAYYPD010000024.1, read on the forward strand.
AACGTAATATTCTTACTTGTTTCAATGATGATTATCGTTTCTATAACTACAAGAAGCGGGGTTTTTAGTTATATAGCAAACGAATTATTAAAATTAACAAAAGGTCATCCTATCAAAGTATTGGTTGCATTAGGTCTGTTTACTGCATTTGTAAGTGCATTTTTGGATAACGTAACAACTGTTATTCTTATAATGCCGATAACTTTTTCTATAGCTAAAAAGCTGGATATCAATCCTGTTCCTTTCTTGTTAACAGAGATTGTAGCTTCTAATATTGGCGGAACTGCCACATTAATCGGTGATCCGCCAAACATTATTATCGGAAGTGCCGGCGGTTTATCATTTATGGATTTTATAAATGAACTGACAGGTGTTGTAATTGTAATTTTAGTTGCGGTTGTTTTGTTTATGGTTCTTTGTTTCAGAAAGACACTTAAAACAACTGCGGAAAAAATGCAAGAAATATCAAAAATTGATAACAGCAAAACAATAACGGATAAATCATTAATGATTCGTTCATTGATTGTTTTAGCATTAGTTATCGCAGGTTTTATTCTTCACGATTCAATTCATATCGAAACATGTATAGTTGCAATGCTTGGAGCAAGCATACTGTTGTTATTTGAAAAACCGACAGATATTTTAAGAGATGTTGAATGGAATACAATCTTCTTCTTTATCGGGTTATTCATAATAATTGGCGGTTTAGAGGCTTCAGGCGGTATCAGATTAATGGCTGAGTGGATTTTAAAAGTTACACAAGGCTCTGAAAATGCAACTGCAATGATTATTCTTTGGGCATCGGGTATTATTTCCGGTATTATTGATAACATTCCTTATACCGCAACAATGGCTCCGATGATATCTGAAATTCAAAATGTTATGGGCAGCGAATACGCATATCCTCTTTGGTGGTGCTTATCTTTAGGGGCTTGCCTTGGCGGAAACATGACTATTATCGGTGCTGCCGCAAATGTTATTGTTTCGGAAAATTCAGCTAAAGAAGGACACGTTATAACATTTATGCAATTCTTGAAATACGGAATTCCGATTGTATTCATTTCTCTAACTATCAGTACTATTTATATCTATCTTAAATTTTTAATAAAATAGGAGAATAATTATGACTAATGAAAATAAAAGTACTACGGTTTCAAAACCGAAGCACTCGCAAGGAGCAGAAGCTCTTGGAGCAATCATCTTTACAATTGTACTCGGGCTTTTGATGTGGGCAGCTTCTGTTTGGCTTTTGTAAAATTGACTATTCCGGTATAATATGGTAAAAACTCACTACGGAAGGACTCTCTATGTTATTAATTCTTATTTTATGTGCGACGGTAATATTCTTTGCCATTTTCACAAATAAGTTTATTAAGGGCTTAGGGATTCCTTCCCTTTTGTTTTTCATGGCATTGGGGATGTTGTTTGGCAGTGACGGAATCTTTAAAATAAATTATGAAGATTATAATGTTACAAAAGAAATTTGTTCAATTGCATTAGGTTTTATTATTTTTTATGGCGGTTTTTGTACAAAATGGAGAACTGCAAAACCTATCATTGCAAAGGCTACGGTTTTATCAACAATCGGGGTTTTTTTTACTGCTGCTTTTACCTGTATCTTTTGTCATTTTATGTTGAATGTTGCATTGCTGGAAAGTTTTTTAATTGGTGCGGTAATCAGTTCTACCGATGCAGCTTCCGTATTTTCTATATTGAAATCAAAAAATCTTAACTTAAAGGAATCAACTGCTCCGTTATTAGAAATTGAAAGCGGTAGTAATGACCCGATGTCTTACATTCTTGTAATATTGGCAATAACGTTACTACAGGGACAGAGCATTAATTTTGTTTTTATATTATTTTTAAAACAAATGATTTTGGGTGTTCTGACCGGTGTTTTGATTGCAAAATTTGCAATATGGGTCTTTTCAAAAACAAAATTAATTACTGAAGGTAATGATACTTTATTTGTAATCGGCTTGGTAATTGCAGCTTATGCACTGCCTGAGTTTTACAGCGGAAACCCGTTCCTTTCGGTATATTTTATGGGCTTTATCTTAGGTAATGCCCAAATAAAGAATAAATCGGCATTGATTAACTTTTTCAACGGAATTACAAGTTTGGGACAAATAGGAATTTTCTTTATTTTGGGCTTGCTTGCGTTTCCGAGCAAACTGTCGTCATTGTGGGTAACGGGAGTATTAATATTTTTATTCTTGACGTTTATAGCAAGACCGTTAACCATATTTCTTTTAATGTTGCCGTTTAAATCATCTTTAGGTCAAAATTTATTGACTTCTTGGGCAGGGTTAAGAGGGGTCGCTTCAATCGTATTTGCTATTATAGCGATAGATTCAGGCATAAATTTACATTATGACCTGTTCCATTTGGTATTTTTAATTTCTATATTATCGGTAGCATTGCAGGGTACTTTGTTGCCTTATTTTGCAGAAAAAACGAACATGATAGATGAGTTTTCAGATGTTAATAAAACATTCAACGATTATCAGGATGAATTCGCCATTAAACTACTGAATATTGATGTAACAGAGGCACTAAATTGGGCAGGAAAAGAAATAAAAAATATAGATTTCCCTCAAGGTTCATTGGTTTTGGCCATTAAACGAGGAAATGAGAAGATTGTTCCCAAAGGAAGCAGTGTAATCAATATAGGTGATAATGTTATTCTAAGTTTGCCAAATACAAATGTCGGAGATGATATTTTATTAAAAGAGATAACAATTGATAAAAATAATAAATGGTGTAATAAGAAAATAAAAGAACTTGATTTACCTGATAATTATTTAATTGTTATGATAAAACGAGATGGCGAAACAATTATCCCGAACGGGGATACGTTCCTTCTTGACGGTGATTTGCTTGCAGTTTATGATTAAAATTTGTTGTTTTACATTTTAAAGTGATATAATAAAAATACAAATTCCCGCTTCGTCTAACGGCAGGACGCAACACTCTGGATGTTGCTATCGAGGTTCGAATCCTTGAGCGGGAGTTTTTAATCTTTTTTAAGGCTTATTATTCTTTTATTACATTTTTATTCTTAACCTATATTCTATTAATATAAGTATTTTTGAATAATTTTTTTCTTTGTTTATGTTATCATTTTCTTAGTAATGTATTTTTCTAAGGAGTGAAAATGGCGATAATATCTAAGAAGTACAAAATCGGCGTTGATGTTGGCGGTACTAATATTAAAGTTGCCCTTGTAGATAAATCAGGAAGTATTGTATATTCCGATACGGTTCCTACAAGAGCTGAAATGGGTTATGAATATACTATTTCAAATATTATTAAAGCAATAAAAGACTTAATGAAAGAATCTAAAGCCTCAAAAGATATGATTGAAGGTATCGGCTTTGGTTTCCCCGGTCAAATTGATTGTGATAACGGAATCGTAAGACTTGCTCCTAATATTCCGGGTTGGGTTGATATTCCGATTGCTCAAATTGTTTCTAAGGAATTTGATATTCCGGTAAAGGTTGATAATGACGTTAGATGTGCAGCTTTAGCCGAACTTAACTATGGTGCGGGCAAAGGTGCTAAAAATTTAATTTGTATTACGGTTGGTACAGGTATCGGTTCAGGCTTAATTATCAACGGCAAATTAGTTCGCGGTGCAAGCAATGCCGCTGGTGAACTGGGTCATATAAAACTTCAAATGGATAATGGTCCTATATGCGGTTGCGGTGACAGAGGATGTCTTGAAGCATTTGCGTCAGGTCCTGCAATTGTTGCAATGGCAGAAGAATATATAAAAGGCGGAAAATCTACAAAATACAGAGAACTTGCAAACCCTGATATTACTCCGTATATTGTTGCCGAAGCTGCTAAACAAGGTGATGTTGTTGCAAAGAAAATATTTGAAACAATCGGAACATATATCGGTATAGGTTTAGCCGGCGTTGTAAACTTATTAAACCCCGAGAAAGTTGTTATCGGTGGCGGAGTTGCAGATGCAGGTGATTTATTATTTACTCCGATAAAAGAAACCCTTAAAAAGCGTACAATGCCAATTCAAGGCGGTGCCGTTGAAGTTGTTCACGCTGAATTAGGCAATACAGCAGGTGTTATCGGTGCAAGTTTATTAATCGAAAATTAAAATATGACAATATTTTTATTTCATGGACAAGAAGAATTTTTAATGGAAAAAGAAATCAAGAAGCTGAAAACAGAGCTTCTTGATGTTTCTTTTATGTCTATGGCATATAAAGTATTTGATAATCCTGATTTTAATACGCTTTTAGGCTGCCTACAATCAGCTCCGCTAATGTTTGGGAACACTTTAAGTCTTGTTTTCCTTGATAAATATTTAACAGGAAATAAGGCAAGTTTTGATGATAAACAAATTGAAAGTATTGATTTTGCTCTTAAATCTGTTTCAGATGCGGTAAATATAATTTTTGTTTGTAAAATTCCGAGAGATGAAAATAAAAAAATTGATACAAGAAAAAAACTTTATAAAACAATTTCTAAATATGCACAAGTAAAAGAATTTGTTCAATTTAGAACATACGATAAAGGGCTTCCTCCTGAAATCATAAAATTGGCGAAAGAAAAGGGTTTAACAATTTCTTCTGCGAATGTTAATTTATTAATAGAACAATTAGGTTCAAATTTAACATTAATTGATTCGGAGCTTGAAAAATTAAGCACTGCTATTCACCCTGAAAAAACTGTAAAAGCAGAAGATATTTATAAATATTGCACATCAACAGAGGATGTTTTTGTTCTATCCGATTTAATTTTGAAAGGGGATAAAAACGAAATTTTAAAGCAATACGGTTTATTAACCGATAAAAGACATCCGCTTGAAATCTTTGCGGTACTTCAAAAAAACTTTCAACAATTTATTTTTATCAAAAATTATGAAAAAACACTTAGCCCGAAAGATATCGGACAAAAACTTCATGTTTATGAATATGTTGTTATGAAAACAGAAGAAAAATTGAGAAATATTTCACTTGATAAGTTATTAGAAATCAGAAAAAGATTGATAAATGCAGAATTAAAAATCAAAACGGAACAATCTGCAATATCTGAAACAGTACTTGAATTGGCAATGTTGAGTTAAAAATGAATAAATTATTAGAGTCAAAATATCCGTATTTAACAAATTTCTTTAGAACATCAATAGAACAAAACCGATTGTTTCATTCTATTATTTTGTATGGAAGCAATAACTTAATTCAGTATGCTATGGCATTGGAATTAGCAAGACAATTAAATTGTCTTGAGGACGGAAGAGAAGATTGCAATTGCCAAAATTGTCGTTGGATTAGAGCAAATCAACACCCGTCCGTTATGACTGTATCAAAAATCGATAATAAAACTGATGACAGTAAAACTGTTATTTCGGAAGTTCAAATTAATAACGTTTTAGATGCACTTGTTAATTCTTCGGATTATCATAGGGTGTTTATATTCTGTGATGCAGAAATGAAAACGTTAACTGCAAATGAAGAAAAGGAGTATATAGAATTTCGGGAAGCAGGGTACAAGGCTTCGCAAGAAGAAAATGACGGCAAAAAATGGTATCCGTCAGGTGTAAACGGTACTTGCCTGCAGGCAGTAGCAGCAAATGAAATGCTAAAAACAATAGAAGAACCGCCAAGTAATACAACGTTTATATTTCTAACAAATAATAAAGATGATTTAATTCAAACAATTGTATCTCGTTCCCAAACATTTTTTGTACCCGATACAAAAAATATTCAGTATAGTACAGATTTTTTCAAAAGATTTTTTGAAAGTTATCCTGATTTCAATAAAAATCAAGCGTTAGATTTTGCATTATTCTTATATGAATATCAAACTAAAAACTCATTAGAGCCAAAGTATATTTTAGATTGCATGCAATATTATTTAACTGAATTGATAAAATCTGACTATGAAAATAAGCAGCTTATAAATATCGCATATAAAGATATCAAGAAAATCGAAAAGTCAAAAAAAATGATAGATTCATACATAAAAGAAAATACTGTTTATGAAGATTTAGCATTTTATTTATGTAAAAGATAATTGATTTACGATTTACACTTTTATAATAAAGAACATTCAAAAATAATTTTTTGATAAGGGATATTATAAGGTTTCTCATCAACTGATATTTTATCAATTTTGAAATAATTTGAAATCAATCTAATATAATCTTCTTTTGTTCTAACGTACTCGTTTCTTTCGTTTTCCATTAAAAATTGTTCTATAAAAGGTGCAGATTTTCGATAATTCATATCTGATAAAATTATTCGAGTTTTTGAATTTGAACATTTTTTTATTAATTCAAACATTTTTAAAACTTTTTCATCAGGAATAGCTGAAATTATAGCCTCGGCATATATGATATCATATTCGTTATCAACCTTAAAATCTTGTGTTACGTCAGCACAAATAAAAGTTTGTTCGGGATATTTTTTCTTCGCAAAAGCAACATAATTTTGAGAGTAATCAATACCAGTGTAATATACATCCTTTAAGGGAAACAACGAGTACACGTTTCCTGCTCCGCAGGCAAGTTCAAGTATTTTATCTCCCGTTTGCGGATGAATATAGTTTTTTATATATCTTTTTAAATAGTTATCGGCACCGATTATTTTTTGATATAAATTATAAATAAAATAATGGTTTAAAATATTTTTCAATTTCATGATTACTCTTAATAAATATTATCAGTATAACTCTAAAAAACATTATATAATATTTTTATGGAGTCAGGTAAATGTTAATAAATAGTGCAGGAAACAGAGAAAGAATAAATTTTCTTGCTAGAAAGTATGTAGAGTTAAGAGCTTGCGGAGTAAGTGAAAGCGACATTTTGGTTATACTTTTAAACTCCTATAAAAAAAATTGTTTTGTTAACGAAATAAAAAAAATTAATCCAAAAATTGAATTAAAAGAAAATAAAATTTTAACTTTTTTCGGGCTATGTTATAACAGTTTTTCAGATAATTGGGAATATATATCTTCTCTTATCAATAATTATGATACAAGCGTAAAGCCAAATTTATGCGGGCTTGAGGTTTCACAATATATTTTTAAACAGTGTATTAAAGAGGGAAATTTTAGTGATTATATTTCTAAAGTTAACCTTTTGCACCAGCTTTTCAGGCGTTATTCTTTAATTGTTCAAAATTGTTTATCTCGGGATGAAATCTTAAAAAGAAGCAGAATTTCAAATGAAACGTTTGCACTTGACGCTCAAAATGCAATTGAAGAATATAAAAGAAAAACCATTCAATATAAGAGTTTTGATTATCTTCGCCAAACTGCAATTTTACCTGAAATATATAAGAATACAGGTTATTTTAAGAATATAAAATATTTTCTGGCTGATGATGTTGATGAGCAGCCATATAGTTTTTGGAGTTTTGTAGAAGCAATTTTACCTGATTTAAAAGACTATTTTATTGCGTATGACAGACAAGGTTCGACAAGGTGCGGTTATTTGTGTGCTTATAAATCGGGTGTAAGTGATTTTAAAGAAAAGCATAAGCCTCAAGAAACAGAGTTGATTGCAAAAAAGACTTTTTCTGATTTCGCAAAGGAATTTTCTTCAAATATAAAAAACGGACGTAAAACGGACATAAAAGATATAAAATACATAAATAAAATTAAACGGCTTGATGTATCTGATGATGTTTTAAATGACATAAATCAATTGTTAAAAGGCGGAGTTCAGGCTGATGATATTGCAATAATTACGCCGATTTGTGATGAAGTATTATTATCTGCATTAAGGAATAATAATAAACAAATAAAATTTATGACGTTAACCGGAAATGAAAAGTTAAATGAAAATTCCACAATAAAAAATATATTATTGATTTTGAAACTTTCATTAGGGATAAAACTTCAAACATTTGAAATAAAAAATCTTTTTATTAATCTTTTTAAAATTCCGTATAGACAGTGCGAGAATATTATAAAAGAATATGAAAAAAGCGGTGAATTTATTGATTTTGATTTTATAAATCCTGTGTATGATTTTGCATATAAGAAATTTAAGACAATTGTAAAATCGTTAAAACTGTCAAAAAATTCTGTTTCGGAGAGAATTAAAACGGTTTATACAAATATCACAAAAGAATTTGAATTAAATCCTGATGAGAGTAAGTATGATTTTCTTCAAAAAGAAGCTCAAAGTTTTGAATTAGCTTTTTCTTCAAATATAAATGATTTGGGGAAAGAATTTATTATTCAAATTGAGAATAGTGTTATAAGCGAAAATCCTATTGAAAATTTCAAAATTAATAAAAGCTGCGTAATAATTTCAACTCCGCAAAAAATAATTGATTATTCAATTGAAACAAAATATCAATTTTGGCTTGATATTTCAAGTAACGAGTGGTTAAAGGAAGATACCGGTACTTTATATAATGCTTGGGTTTTAAATAGGGATTGGAATAAAGATGAATATACTCTGCAAGATAATATTGAGCTGACTCAAGACAGGGCGGCAAGAATAATAAGAAAACTGATTCTTTGTGCAGAAAAAGAAATCCGTTTTTATTCAAGTATGTATGATAACACGGGAAGCGAAAACTTTGGCGGACTAACTGATTTTATAAAGAAAGAAACCTCGGAGAAAAAAGAATTTAATATTATTCCTCGAGAGGATCAAAAACCCGTTCTTGATTATAAAAGGGGTAATTTAGGAATAATGGCTGTTCCGGGGGCAGGGAAAACAACAATTTTGCTTGCATTAATAATAAAGTTGCTCAAAGACGGAATTTCACCCGAGAATATATTTGTTCTTACATATATGGAGTCTGCGGCAAAAAATTTTAAGGAGAGAATAAAATCCGCACTCCCTGACATGCCTGAAACTCCTAATATTTCAACCATACACGGCTTAGCTTTAAGAATAATAAAAGAGAACTCCAATTTTACAAAAGTCGGGCTGGATGATAATTTTGAAATTTGTGATGATACAACGAAAGAAAGACTCATAAAAGAAATTTTGTATAAATTAAAAGCGGATGAGGAAAAGTTTGAAAATTATTTAAGATGTATTTCTATTGTAAAACTGTCTGATAATAAGGGTGAATTGTATTCAAAATATAAAGATATTCAAGATTTCTATAATTTTTATGAGGAATATTGTAAAACTTTAAAGCAGGCTAATTTAATTGATTATGATGATATGCTTTGTTTTGCGGTAAAAATACTTGAAAATAATCCTGAAATTTTACGCTACTATCAAAATATTTGTAAGTATATCATTGAAGACGAAGCTCAAGACTCTACCGATATTCAACAACGATTGATAAAACTGTTAAGCGGAAGATATAAAAATCTGGTAAGATGTGGCGATATAAACCAAGCAATAACATCAACCTTTACCAATAGCAGTACGGAAGGGTTTAAAAACTTCTTAAATTCAAACAAGAAAGTTGAAATGCATTCTTCTCAAAGATGTGCTAAACCGATATATGAACTTGCAAATAAATTAATCAAAGAGGTTGAAAAATCCAATATTAATGCTTTTTATCCGATTGAGATGACTCCGACGGAGAATAATCCAATGAGCAATCATGAACCTGAATTTCTTATCTTAGAAAAAGAATCGGATGAAAAGTTGTTTATTTTAAATAAAATAAAAGATATTTGGAAATCTAATCCAACGGCTTCAATTGCAATACTTTTAAGGTTAAACTCGCAAGTAAACGATTATAATGAATATTTTTCGACAAACGGTATTAAGACTAACGTAAGAACAGATTGTTTGGCTCAAAAAAGTATTTATAAAATAATTTACGCAGTTTTAAATGTCATTGATAATCCTTTGAATAACAATAATATCCTTGAACTGGCAAACTATTACAGAGCTAACGCTATATATAGAATAAAAAGAAAAGATATTGAATTTCTTGAAAATTTAAAAGAACCGTTTTGGAATATTGCAATTGAAAATATTAATTCAGAGGGGCTGGAGCAGTTATATTGGGATATAAATTATTGGTTAAATTCTTCCGTAAATACAACTGAAAATTTGGCACTTAAAATCGGGTTATATTACGCAAAAGACATAACGGAACAATCTAATACATATCTTGTTTCTACTTTTATAAGAAGATTAAGAGAAAATAATGAAAGTTTGACAGAAACCCTAAAAAAACTGGATTATAATGCAAAACGACCGATGAGTGCATATAAATTTTTTGAAGAAAGTGTTGATGATAATGAAAATCGCATAAATATAATGACAATGCACAAATCGAAGGGTGATGAGTTTGATTATGTATTTATAGCTCAAGCGGATGAAGAAAATTACCCCGTTAATATTTATAATGTTAAATTAAAAAACGAAGGACATTTTGTCCGTACGATAAAAGCAAATATTGAAAATACAAAAATAAAAACACCCGAAGAACAAAAAAAAGAGCTTATAAATGAAACTCTAAGACTTTTATATGTCGGAATAACAAGAGCCAAACAAGAGCTTTATTTCACTTGCGCAAAGCAATACAAGCGAAATAAAAAACCGAAAATATCAGAATTTATAAGGAATTTATTAAATTAGTTCTTGATTTAATGTTAAAATTCTTTTAATATATTTTCACAAACGACTGTAATTTGCTGAAGTAAATGCTATAATAGTAGTAATTAATTTTTTAAATTATTTTTATATAAAGGATGGATTTATGAGTTTTACACACGGAACATTGGAAAATGAAATTTTAAATGCTGTTTGGTTTATGGAAGAGTCAGGATGCAGTATGCCGGATATATCTGTAAGTGAAGTATTGGAATCGATTAATAAAAACGGAAATATAAGAGCATATACAACGGTAAAAACCGTAATGGACAGGTTGGTAGATAAAAAACTTTTAAAGAGAACAAAAAGAGGCAAAAAGTTCTGTTATAAATCAACGGAATCACGTGAAGAAATGGCAGCCGTTGCAATAAATAAACTTGCAAATCAATTCTTTAATAATGATATTCGTTCATTAATGAAAGCTCTTGAAAAACAATGTACAAATGTAAAAGTGTAGATTATACCGAGCAGCGTAAGTCTGTTGCAAAGTTGTATTATCTTGTTATTACAAATAAATTAATCGTAAGAGAAGCTATAAAGGCATTTCCTCAAGATTGTGATGACGTTACTATAAAAACTGCATGGTATGCACTGTGTTATCTTGAAGCGGATGAAGAACGCCGTGCTAAAGATGAAATATACAGAAAAGAGCAAGATGAATATATTAATTTTATATGGCAAACTCTTGAAAAAGGTGAAGAATTACCATCAAATATTGTGAAATCGTACCAGCCTTATCATTCAGATATGCAGAATGCACATTCTAAAACCTTTAAAGGTTTAATAAAAGAGCTGTGTAAATTTTTGTGCTGTTAGTAAAAATCTGCTTTAAATTTTAGTCTTATTCCAGTATTATAAGTGTATGAGAAAACCTAAAATAACATTAGTAAGACTAAATAAATATATAGCTTCTTGCGGTTACTGTTCAAGAAGAAAAGCCGATGAGCTTATAGGAAACGGTAAAGTTTGCGTTAACGGAAAAACGGTTATGGAAATGGGATTTTCTGTTTCAAATAAAGATAAAGTAACCGTTGAAAATAAATTAATAAAACCCGAACAATTAACATATATAAGATACTATAAGCCTGCAGGTTACATTACAACAATGGATGATGAGAAAGGCAGAAAAACTATATATGATATTTTACCGGAGGAGGTTCAAAATCTTAAACCGATAGGCAGGCTTGATAAAGACTCGACAGGTCTTTTGATTTTAACTAACGACGGAGATTTTATAAACGAGTTTGCTCACCCCGGCGTTAAGGTTCCTAAAATTTATAGGGTTTGTGCCCAAGGCAAAATGAACTTAAATGACCTTGTTTTAATGGAAAAAGGTATTGAAATAGAAAAAGGTCAAATGGCTTATGCACAGGCAAGAATAGTGGAGTTTGAGGGTAAAGATACTGTTCTTGAAATAGTGCTCACACAAGGTTTAAACAGACAGATTAGAAAAATGTTGGATTTCTTAGGGCATAGCGTAATTTCATTAAAGCGTATAAGTATGGGTCCGGTTGATTTAGAGGGGCTGAAGAAAGGTCAGTTTAAGTATATAAAACCGAAACAAATGCAAGAGATAAAAAATTATTTGCGTAAACTGAAAAAATCAGCTTCAAAATAGGCTTACAAACCTTTACATAAATGTAAATTCTCCGATTTCAAAATCCTTTATATAAGTAAGAAATTTAAAGGAAAAGGTATAAGGGGAAAACGGTTATGCAAATAAGTAAGGTTAATAACACACTACAAACAGAAAATAGAAATACAAAAACTAAAAAAGCCAAGAAAACTCCAAACGTTAAAGAAACATTAGCAGCTTTAACTGCGGCATCAGCTATTCAGTCAGCAGCCTCTTTACCTGTAGGGGTAGCAGCCCAAAAAGGTGTTACGAGTGCAGCTAAGAATTTAACTGCGGAACAGGTTTTATCATATAATAATGCGGCTAATTCAGTATTAAACTCTTCAAACCTGAAAAAAGCAGGTGTGAAGATTTCCACGGAAAAAGTTAAAATGCCCGGGAATAAGATTATAGACAAAGTGAAGGAAGTCGCTATGGAAAGTTCTAGGCAATCAGCATTATACGGGACAAATGCTTTTTTCATTCCGCAGAATAATTCTATAGCAATAAATATGAAAAAATTGCCGACAGCTGTATTCCATGAAATGGGACACGCTCACAATTATAATTATTCAAAACTCGGCAAATTTTTACAAAAATCCAAAGGTCCCGGCATGGTAATAGCTTCAGCACTATTATTGATAGCAGCATGTTCAAAAGAAGAAAAGGCTGAAGACGGTAAAGAATTAACTAAAGGACAAAAGATAAAGAACGGAATAAGAAAAGCTCTTCCCGCTATGTCATTTAGTGCAATGCTTCCAATGGTATTTGAAGAAGGTTTGGCAACATTCAAAGGTAATAAATGGGCTAAACAGGTATTATCGCCTGAATTATACAAAAAAGTAGTAAAAGGCAATTTCGCAGGGCTTATGTCTTATATCGGTGCAACCGTTGCAGCCGGACTTGCTACTTATGCCGCAATTAAAATTAAAGATAAATTAGTTGATAAGAAAGAAGCAAAATTAAAAGCACAACAAGAAGAAGCGAATGTTCAACCGAACAAAATCGGCGAACAACAAGAATCAGCTAAAAAGCCAAACGTGTATTATTCAACAACAGCATAATACTTAAAGGAACATATATTAAAAAACAGGCAAACATTTTATTGTATGCCTGTTTTTTATTTGTTTTTCTTTAAAATCAGATTACGAAATATTACAAAAAATCTTCAAATTTGAAATTTAAGTTAACATGTCTTTACAAAAGGGTTGAAAAAGAAAATTTGTAGTGATATATTAAAGATATATAAAAGATATATTAATTAGGTTATAGTAAGTCCCCTGTAATAGGTTGGTTCCTGTTGTAGTGCAACGGGAAAAGTGGTGTGTATATTTAATTAGGAGCATTAATATGAGTTCAAATTGTGTATTTTATCAAGACAGTGCATTGGTTAGTAATCCTTTATTTGCAGATGAAAAAATTAATGGTTACATAAAAAAAATTTCAAAAATCAGAAATTTAACCGCAGAAGAAGAACAAGACCTTGCAAGAGCAGCTAAAGACGGCGATGAAAAAGCAAAAAATAAACTGATTCAAGCAAACTTAAAATTAGTTGTTACCATTGCTAAAAAAGTTATTCATTCAAGTAAACTTCCGCTTGTTGATTTGATACAAGAAGGAAATATGGGATTAATCGTGGCTGTCGATAAATTTAACTGGAAGTTTGGCTATAGATTTGCTACTTACGCCTCTTGGTGGATAAAACAATCAATGTTTAAAGCTGTTTCAGAACAATCTCACAGTGTTAAAATACCTGTTTATATACAAGAAACATTATCTAAGTACTCAAAAGTTAAAGCAGAAATGGAAAATGAAGAAAACAGAGAAGTTAAAGCGGAAGAAGTTGCTAAAAAAATGAATATTGAAGCATTTAAAATTAATAATTATCTTAATGCTTATAAGAAAACTTTGTCTTTAGACTTCGCTTTTGAAACAATCAACGGCTCTGAGGTTAAACTTGCAGATGTAATCGAAGATAAGAGAAGCAATGTTCAAGGAAATATTGAATACGAATCAATGAAAAAAGATATTAATGAAATAATTTCAACATTAAAGGACAGAGAACAAAAAGTTATACTTTTTCGTTTCGGATTGAACGGTAAGGAAAAACATACTCTTGAAGAAATCGGAAAATTCTATGGAGTTACAAAAGAGTGTATCAGACAAACCGAAGCAAGAGCATTAAAAAAATTAAAAAATTTGCAAGAGTCAAAAATGTTAGCCGAAAGTTATTTATAAGAAGCGAAGTTGCAAAATAAAAAGTGCCTAATCCCTATACGAGTAAGGGCAAGCTCTTTTACTGTTTACAAAATATTAAAAAGACTGTATAATAACTCAATAATGTTAGTTGTAGTTTATACGGGGTGAAGAGAGATGACGGCACAAACATATTCGGATGATGAATTTGAGAAATTATTAAGTAATTACGATTACAGTTTCCAAAAAGGTGATTTGGTTAAAGGTATCGTATGCTCTTATGATTCCTCGGGTGTTATAGTTGATATCGGTGCAAAAACAGCGGCTTATGTACCGATGAAAGAGGCAACTTTAGATAAAAACACACCTGTTGAAGAAGTTTTAAAGAAAAATCTGGAATACGAATTCTTAATTATAAGAGAAGAAGATGAAGACGGCAGATTTATGCTTTCTTATAAGAAAGTTGCAATGGCATACAACTGGAGAGAACTCGAAAAATTAAAGGCAGAAGACGCAGTTGTTGAAGGTACTGTTCTTTCATCTGTTAAAGGCGGTGTTCTTGTTGATGTAATGGGCGTTAGAGGATTTGTTCCGTCAAGCCATTTGAAATTGAAAGTTCAAGATAATATTATCGGTGAAAAGTTAGAATTGAAGATTCTTACAATGGATATTCAACAAGGTAACTTCATTTTATCTAACAGAAAAGTATCTGCCGATGAAAAAGACGAAAACAGACAAGATTTATTTGAATCTCTTGAAGTCGGACAAGTTGTAAAAGGTGAAGTTGTAAGAATTACTGATTTTGGTGCATTTATTGATATCGGCGGTATTGACGCTTTACTTCCGCTATCTCAAATTTCCTGGAGATGGGTTGATCATCCGTCCGATATATTAAAGGTCGGCGATGTTGTTAACGTTGAAGTTATTGTTATCGACAATGATAAAAAACGTATCAGCTTGAGCTTAAAGAATCTGGAAGCTGACCCATGGGCAGAAGCTAAAGATAAAATCCATGACGGCGACAAAATTGAGGGTACAATCACAAGAATTAAACATTTTGGAGCTTTTGTAGAAGTATTCCCCGGAGTTGAAGCGTTGTTACCTAATAACGAATTAACAGAATATCAAAATCAAAATAATGTTATTTTGAATGTCGGAGATAAAATTCAAACTACAATTTTGAAGTTTAACCCTGATGACAGACGTATCAGTTTAAGCATTAAAAGCGAGCAATAGTTTGGATAACAATATTCAAAATAAAAAGAAACTAATAGTCTTTTCGGGAAAGCAGTTTTCGGGAAAAGATACTGTTGCAAAAATTATTTTGGAAAAATTTAAAACCTTTAGGCGGATAGGGATTGGTGATGCAATAAAACTTACCTATTCCGCCCAAAAGGGATTATCACTTGAAGAAATTGAGAAGAATAAATCTTTCTACAGGCAAGATTTAATTGATTTAGGTGATTGGGGAAGAGCAAAAGACCCTGATTACTGGTTAAAATCTATAATTGAATATCAAGGTAACACTATTGTTACGGATATCAGAGTTAAACATGAACTTGATTTATTCAAATCTTTCGGTGCATTTACTGTTAGAGTAGAAGCGAGCGAAGAAGCAAGAAGCAAACGAGGGAAAATAGTTTCAGGCAATGACATAACGGAAACTCAATTAGATAATCTTAAAGATTGGGATTATGTTATACATAACGACGGAACATACGAAGAATTGATTAAAAATGCGGAAGCATTGATAGCTGCTATACAAAATAAGCTCGGAACCGATTTATAGCTTGTTTTCAAAATCAAGCAATTTTTGTTTTTTATCAAGTTCTCCTGCATAACCGATGAGTTTCTTATTTGCCCCGATTACTCTATGACATGGGATTATAATTGGTATCGGGTTTTTATTATTTGCATTGCCGACTGCTCTTGATGCATTCGGATTTCCGATTGCAATTGCAATGTCCTTGTAACTTTTTGTCGCACCGTAAGGGATTTTCTTTAACTCTTCCCAAACTTTCTTTTGAAATTCTGTTCCTTTCGGGTCAAGAGGTAAATCAAAAGTTTTTCGTCTGAATTGAAAGTATTCATCTAACTGTTTTATTGTATTACTTGTTATTTCATTTTTTATATCTAAAGAGAAATTGTCTGCTTCAAAAGAAACAGACAATAAACTCTTTTCATCATTTGTTATATATAATTCACCGATAGGTGAAGAATACTTGCAGCCGTATAACATTAGTTAAATCTTACTCTTGTTAAATCAGCCTTACGAATTCTGATATTTTGAGGAGTAATTTCAAGTAATTCATCATCTGCAATATATTCCATGCAATCTTCCAAAGACATTTTTCTGTGAGCTTGCAATGTAACCATCACGTCAGCTGTTGCACTTCTCATATTTGTTAGTTTCTTAGTTTTGCAAACATTGATTTCAATATCTTGCGGACGATTATGTTCCCCTACAACCATTCCTCTATATACTTTAGTTTTAGGGGTAATGAAAAATACCCCTCTATCTTCAAATTGAGCCAAAGCATAAGGGATAGCTTCACCCTGTTCGTGGGAAACCAATGAACCGTTTCTTTGTTTTGAAATATCACCGGCATAAGGTTTATATGAATCAAATGTGTGGTTCATAATACCTTCCCCTCTGGTCATTCTTATAAATTCCCCTCTAAAACCGATTAATCCTCTTGCAGGGATTGAAAATGCAAGCATAGTTCTGCCTTTTGCGTTTTGCATGTGAACCATTTCACCTTTTCTGTTAGAAAGTTTTTCAATACAAGCACCTGCACATTGTTCGGGAACATCAATTAATAAGTCTTCATAAGGCTCCATTAATTCGCCCTCAATATGTTTAAAGATTACTTCCGGTTTTGAAACTTGGAATTCATATCCTTCACGACGCATTGTTTCAATTAATATACTTAAATGGAGTTCTCCTCTGCCTGATACTCTGAAACTTTCAGTAGTATCCGTATCTTCAACTCTTAAACTTACATTCTTTTCAAGTTCATCATAAAGTCTTTTTCTGACTTGTCTTGATGTAACAAATTTCCCCTCTTGACCTGCGAACGGACTGTCATTAACAGAGAAAATCATTTGAAGAGTAGGTTCATCGATTTTTATTAACGGGAGTGCTTCTGTACAATTAACATCCGTAATAGTTTCTCCGATATGAATATCATCAAACCCCGTAATGGCAACGATATCACCTGCGACTGCTTCTTCGGTTTCAACTCTTCCCAAGTCCTCAAAAACGTATAATTTAACGATTTTACCACGTTCAATACGACCGTCGGCTTTTATCAGATTTACTTGTTGTTGTGATTTTATAATACCGTTTTGAACTCTTCCTATTGCAATTCTGCCTACATAATCGTTGTAGTCGAGTGTTGTAGCTTGGAATTGCAGAGTTTTTGTTTTATCTCCGCTCGGATGTTTAATATTTTCAATTATGCAATCAAGAAGCGGTTCAAGAGTAGTTGACTCATCTTCAAGATTTTTCTTTGCAAAACCTGCTAAACCGTTTGCATATACGTATGGGAAGTCAATTAATTCTTCGTTGTCGGTTAATTCCGTAAATAAATCAAATACTTTATCAACCGCACCATCGGGATCGGCACCTGTTTTGTCGATTTTATTAATAACAACAATAATTTTAATCCCTAATTCTAAGGCTTTAGATAAAACAAATCTTGTTTGAGGCATTGGACCTTCTGCCGCATCAACAATCAATAATGCCCCGTCAACCATACCTAATACACGTTCAACTTCTCCGCCGAAGTCAGCGTGTCCGGGGGTATCAACAATATTGATTTTATACCCTTTGTAATTTACCGATACGTTTTTGGAAAGGATAGTGATACCTCTTTCACGTTCCAAATCATTTGAGTCTAAAACTCTTTCCTGAACTTGTTGGTTTTCTCTAAAAACACCTGTTTGTTTTAAAATACTGTCAACCAAAGTAGTTTTACCATGGTCAACGTGGGCTATAATTGCCACATTCCTGATTTTTGTGTTATTCATATCCATTATTAATGTGTCCTAATTCCTAAATCTTAGTGTAAATATACTCACATTGTAGTATAAACATATTTGATAAAACACATAAAAATTTTTTTTTGATAATTTTTTGTAAATGAAGAATGGAATATAAAATGTCCGAGATGAAATAATTTTGTGTTTATTTTACAAGAAAAAAGTCTTAAAACTCAATTATATCAATATTTTTAAAAAAAATACTTTAAATTTTGTAAAAAATTTGGTAGAATAAAGAAAATTAAAGAAAGGATTTTTCAATGAGTAATCTTATAATTTTCACTGAAGGACAAAGTCCCATTATAGAGGAGTTATCAAAAAAGTGTACGGAACTTGATGTCAGAGTTGAAAACATTGATAATGTAAAAGATGTTGAGACTTTTAACCCCGCTGTAATTGTGTTTGATATCCCGATGGATAAATTAAAAGATTTATCAATGATTATGAAATTTCCTGCTCCTGTTCTTACTGTTGTTGATGATATTCCTGAAAACATCACTGTCAGAGCGGAAGCATTTGACTTCATCGTTAATCCGGTAAATGAGTATGAGTTCTCTGTAAAAATTAAAAATTTAATTAAAATTAAAGAATTAAGGGATAAAATAGCTAATATATCTACAACTGACGATTTAACAGGACTTCACAACAGAAAATTCCTCGTTGAACGTTTAGAGTCTGAAATGTCAAGGGCAAAAAGATACAATACACCTGTTTCTTGTATTCTGTTTGATATTGACTATTTCAAAGTTGTCAACGACATGTATGGTTATGAGTGGGGCGATGTTCTGTTAAAGAAAATAGCAGAAATGCTCTCAAACTTAGCAAGAAAAGAGGACGTTGTTACAAGGTACGGGGATGAAGAATTTATGGTTATTCTTCCCGATACACCCGAAGAAAAAGCGTTTATTTTTGCTGAAAGATTCAGACGTGATGTAGAGAAAATGTCGTTTATTCCTGCAGGGGAAGAAGAAAGACACCCCGTAAGAATATCAGGCGGTATTGCTTCTTATCCTTATCTTGAAGATATTGATGAAAATGCAAATTCTTTGATAAGATACGCAGAACATGCATTATATAGTGCAAAGAAAAAAGGTAAAAATAAAATAATTCTTTTCTCGCAAGTAAATTTGGACTACTAGAATGCCTATTGCACCTGATAAAAAACCTGTTTCATTTTCTTTTAACAACACAGAGCGTTGTCAATCAAGATGTATAACCTGCAACGGGTGGAAAACTCCTGCCGAAATGATGGAAAAGGAGTTGACTCTTGATGAATGGAAAAAAATACTTTTTAATTTGCATAACTGGATGGGAAATTATCAATTTATTATCTCGGGCGGAGAACCGTTTTTAAGAGATGATGTTTTTGATATGGCACAATATGCAAGTGATTTAGGGGATACCGTAAATATAGTTACAAACGGGCTTGCACTGCCCGATAAACTTGAAAAAGTTCTTGAATCGGCATTTTCAAACATAACTTTTTCTGTTAATGCGGTACAAAATCCTAAAATACACAATACTTCAAGAGGCAGAGATGACGCATTCCAACGCACAATGGATTCTCTGCAAACTTTAAATTACATGAACAAACATAAAAGCGGTCATAAGTGGAAAAACCTCTTTCTCTCGACGGTAGTAATGCCGTCAAATTTAAGCGAAATAAAGCCTATTGCTGAATTTTGTAAAATAGAGGGGATAAGTGTAAGCTATCAGTTAATGGATAACGGAGATGCCTTTTCGACTGCCGTTGATGATAACAAACAAATATACGGCAAAGATTCAAAAACGGCAGCACTTGAAGCCATTGACGAGATGATAGAATTAAAAAAGCAAGGTTATCCGATTTGCAACGGATTTAGCCAGTTGAATGCTTTTAAATTGTTGATAAATACTCCTGAAAAAATACAGGATATTCAATGTTTAGTGGGAGAAAACAATTTTGCTATTGACCCTTACGGAAATTGCAGAATTTGTTTTTGTATGGAACCGCTCGGAAATTTAAAAGACAGTTTGCCGCAAGATTTGTGGTATAGTAAAAAGGCAGACGAAGTTCGTGAGGAAATTCTAAAATGTACTATGAAGTGTCGTCTGTTAAACTGTAATTTCAAATAGGGCGGATATGCAAGAAGAAGTAAAAAAAGAAAAATATATCAGCTGTAAATGGCTGGAGTCGGGAGTATGTTTCGATAACGGGGTATATGGCTCTAATGTTAAATTATGTTGTTATATGAGTGCCCCGGGTGGCGGTAATGCAATGATTCTTGAAGATTACCACGGCGAAAAAATTGATTGGGATAAGTTTTTTGAGATAAAAAGAAAATACAGGGAAGTTCAAAAATCAGGC
Organism: uncultured Muribaculaceae bacterium; assembly: GCA_964473445.1. Classification (GTDB taxonomy): domain Bacteria; phylum Cyanobacteriota; class Vampirovibrionia; order Gastranaerophilales; family Gastranaerophilaceae; genus Avigastranaerophilus. Next base: position 27,681 of record CAYYPD010000024.1, read on the forward strand.
GGAACCGTTCCTCAATGTGAGGGGTGTGTTTTCTTTGAAGAAAGCGAGTGGGAACAATCAGATTACATTGACAGTATTATTTTTGACCATTTTACAAAATGCAATTGTCGTTGCACATATTGTTATACGGAAGAAGATAAAAAACGCTACAATTCGCTTAAAACCTATAATATTTATCCGATTATAAAAGATATGTTTGATAAGAAAATAATCAGAAAAGGCGGAGCAATCGGTTTTGGCGGCGGAGAACCCACTATTCTTCCCGAGTTTGATAAATTAATAAATCTTTTTCTTAAAAATGGGTTTGATAACATAAGAGTTCCGTCGTCGGGGATAAAATATTCAAGAGAAATTGCAAAGGGCATTTCAACGGGGCAGCTCTCGGTCGTTATTTCTATAGACAGTTCGTCAAGAGAAACATACAAAAAAATCAAACAGATTGACGCATTCAAAAAAGTTTGCGACAACTTGAAAAAGTATTCAAAAGCTCAAAAAAAATCTTGTAATGTAATAAGTAAATACATAATAATTCCGAACGTTAATGATACACGGGAAGAAATTGATAATTGGATGAAATTCAACAAAGAGAATAATATCGGAATTATTGTTATTGATATTGAAAACAGCTGGTTAAATAAATACAGGCACGAAAAACCTGATGAAAGAATTATCGGCTTAATAAAATATGTAATGGAAAAATCTAAAGAAATGAATTTCTACAGGTTGGAAGTTTGCGACAGAGCAAGATATTTAGTTGAAAACTAAACTTCAAATCCGCTAAATACTACGGCTTCACTAAAACTGTCAGATTTTTCGCGTACGGTTTTGAAGAAATCTCTAACCAACACGGCATTGTTTTGAAGTAATTCAAATTTATTTTCTTTGAAAAATTCTTCAATTTGCTCCCCTGTTTGGTAGTATTTTTTGTTTTTTATGAACAATTGGAAGTTTTTGTTTCTTGTGATTACTTTTTTAACAGCAAAAGATAATATCATCGGATATAGGTCTATATCATGCGAAGATAGCAGTATGTCTAAAAAGTAGTTAACGTTATCCATTGTTTTTATTTTTATGTAAGAAACGATTCTGTCATCAATCGAGTATGTGTATTTAAACTCAAAAACAGAATTAAACCCTTTAAAAAATCTGTCAGAGTACTCTTCTTTTTCTTTTGAAAGTGAATATTTGTAATGGGTGATTAGATTTTCATTGTGAAGTTCAGCTACTTTATTTGTATCAGAGTTATCAAAAGAGTGAAAATTCTTTTCATCTATGTCAGTTACAAGAAAATTGACATTTGTAACTTTCCAAAGAGCCTCGGTTGAACAAAATCTAAACCCACAGCCCTTTATAAATAAGTCTATTAATTCATTAGAATTGTCATCAACACAAACGTAGAATGTATCAACACCTCTTGCACCGAATTTTGCAATGATATATTCAATTAATTGTTTACCTTGTTCATGTGAGTTTGGAGCCAGAAAAAGTCTTTTAATCTGCCATTTAAAAGGGTTTCCCTTTTGTGCTTGTACGGTAATTAATCCTTTTAAATTATCATTGTTGTCGGAAACAACATAGGTTTCTTCTTTTTTTCTTAAATGAACACTGTAAAACAAGTTCTGTAAATATGTAGTAGGAACAGAAATCCAAAATAAACGTCTGTAATCAAGTATGTTATCCGAACATACCACT
>CAYYPD010000025.1:0-28911 GCA_964473445.1 uncultured Muribaculaceae bacterium
GACTAAGTTTCTGTCCCTTTTTCATTTTATTTTGCAAAAAATCGTTAAGCAAGGTTTGATTTACTAATCTGACAGTAACTGTATGAGATTCCGGACAGATTGAAAAACTACGCTAACGCACGTTTTTCTAATCTTTCAGAATGACATAAATAAATAATTATCAAAAAATATATAAAACTCATACAAATGTGAGGCTTGTTTTATCAGTCAAAAGTATAACAGGCAAATATAGCCTTTAAGTACAATGAAGTTGAGTGAAAAATCTTTTATTATAGAAATGTAAATCCTCAACTCTTCTGATTGCTTATTCTTAGTGCTCATTCCCTTCTTTATTTTAAGAAGGGTTTTTTTTCGGTCTGGACAATGTAAGCGGAATATCTTTAGGATACACTTCTTCCGTAATTCCGCTAAGTGCGGTCATACAGAAGAAATCAAAACTTTCATCATAAGTAATACCCAAGTCTTCAAACGGAATTTTAACTTCACAAATATCATTATAAGCATATTTTATGTTGTGTTCCCATTGCAATTGCCATAACCCGTCTTTGATTGCCTTTGAATATTGAAGGGCATATCTTTTTGTGCCGACAAGAACAATCTTTACTTCGTGAGTATAACCGTCTAATAAAACCGGTAATATAATACCTGTCTTATTTGTAGGTCTAATCGGAGATGTAAAATTACAATTATTTCTGTATGTTTTTAAATAAATATACAATGCACAGTATTCTTGGAATGTATCTTTTCTGTCAAAGAAAAAACTGTTCATATCAAAACGCAGATATAAATTATCTTTGTCATTTCCGAAATAAATTCTATTGAATAATTTATTTTCTTGCAATATAGGACCTGCCAGAATATCAATGCATCCTGCATTAATCCATTCATCATTATTATCGGGGTAGCCGGTAATAACAGGTGAAATTTGTTTCCTCGGAACTTTCGACGGTTTTCCCATATATGCAATTAAGGGCATTTCCAAATAGTCAGGAACTTCTTTCCCTAAAAGAATATAAACATTCTTCAAATGTTCTCTGAACATAAAATCAAATATGTGGTCTTGACCCGAGTTATTAGGTTCACCGTACCACCAATACCAGTCAGAGCTCTCATCAATAAAGATTTCACGCTTTATTGCTTTTATTTGTTCTTTTGTTAAAAGTCCTGCTTTTTCAGCTTCTTTATATTCATTTCTTGCTTGGAGTAAATATTTCCATGCTAAATTTTTTGTAGGCTCTGCTATCCAAAGTTGAAACTCTTGATTTTGCCAAGACCCTGCCTTAATCTTTTTTAATTCTTTTTCGGTTTTTTTGTTTTCATCAACATATTCACTGACTAAAACAGTTTTTATAGCTTTATCATTATTAATAAGTGAATACAATTTTTTCAAGAAAATTTTTCCGTTGCAAGGATATGAATCCCAACTGTTTTCACCGTCCATTGCAATTGTCAGAATATGCTTTTTATCGGGAGAATATTTTAATTTATCATAAACTGTTTTTATTCTGTCAAACAAATCATTAGCACTTTGTTCGCTATCTCTGTGAGGATACTCAAATGTTATAAGGTTAGGAATAACAGACCCTCTAAATATGACATTTATTTCTTTTTCCTGTTTTGTCTTATAAGTATATAAAGAACAAACATCATAAGGGTCTTCATAACAACCCCTGTAATCTCTCACTATTTCTTTTTTTAATGAATTAGAAAGAACACTTTCGTCTGTAATTGTCCATTTAAAGCCATAATTTGCCATTACATCCAAAGTTTTTTGACTGACACAATGTTCACTTGGCCAAATTCCCTGCGGGGCTCTCCCAAAAGTTTCGGTAATCTTGTCAACTGCCATTTTTATCTGTTCTTTTAAATCCATCATTAACGCCATTTTACAATCCGGTAAAGGATATTTTAAAGACGAAGTTTTTAAATCTTTAGGATTTATTAAAATAGGGATAATCGGGTGATTATAAGGACTTGTAATAATTTCAATACGACCCTCATCTTGAAATTGTTTAAAAGTCGGTATAATTTGACTCATTATTTTTCTGTTGATTTCAATAAGAGTTTTTCTGTCATCAAGAGTATAATTCATTTTTTTCTTATCAAAATCTTTTAATTCCGGATATACTTTTCTCCAGTCATCACTAATCCAGACAAGGTTAAATAACATCATAATATCCGAGTATTCTTGCGGAGAAAAACTGTCTATACTTATTTGCTCATCAGAAAATCTTTTTAGATATAACTCATTAAACCTTGGATTTTTTGCAATCATATTCTCATAATTGACATCAAAGAAATAAGTTAATATATATAACTTATCGTCAGGGGTCAATTCTTCAACGGGAGTTACCGTTAATTTTGAATGAATGTCATGTGCTTCATTATAAGCATACTGTTCAATTGTTTCTATTAAGTCAGGAACAATGCTGAAATTTAATTTAATATTCGGAAATTCTTTTATCAATAAAAGCATATCCAAATAATCTTTAATTGCGTGTAACCTTGTCCACGGCATTAAATTTATGCCGTCAGGCTGAACTTGATAATCCGGCTGGTGAAAATGCCAAATAAAAGCTAATGATAATTCTTTTTGCATACTTATTTCCGATTATAATAGATAATATCATTTTTTTTCGTGAATATCAATTTTTAAAATATAATCTTTTTATTTTTAAACACAAATTTGATAAGCGAGTCTTTCTGTACCGTCTTCTTTTTTTATAATTCCGCAATATGAGAAACCGTTCTTTAATATTGTTTTTTGCATTGGGATATTATCTCTGTGAGTATCAATTTTTATGTTTCCGTATTGGTTTATACACCATTTTATACAAAAAGAAGCAATACCTTTGTTATGAATATCTATTGCAACTCTGTGAATTACGGCATATTCGGATTCATTGAGCCATTTGCCGTCATATATTTTATTATAAGTCGGTTCTACTCCGATAAAGAAGCAAAATACCCCTGCAATTTTATCTTCATCGACACAAACATATAAATTTCCTGCTTCAATATCCGACAAAATTAATTCTTTGGGCGGAAAGTTATTATTCCATTGTGAAGAATTACCGTTTTCATTCATATAGTTTTTAGCTCGAACATAAATTTGTTTAATTTGTTCAATTTCTTCTTTTTTAGCTTTTCTTATATCCATAATTATCCTCTTAGCTTCTATTTAAAGTATATCTTCTATGAAAATAGAACAGTAATAAAAATCCTATAAACGCAAATGGTACACCTGCAAGTGCGGTATATTGATACCCTAAGCCGTGAGTTATAGGGATGCCTCCGACAAATGCCCCGATAGCATTACCTAGATTGAATGAAATTTGTGAGCATGATGCACCTAAAATTTCTCCGCCTTTTGCATTTTCTATCAACAAAACTTGTTGCGGAGCAGATACCGCAAACAAACAACCTGTTGATAAGCACATTAAAAATACTGATATATACGGGTTTGACGCAAAGAAAAATATCATAAGAAGAGAAATAAATGCACAGAATTGTGTTAATGCTGCAAATGCCGACGGAGAATATTTATCGGACAATTTTCCGCCGAGAAAATTCCCTATACACATTCCACTACCTGCTAATATCATTAGTAAAAAAACAAATTTCGGTTGTATGCCCGACAGATTTACGAGCAGAGGATTTATATAGCTATACCAACAGAAAATTCCGCCATTACCCATTATTACGGCTAAAATTAAAAGCCAAGGAGCAAGTGATTTAAAAAATGCAAATTGACCTCTAAACCCGTTATCAGGAAGCGGTGCAATTCTCGGAATAAGTTTTAAAACAGAATATAATATATAAAACCCAAAAGCCCCGATTGCAAAAAATGTAATTCTCCAAGAAAAATTATGGCTTATGAAAGTTCCGAACGGAATACCCGCCAAATTTGCAATTGTCATGCCTGAAACCATTAACGCAACTGCCTGATTTTCTTTTCCTTTATCTGCAAGTTTTTGAGCTACAATTGCCCCGACCCCGAAGAAAGCACCATGCGGAAGTCCTGCGATAAATCGCAATGCACACAACATGTGGTAATTTATTGAAAATGCCGATAAAAGGTTTGCAATCGTAAAAATAGAAACAAGAACAACTAATATATCTTTAAGCGGCTTCTTCCTAGATGTTAATACAAGCAAAACAGAGCCGAATACAACTCCCAGAGCATACATTGATATAAAATGCCCCGCCATTGGAATAGACACATTCATATCTTTTGCGGTATCAGGGAGAATTCCCATCATAACATATTCTGTTAATCCCAAGCCGAATGTTCCCAACGCAAGCGGGAGCAGGCATGTACTCTTTTTCATTAATGTTTCCTCTTCTTTCAAAAAAATTATAACCCAATAATTGAAAAAAGTATTTTATGATTAAGAGTACTTTTATAACCAATTAAATACTATTTTAAGAATTCAACTTTACCTGTATCTAAATGATAATAAGCCGGAACTATTTTAACGTTGTTTTCTTTCATGTATTTAACCAATTCTGTATCTTGAGAGAGCAATTCATCAATATCTTGCATTACATGTGCTTTTACAACATTATCTGAATTTCCCTCTCTGCCATTTTTAACGCAATCGTTAACGGCAGGTTGAATAGCTTCCTCAAGAGATTTAATGTATTTTGTTTCTGATTTTCCAGATAAAGTTGCAGCAATGGCTCCGCAATCTTGATGTCCCATAATTACAATTAATTTTACTCCGCAATGCATTACAGCATACTCAATGCTGCCAATAATATGTTCATCAAGCACGTTTCCTGCATTTCTTATTTCGAAAATATCACCTAAGCCTTGATCAAAAATTAATTCAGGCGGAACTCTTGAATCAGAGCATGAAAGAATAACAACAAATGGGTGCTGCCCTTTTAGCATTTCCAGTCTTCTCTTTTTTGTTGAATCAGGATGTTTCATTTTTAATGAAATAAATCTGTTATTACCTTGTTCCAGCTTTAGCATAGCTTCTTCCGCCGAAATATCGGATGTTGAAACTGCCAAACAAGAACCAAATGACATAATCAAAATAACAAATAAAACAACTAACTTTTTCATAAATGAAATCCTCTTTCTTCAAAAAATTATAACCCAATAATAAAAAATTTAGTGCAATATTAATTTAGATTTCATTGCAAAAAGAATTTTGTAGTTATAGAATTTAAAAAGAGAGAAATTTGGGGTATTTTTTACACTTATGAGTTACAGATTTGAAATAATAACCGGTCCTATGAGCTGCGGCAAAACAGAGGAACTTTTAAGACGGCTAAGAAGATTAACTATTGCCAAGAAGAAAATTAAAGTTATTTCTCCAATGGTTGATACAAGAGCAAAAGGGGATTATATCGAATCAAGAAACGGGCTTTGGCTTAATGCTATTAAGGTAAAAAATGCTCTTGATATTTTAAATTACATTGAAAAAGATGATGAAGTAATTGCGTTTGATGAATTGCAATTTTTTGATTCAAATATTGTCCCTGTTATAAAACAATTGATATCACAAGGTAAAAAGATTATCGGTACAGGTTTAGAGCTTGATTTTAAAGCCGAACCGTTTGGTTATATGGGTGATTTGATGTGTTATGCAGATAAAGTTGATAAACTCACAGCTATATGTATGAAGTGCGGAAGTGAATTTGCAACCAGAACACAACGTTTAATTGACGGTAAACCTGCGGATAAAAATTCTCCATTAATTATGATTGGAGCAGATGAAACCTATGAAGCAAGATGTTTAGATTGCTACGAATTACCTGAAAAATCTAAAAAGGATGAAAAGAATACTTTAAAAGAAAAACTTTTTCACTTTAGTCATGCCTAACTGTTATTTATTTAATAATTTATAGTTCAGCCGTAAATGAAATAACTTTTATTTAATATCTCGTAAAATCCGGAAACAATGAGATTTTGAACAGATTAAAAACTACACTAACGCTTCTTTTTCTAATCTTTCAGAATGACATGGGGCTAAGGAGTTCATTATTATTCTATAATATATGCAACCTTGAACTTGTTTCAGGACCGCAAGGACTTTATTTATAAGGTATAAATTGATATTTCCAAAAGGAAATGTAATATTAAATAATAAAAAATTAAATATTTATATTCAAAAGAAGCTATAAATAGAAGTTGTAAAAAAAAGTTCGGGTAATTATAATTGTTGCATGGCAAAATCATGCTTGACGGTCGGCAATTTAAACGCGATTATCCGTGGTAAATAAACGTTATTTTTGAATCTGGTCAAATAACATACACAAGAGACCGTCGGGATCTGTATATTTTTTTACAAAAGTACGAATAGCTTCAATATAGTCGCTTATTTTAGATTCTGTTGTTATATTAATTGCACGAGGGTATATACTATTAAACCCCTCTATCCCTTTTTCATTTAATGTTCCAGTTTTTTTATTAAAACAATCATAATTGATGTCCATTAAGTTTTTTCCACTGATTGATCTTAGCGGTTTTACTTTCCTTCCTAAATCATTGCTTCCTTTTTTAAATCCTCTGTTTATTGCATCTGCAATTTGTGAAGCTCTTGCATTTTTAATTTTTATGTTGGGGTTAAAGTGAACTCTTCCTGCGAATGAAACATTAAACATTTTATTTTCTCCTTTTTTTTATAAAACAAGAAAAAAATAAATTTGTCAGTAAGTTTAATTTAAAGAATTAATTAAACATGCTAAACTCGCAACCGCAATAATTTTGGCGATAAAATCCCTCTGCTTTTGCAATTTGCATTGTTTTTAAAAAGCCGTCTTGTTTCTTAAAATCAATATCTAAAAATGTAAGTTCATATTTATTTGCAAGCTCTTTTGCAATCTCAAAAATAACTTTAGAATTCTTATGCGGACTTACGGTCAATGTTGTGGTGAAATATTTGTATTCCAATTGAAATGCCTTTAAAACGGTATATAAAAGCCTATATTCAAAACATCTTGAACATCTTTTGCCTTTTTCGGGTTCATTTTCCAAACCTGCAATTGCGTTATACCAATTTTCGCTGTCGTGTTTGTCTATTATCAGTTCAACATTTTTCTTTTTTGTATATTTTATGAGTTCATTTAAACGTTTATCAAATTCTTCTTGAGGAAAAATATTCGGATTAAAGAAATAAATGACAGGCTCATACCCCAGTTCTCGCAACTTTTCTATCGGATATCCGCTGCAAGTTGCACAACAGGCATGCAGTAAAACTTTATTAATTGTGGTTTGGTTTTTCTCTTCCGCCATTTTCTATTACCATTTTTTTAAATTCTTCATAGCTTCCGACTCCCATAATTCTTTTCATTCCTATATAAATGGTCGGAGTTCCTTGAATATCTTTTGAATCCGCTTCTGCGATTGAGTCTTTTATTTCTGTTTTTATTTCTTCGCTGTTTACGTCATCTTTTAATTTTCTGATGTCAAAATCTGCAAGTCTTGCTTTTTCTATTACTTCTTTTTCTGTTTCAGGTTGTTGTAGAAATAAAATATCAGCCATTTCCCAATATTTATTTTGTTTTTTAGCTGCAAGAGCATAAGATGTTTTCATACAAGAACCTTTATGACCCTCATATTGCATATTATGGTTGCAGACTTTTTCTAACGGCAGGTTGTGTTGAACTACTTTAACATTTTCAAATTCTTCAACAATTCTGTGTAAATAAATATGTGCAATAAAACATCCTCCGCAATTGAAGTCAATGTACTCATTAATTACCAAGTCTGCATTTTTCTGTCCTATTGTATTTCCGTCAGCTTGTTCTGATTTAAGTGAATTAATTATTTGTTTTAACATTTTTTGAGTTTCCAGTTGAGGGGCTAAAACATTTGTAGTTGCCGTATATGAAAGTATGGCAGCAGCAAGAACTACAACTAAGAAAAAGTAAAATGCTTGTCTTCTTACTTTCAACGCCTCAATAAAATCTGCAATTGATGTTTTAATTTCAAATAAGAGATTTTGTTTCCAATCTTTTGCAACTAATGCAGTTATCAAATCAACAAAATATGTCATAAAGCAGAAAAGACAAATAGAGTTTATTTTAAAGATTGATATTGTTGCAAGTCCCATAGAAATTACAAATGATAACAACATCAATGAGAAAATATATGAAGTTTGATTTTTAAAGACTTTTAAAAGCCCCGTAAAATCAAACTTTTGAATTTTGTCTATCCAAGTCATGAACAAGGTAAACAGGTATAAACAAACGCCCCAAAGGGAAAGCGGTACACCTAAAAATTGTGAGTATGCCGTTTTGGCAACTCCGTCACAATCAATGGTGTCACTAATTGCACATATACTGGGTGCTGCATTTTGTACAAAATTTGAGTTGTAATATACTACACAAAGTTCTATTGATAAAGCTAAGCCGATTAAACTTAAAATCGAAATTGCAATGCGTTTATTTCTATCCATTTTTACCCCTAATTTTACTATATAAATAAATTGTACCACTAAAATTTATATTTTTTATTTTGTAATGTTTCTATTATACATGTATTATTTGAAAAATTAATGCAAAAAAAATACCGCTACCAAATTGGCAACGGTATTTTTTATTTTTAATTTTTATATTTCTTTCATTGCTTCTGCAAGTCGTTTTATACCCTCTTTAATTGTTTCTTCGTTTGCGTTTGTGTAATTCAATCTTAGAGTGTTAATATTTTCAGGTTTTACATAGAAAGGATGTCCCGGAACAAATGCAACTTTTTTAGCTATTGCTTTATCAAATAATTCAAGAACATTTGTCCCATCTTTTAATGTTACCCAAGTAAACATACCGCCTTTCGGTTTTGTAAAGGTAATTTCTTTCGGGAAATATTCTTCCATTGCACTAACCATTGCATTTGCTTGAGATTTATATAATTTTTTTATTTTTTCGATATGTTTATCTAAATCGTTATGCAATAAGTAATCTGCAATCAGGTATTGACCAAAAACGTTTGAATGCAAGTCTGATGCTTGTTTTGCAGTTTCAATCATTTTAATAATTTCTTTATCGGCAATAATATAGCCTAATCTCATACCCGGGGTAACAATTTTTGAGAATGAACCTAAGTAAATATTTTTCTTTGTTTTATTTAATCCGATATAAGGAACACGAGGAGTATCTTCAAATCTAAGTTCTCCGTACGGGTCATCTTGAATTAATATCATGTCATAATCTTTGATTACATCAAAAACAGCTTCTCTATTTTCTTTTGAGTAAGTTAAACCTGTCGGGTTTTGGAAGTTCGGAATAAGATAAGCTAATTTCGGATTATATTTAGACATTGTTTTTTTTAAGTTTTCAATATCTAATCCGTCACTATTTAATTTTGTTTCAACAAAATCCGCCTGATACATTTTAAATACTTGCAAAAGCCCTAAGTAAGACGGTTTTTCAACCATAACCTTATCACCTTTATTGATAAAAGCTTTTCCTATTAAATCAAGTGCCTGTTGAGAACCTGTTGTTATAATTATGTTATCAAGGGTTAAATCCATGCTCCAAAGTTTCTTGTATCTGTCAATGATATATTGTCTAAGGCTGTCAATTCCGGCTGTTGTTGAATATTGGTAAATTTTATCCCCGAATTCGTCAGCTATTCTGTTCATTGAAATTTTTAATTCTTCTTTCGGGAAAGATACAGGATTTGGGAGTCCTCCCGCAAATGAAATTATATCAGGTTTTTGTGTAACCTTTAAAATTTCCCTGATAAAAGATGATGGCGTATTCTTAATTCTTTCTGAAAAATAATCTTCAAACATAGTCGTTTCCTCTGTTTTCTTTCTGTTTCGTCTGCAACCAGTATAGCAAAAATTCAATTTATTTTCTATTTTTTTATAATTCTGTTAATATGTTTTCATGATTAAGAATTTTTCTAAAATTATAAACGGTATAAAAGAAATGAATCTTCCTCAAACCGAATTTGTCAGATTTATGGAAGATATTCATGACCCGTTTATTGTTCTTATTGCGTGTATTCTCTCTTTAAGAACAAATGATAAAACAACATATCCTGCAACACTTAGAATGCTTAACTTTGGTAAAACTCCAAAGGATTTTTTGAATGTAAAACTTGAAGATTTAGAAAAAGCAATTTATCCTGTAGGTTTTTATAAAAACAAAGCTAAACAAATTTTGAATATTGCGAATGAACTTTTTTATAAATATAACTCAATTGTTCCGAAAGAAATTGATGAACTCACTAAATTTAAAGGGGTAGGAAGAAAAACCGCTAATTTAGTTCTATCAAAAGGGTATAATCTGCCCGGTATATGTGTAGATGTTCATGTACACAGAATTTCAAACAGACTCGGGCTTGTATCTGCAACTACTCCAGAGGAAACAGAGTTTACATTGAAAGAGAATTTGCCGAAAAAATCTTGGTCAGAGATTAACACTTTGTTTGTAACTCTCGGGCAAAATGTTTGTAAACCGACAAAGCCTGATTGCAGCAAATGTTCATTAACCGAATATTGTAATTTTTTCAATAAAGTAAAGAAGAATTAAGAATAAATAAAATCGAGAAATTTTCGCTTTTCAAAATACTTTATATATATGTAGTTAGGGACTGAAATATACTTCATAATTAAAAAGTATAAGAAGAAGGGGACGTGTTATGACAGGTTTCAACAGTTTGATTTATCTTCTTCACATTATAGAAGAGGACAAAGAACAACTAAAAAAGAAATTAGAGCCTGAAAAGGAATTGAAAAAAACGAAACCAAAAGAAGACAAAGAAACGTGATAGAAACAAAAAAGAGAAATGAAGAAATCATTTCTCTTTTTTTGTATAACCATAATATCGACTAAGCGATTTCAATAGCGTTAACAGGGCAGCAGTCAGCAGCTTCTTTTACGCAATCTTCATTTGCATCAACTGCAGCTTCTTTAACTACTGCTTTATCTTCTACTGAAAATACTGCATCGCATACTGATTCGCATGCTCCGCATGCTATACAACTGTCATTAACTGTAACTTTCATATTTTCTCCTTTGTAATTGAATATATACATTTACTTACAAAAAGTATTATAACATCAAATTAAAAATTTTTATAAATAAATTTAAGTTATATTTCGAGCCACTCTTTTATTCTATCCGAAATGTAGTCAAACGAGGTTATTTCATCAAGTTTACCGCCCTTTATTCCTTTTGAATAAATTAATAAAGGAACTTGTTCTCTTGTATGGTCTGTTCCTTTTACGGTCGGGTCGCAACCATGATCAGCCGTTATGATAAGCAAGTCATCATTTGTCATATTTTCAATGAATTTCGGAAGATATGTATCAATTTCTTCTATTGCCTTTGCGTAACCTTTGAAATCGTTTCTGTGACCGTATAGCATATCAGTATCAACTAAATTTGTAAAAATAAATTCTTTATCAAACTTATCAACATTGTATTTTTGAGTTTTGATAGACGGTAAATCAAGTTCATTTTTGATTGCTTTTAAAGTTAACTCAAGTCCTTCAGTATTTCCGCCTGTATGTTTTGCGTGAGAAATTCCTTTCCCTACAAAAATGTCCTCGATTTTACCTATCCCGACTACAGCTCCGGCATTCTTTAATACAATATCGCAAGTAGAATTTTTAAACGGTTCAACAGAATAATCCCGTCTCATTCCGCCTATTCTTACGAGTTTGCCGTCAACCAAACGGTATGGTCTTGCAATAACCCGAGAAACATTGTATTCATCAGTCAGAATATTTCTTGCAATTTCGCAATATTTATAAAGCGTTTCAATTGGAATTATATCAATATCAACCGCAATTTGGAAAACACTGTCTGCACTTGTATATATTATCGGGAACTTTGTTTTTTCGTGTTCCGAGTGCAAGTCTTCTATGATTTTAGTACCGGAAGCGGGGTAGTTTCCTAAAATGCCACCGCATTTTGTTTTTTCAATGAATTTATCAATAATTTCTTTAGGAAAGCCGTTTGGGTAAACTTTAAAAGGTTTATCTAAAATTAATCCCATCATTTCCCAGTGCCCTGTTGTAGTGTCTTTCCCTTTTGATTTTTCTTTCATTATTCCGTATTGGGCAATAGCGTCAGGATTTTTATCCACTCCCTTTACGTTGCCCAAATTTCCTAATCCCAACTTATAAAAGTTAGGGGCATTCAAGCCGCCTACTGCCGCAGATACATTACAGAGAGTGTTGCAGTCCGGAACATCTCCATAATCTCTGCAATCGGGCATTGCACCGCAGCCCATAGAATCAATAACAATTACAATTGCTCTTTTCATAATAATAAACTCCAATCTTGTACTATATTATAATACTAATTTGCTGATTATAAAATAAGTTAATAAAAAGCGTGTATCAAATATTTAAAATATTACATCAGACGGTAGAATTTGAACTGTTCGGGTAGTATCATTAATCTATGAAAAAAATCAAAAAAATAATACTTTTTATATTCTCGTTTATTATCGTATTTTCTGCGATTTTATACCTGACATTAGTTTTTATATTACCGATTTATGTTAATTCTCCGAAATTTACGGATAAACTAAACTCTGTTCTTAATGAGAAATTCGGAATAACTTATATTGCGGATAATTTTGAATTTAGTATTTCACCATTTCTAAAAGCAGATATAAGTGCAACTAATTTTTCATTATCCGATAAGAATAAAAAAGAAATAGTTTTTTTTAAATATTTAAAAGGAGAATATGATACTTTTCATAAAAAGCCGATAAAGTTGAAATCTGAAAATCTGCTGGTTCAATATAAACCAACAGAAAGGAAAAAGTGTAAAACAAAGTTTTCTCCGGAAAAATATTATAATTTAATCTCTGAAATAGATTTAAAAAATTCATCAATTATCATTACAAATAAAGATAATATTGATTTTAAAGCAGATATTTCTTCCTTGTTATTTTCTCAAAATTCCAATAGTAATAAAGTTAAAATAAAAGCAAAGGTTTCTTCTTCTGTTTTAAATAATAATATTTTAGTCGGAAAAAGCGGAACTCTCTATTTTATAGGTGATAACCTTTATAGTGATAATTTATCTGTTTCATTCGGAAATTCTGCAATAACCGCAAACGGTTTAATATATGGAGAGAACGGAAATCCGAACTTTAATATTACAGGGAAAAACATTCCTGTATCAGAACTTCAAGCTTCACTTTTATATTTTCAAAAATTAAGAAAAAAAGATAAGGTTTTCATTGAAAATTTCTATAATTTTTCAGGAACTGCCGATATAGATTTAAAAGTTAATAATGAGGGCTTATTTGGCTTTTGCAAAGCAAAAAAATTAGCTGCAAAGTCAGTTCTTTTTAATGTTCCGGTTGTATTTGATGAAGCGGTATTTGATTTTGATAAAAGACAAATTAATTCTTATGCCGAGGGTAAAATCGGAACGGATAAAGTTAATTCTATATTTATATTAGAGGGAATGGCAACTCCAAAACAAACAGTAAACGGCGTTATAAAATCTAAACTTACAAATAATACTGTTCAAAAATATGTTTCGCATACAAGAGTAAAAGGATATGCCGATACAACTGTATATTATGGAGTTGAAGATCATAAAATAAGCGTAAATTACCTGCTAAAAATAAATCAGGGTTCTGAATTATACTATAAAACCGCTGATTTAGGTTTAGAAGATAAGAGCAGACAATTATTTGTTCAAACTTATAAACACGATGATGTTTTAGAAATAACTTCTTATTCTTATTCAACGGTAGATGGATCGGAAACAAATGATATTCTGACAGGGAACGGACTTTTCAGAAAAGTGAACGGAAAACTTAAACTTGACTATATAACCTGTAAAACATTAGGTTACGCTCCCGTTTCAGTTACAGGTTCTTTTGGCGAATATTTGCATGGCGGAATGTTCAACGGCGATTTGATATATTATCATAAAACAAAACAACTGACAGGTGACTTTTCCGTTATTAATTCAACTTACAAGGATTTCTACTTAGAAGAAGCTGTTTTCTCGGCAGATAAAGAAAAAATGAACATCTCTGCAACAGGAACATACGATAAAGAAAAATTTGATTGTAAAATAAACGCTCAAAATGATTTCGGACACGATAAGATTAATATTTATAATATGGATTTATTTTTAGATAAATTTCATATAAAAAAGGACGGTAACAAGACAAATAAAATAGCTGAAAACACTACTGAAATTATTGATAAGGTTACGGATACCGATATCACAATCCAAAATTGGAAAATAAGACTCAATAAAATATTAAGCGGAAAAATACTTATCGAACACATTTATCTGACAGGGGATCTTAAAAATAACATATTTAGTTTTAAATCAGAAAATGCAAAATTTGCAAACGGCACACTTTATACAAACGGGAAATATAATTTTAATAATCATTCGTCTAAAGTTGAATTTTTTGCGGATAATGTAAATTCAAACCTTGCGACGGAAATGGTTTTGGAATTAAAAAATCAGGTTGAGGGCTTGGCTTCCGCTCATATTACGGCTCAAACAGAAGATTTCTTTGATACAATAAGAGCCCATGCTGATTTTGATATTAAGAAAGGATTTTTACCCCAAATCGGCAGTACTGAGTTTATGATTAAAAAATCAAGTGATGGTAAAAAGCCTTTAAAAATAAGAATTCAAGATATTGTTAATATTGATATATCAAAAGAAAAGGCACTTGTTTCAAGGATAAAAGGCTCATTTGATATAGAAAATTATGATGTTAATAATATTTATTTAACCTCTCAACAACAATTTTTATCATTCCTGCTTAAAGGTAATTATGTTATAGATGAACAAAATGCAGATTTAAAGTTGTGGGGAAAATACAATAAAAGTGCAGGTAAAAAAGTTAAAATTTTGTTTGTTCCTTTAACTTGGATAGTAAAAGTAATTTTTCGCCCCGAAAATACCAAAGAATTATATAAAAAAGAATTAAGTGAAGTTCCGAAAATTCAGGCATGCGGAGATGAAGAACAAAGTTTCCGAGTAAAAATGAAAGGGAAC
This sequence comes from uncultured Muribaculaceae bacterium, assembly GCA_964473445.1. GTDB lineage: Bacteria > Cyanobacteriota > Vampirovibrionia > Gastranaerophilales > Gastranaerophilaceae > Avigastranaerophilus. The sequence continues at coordinate 14,965 of CAYYPD010000025.1, forward strand.
CTCAATACAAAAGATATCGACGTTGAATTAAAAAGAATATTTTAGATATTTTCATTATTTTGATATTGGCAGGGTCTTTTTCTATGCCAATTGATATTCTCTTTTACTACCCTTGCCGGAATACCTGCTATTACCGTATTATCTTGAGTAAATTTAGAAGTTATTAAACTGTTTTGTGCAATAACACAATTATTTGGAATTTTACTGTTTTTCATTATCGATACGTTTTTGCATATCCAATTATGGTTACCGATAATTATTTCTTTTCCGTAGTTTATTAATTTACCTGAAAAATCAGTTACACTATGTGTATCAGTGCAAGCTATTTCTATTCCGAAAGAAAACATATTATCTTCTCCGATTATAATTTTACTGTTATCTTCTCCTAATTGAATATCTGCAGAGTTAAATGAAGTATTATTCCCTATTTGGATTAAACAATTGTTGACAAAGCAATCTTTGAAACCTATCCTTAAATATACATTATGTAAATATGTGTTATCACTTATTATTACTGAATTATTTGACCCATATATTTTAATTTTTACTTTTCGCAAATGTGCAGAGTTACTAATTTGTACTGAATTATTTTTTCCATGTTTTTTTATTTTTACACTCATAAGAATATGCAATAAAAATCTTTTTAAATCTGTCATTTATATTCCTTATTTTACATTTCAATATCTGTTAAAAAGTTTTTAATATTAATTATTTTTAAATAAATAATTTATTGAAGAATTCTTTTTGATTACAAGCTCTCTTATTTTTAATGCTTCATTGAGTCTGAATTTACCTTTACCATTAACTTTATCGGTAAATTCTTTTTCGGTTATATTAATTAGTGTTGCAACTTGAGAATATGATATTTTATGTTTATTTAATTCTGATAATAAGTTTTTATACACTATAACAAACCTGACTCTCTATAAGATAATACATATAATTATATATCTTAATAAAGAAATGTGCAATATAAAATATCTATATATAGAAAAATAACAAAATAAACTTTAAATTATTCGGGTAATTAATGGAAGAATTGATTAGGTTGTATGATAATGAGTAAATAAAAGAATTGTAAGGGTTAACGTGCCTAAGCTAAGTAAAAATAAACTTAATGATTTAAAATACAGCAAAAACTATACATTAAAAGAAATTGCTGAAAGAACAGGTATACCAAAAAGTACAGTAGAAAAAATTTTTGGCGGATTTAATAAAAACCCGACAATAGATAGTCTTCAAAAAATAGCAGATGTTTTTGAGTGTAACATAGATGATTTTTTGGATTATGAAAATGAACCTGTCTTACCATTTTATACAGACAGGACGATTGTTAAATGTTCGGAATACATTCTTGAAAATCCAAAATTAAAAATTCTTTTGGAATCAGCTAAAAATTTAGATGATGAAAGTTTATCTTTACTTATTGATATTTCAAAAAGGTTTGAAAAATAATTCAATCATATTAATTTTATTCAAAATTAATCCTTTTTGTTTTTATACAGACTTGTAATGTATAGCTCTAAAGTTATATTAATAGTGAAAAAAAGAATTTGTACAAATGATTTTAGGAATTATCTGTACAAATTAATTTTACCATTTTATCCGGCAAAACAAATATTAAACGTATTGAATACGTTCTTGAAAATTAAAATTTTTTATTTAATCTTTAATAATTCTTACTTTGTTGAAGGAAATATGCTTGAGGATGTTTACAGACAGGGCAAAGTTCAGGTGCTTTTATTCCGTAATGAAGGTTTCCGCAATTTGAACACTCCCAAACAATTTCTGTTTCTCTTTCAAATACTTTTTTAGAAGTAACGGAATTTAATAATTTTTTATATCTTTCTTCGTGTGCATATTCTATTTTTGCTACTTCTTCAAATAAAAATGCAATGTCATTGAAGCCTTCTTCTTTTGCTTCTTTTGCAAATTTTGCGTACATTTCCGTCCATTCATAATTTTCTCCGTCGGCAGCAGCTTTTAAGTTTTCCGCTGTTGTACCTGTTGAAGTGCCATGTAACAACTTAAACCAAATTTTTGCATGTTCTTTTTCATTGTTTGCAGTTTCTTCAAAAATTTTGCTTATTTGAACATATCCCTCTTTTTTGGCTTGAGATGCAAAATAAGTATACTTATTTCTTGCTTGAGATTCTCCCGCAAATGCTTCCATTAAATTTTTTTCAGTTTTGCTTCCTCTTAAGTCCATAAAAGCCTCCTTATTATCAGTAGTTATAATGTTACTATTTTTATTGTAATAGGACAAGTCTTGCGAGAAAGAAAAATTTATTTTGAGTTACAGTTTGAAGTTCTTGTATTAATTTTAACGGCAGCCTAAAAGTTTTGTTTAGTTTTAATTACAATTTGCAATGAAACCATTTACTCCGCAAACTCTAAATACTACAATAAGTGTATAATCAAGAATAAGGATAGAAGCATGAATAAAGTTTTAAAATTTTCTAAAAAAGTCAGGCATGACATAATGCCAAACGGCGGAAGCTGTTCATTAACTACTTCAAAAGACTGTAATGGTGTACTAATTTATGCAGTATATAAAACCCCTAATACCGTTACAAAAAAAGTTACTGAAATAAAACAGGATGAATTTTTATGTCATTAAAATTCACTGTAAGAAATAGCGTATCTACTCAAACTTATAATTTTGAAAAAGAAAATTCCAGAAGCTATATTACTGATGAAATTTCTCATTACGAATATCAATTAGACGGAATGGCTTCTGATTTATGGCATGTTATTTTGTACACACAAAATTACAATACAGTATATGAATATGCACAGAAACACAACTTATTAAACGAACTTGAAGAATTTTTATTTGAACTTGAAAAAACAAATATAATTGAAATTAAAGGAATTTCTAAAAGCAAAGACACACAAACAAATAAGATGAAACAAATCAGCGGGTTGCAAGAGAAAGAAGAAAAGTTTGAAGAAGAGCAATACAAATGGCTTATAGCGAATAACTTTTTGCAAAATTTAACTATTCAATTGTCGTATAAATGCAACTTAAAATGCACACATTGTTTTAACGAAAAATGTTACCCTGAGGCAGAATTACAGTTTGAAGATATAAAAAGAATCGTTGATGAATCTTACAATTTAGGCGTAACTACAGTAGGTATTACAGGCGGAGAATGTACTTGTCATAAAGATTTTCTAAAAATTGTTAAATATATACGAGATAAACATCTTGCCGTAAGGGTTCTGACTAACGGACAACTTTTATACGACAACGATTTTTTTAAAGAATTTGTTTCATTAAATCCCAATATGGTTAAATTGAGCCTTTACAGTATGAACCCGCAAACACATGATAAAATGACGGGGATAAAAGGTTCTCAGAAAAAGACTAAAGAAGTAATCAGAAAACTTGCCGAAAGAAACATAATGACCAACATCAGCTTTTTAGCTACAAAAGAAAATAAAAATGATTATATTGATGTTGTAAATTTTGGTGACAGCATAGGAGCGTGGACAAGCGTATCCACTTACTATATAAATAACCCTAAAAACAATAATTCGCATTTAATGTTATCTGAAGACGAATTAACGGAACTCTACCTGCAAAAAGAATTTCCGGATTCGCCGCACAATACAGAAACAAAAAATCACGTAAAAAAGGGGACGATTTGTCATGGAGCTTACAGAACAATAGCTGTTGCACCGAACTTAAACGTACTGCCTTGCAACGATTTTGAGTATATTTTAGGTAATTTAAAAACAGAAAGTTTAAAAGATATATGGCAAAAGAAAGCAAAAGAATTCAGAAAAACTTTTTGTTGGGAAAACATACCGGACTGCAACAATGACGACTATTGTAAATATTGCGGTTATTGTCCTACTCCTGCTTTTTTACAAAGCAAAGAATTAAAAAAATCGGAAATTTGCTGCGAAAATGCAAGAGCATATCAAAAAGCACTTTTACAAATAAAAAAATAAATATGATATACAATGATTTTAAAGGCACAAAATTTTGGTTGAGATATTTTTTGCAAAAGTATTCTCCTGAATTTATGCGACCTTTTTTGCTTAATTGTTTTTATTTTCAATATTTCAAAAAGCAAATTAATTTTAAAAATCCTATATTATTTTCAGAAAAACTGAATATTTTAAAAATACATAACATTACTAAAGAAAAAATTAATTTAGCAGATAAACTTTTTGCAAAAAAGTATATAAATGAAAAATTCCCTGATTTAAAAACAGCCAAATTATACGGTGAATACAATACATTTGACGATATAAATTTTTATAATTTGCCAAAAACATTTGTTATAAAAACTAACCATGCCTGCAAAACGGCAATGCTGGTTGAAGATAAAAACAAAATTGATTATCCTTTATTAAGCAAATACAAAAAATATTTTGAAAAAGTTTTAAAAATCAATTATGCCTTTTGGGGAACTTTAGAACTGCAGTATAAAGACATAAAGCCTAAAATTTTTGTTGAAGAATATTTGCATACAAAAGATAACACACCGTTTAACGAATATGAAGTTTATTGTATAAACGGAAATCCGAAACTAATAGAATGTCACAATTTTAATGGAATCCCGATTGAAGATTTCATTTTTGGAGTATCTTTTTATAACCCTGATTGGACAGAAAGTGAAATTGCAATTTTCTACAAAAGAGGAACAGCATGTAAGGCCAAAGAAAAAAATAAAGAAAAGATTATAGAATATGCAAAACTGCTTTCAAAAGATTTTGAATTTGCAAGAGTTGATTTTTTCGAAATCGACGAAGAATTATACTTTGGAGAAATAACTTTCAGTCCGTTTTCGGGGAATATTAAATTTGTTCCGCAAGAAGTTGACTACATTTGGGGCAAAGTGCAAAAGAACACATGAAATGATTTCTTGTAACACCAGGTTTGATTATTTAGGACAAAAGGTTTCATAAAATTAAAAAAATTCAGAATATAAGCAGGTAGAAATCAGACAAAAATTCTCCAATTTTAGGCAAGTATATATTAATAGTGACTTTTGAAATGGAAATTTGTCATTTCTAATGGCGAAAGTGTTTATGTTTAGGGTATTTTAGGCACTTCCCTCAAAATGAAAATACGTTTTTAAAATGTCCGAAATGTCCGGATTTCTATGCTCAAATTTCTTATTTATTGTTTAAAAATGCCGAATTATCCTAATATACCTAAATTTTAGCAATTTACAACAGAGTGTAGTTTGAAAAATAAAATATATAAGCTTTTCTAAAAACTCGTTTATATCTGTATTTTAGCCTTTATAAAAATTTATCAAATCTAAATTTTTATAAAAGATTTGCTACCCCAAAAATCAAAGTCGGAAGTTTTTTAATATGGTGAAAAGAACTTTCTTTGTTTATTTTTAGCCAAAATTATTATTAAAATTTTCAAATTTAGAATCTTAGTTTTTCAAAACTAAGTGTAATAGATATAGAGGTTAATTAAAAAAATAACAAAAGTTACGTTACAAAATTATATAATCTGACAAAAAAATAAAATTAGCTGGGGAGAGGCTCGAACTCTCGACCTCACGGGTATGAGCCGTACGCTCTGACCAACTGAGCTACCCAGCCAAGATATCTTTATTATTATATACACAAAAAAAAATTACAATACCTTTTTTAAATTTAAAAATTATAATATAAATTATTATATAAAAATATCCCGTTAAAGTATCCCAATTGAGTCTGATATTTATCTATAAGTTAAGATTTTTCACTGTTTTTGTCAGGCAGAGCCTGCCCTACCTTTTATTAATTATTTAATCTATATGAAAGAGTTTGTTTTACTTGTTCTAAAATCTTATCAACACTTATTTCTTCCATACATGGAGCATAGAGATTTCCGGATTTTTTAAGATACTTACATTTTCTTCTGTTACAAGGAACACAAGGCTTTTTAGAAACTATATTTATTCCTGAAGAGTAACATCCTGTACGTTTTGCAGGCATAGAACCGAATAATCCTACTGATTTTACGTTTAAAGCCGTTGCAATGTGCAATGGTCCGGAATCTCCGGAGAGCATTAAATCTGCTTGCCCAATTAATGCACAAGAATTTATAAGTGATAATTTTCCTATATAATTTACGGAGTTCTTAATGTTGTTTAAAGGTGAAAGTATTTCTTCATCTTCTTCTGCACCGTTTAAGAGAATTGTTCCCGAAAATTCATCTTGAATTTTGTTTCCGAGTTCAACCCACTTATCTGCGGGATATGTTCTGCCTTGACGTTTAGAAAAAACGCCTCCTGCATTTATTACAACTAAAGGTCTTTTTAAATTGCAGACTTCACTTTTTGCAAAATTAACCGCTTCATCGGGCAAAAATAATTGTAATTTATCTTCTTCTTTTAATTCAGGAAACGGTTTTAATCCTGTTGCCCAGAAGTTTGTAACTGCGTGCATTTTAAATCTTTTTTTGTATTCAAAACAGTTTTTTATTCCTGCTAAAAATATCAAATATCTTACTTTCCAAGACGGTTGTAGATTTAAGACAAGGTCATATTGCTCTTTTTTTAGCGTTTTTGCAAGCTCTTTTGTGTAATCGGAAAACATTTTAAACTTAGGGTTGATTGTCAAAACTTTATCAATATCTTTATCGTTAACAAGCAGAGGTTTAATGGTCTCGCTTGTAAGGTAGTGAATTTCAACTTCATTTTTTAATTTTTTTATGGCACGGAAAAGATTTGTTGTATGAATAACATCTCCTATTGCACCTGTTCTGATAATTAATATTTTCTTATATTCTTTATTTTTCATAAGTTTATAATAGCATAAATTGAACTATTTAAGCGGAAGTATTATTGTAAATTCGCAGCCGTTTTCAGACTTTACGTTGATTTTTCCGTTATGTAAATCAATAATATTTTTAACTATCGCAAGTCCTAAGCCGCTGCCGCCTTTTTCTCTGCTTCTGTTTTTATCAACTCTGTAAAACTTATCAAAAATTTTATTGATGTGTTCTGTCGGAATTCCAATTCCGTAGTCTTTTATTCTTATGATTGCATTTTCATTTTCAATATCAGCTGAAACATCAATTTTCGCTGATTCGGAATAGCGTATTGCATTTGTTAAAATGTTAAGAATTGCGGTTTCAAGCAGTTGGCTGTCTGCTAAAATCATAATTTGTTTTGGATTTATATAATTGATTTTAATATTTTTTGCCAATATTTTAGAATTATCAATTGCTGAATAAATACAAGCAGATAAATCAAATTCGGAAAACTCATTTTTTTGGTTAATTGATTGGTTTTCTAAGTTTGCAATATCGATAATGTTTAAAATTAAAGAGTTTAATCTTTCGCTATTAGTTTGAATGATGTTGATACATTCATTGATTTCCTTATTATCTGACTTTATATTGTCTTTTAAAAATTCGGAAGCTAAAGTTAAACTTGTTAAAGGTGTTTTAACTTCATGTGATAAACCTGATTGAGTTTCTCTTCTTGCTGTTTCAAGTTGTTTTAATTCGTTAATTTTTTGTTTTAATTGGCGAGCCATGTTGTTTATTGTTTTTGAATGTTCTGACAACAAACCTTTTTCTATTACAAAAATATCTGTATCCATATCTCCGTTCATAATTTTTATTGCACTTTCCTGCAATTTATCGAACGGTATTTTTAAGTTAAATATTGTATAAACAGAAAACAGTGTGATAAGAAGAATACAAGCAATATAGAACAGAATAATACTTTTTTGATTGTGCAAGAAAGTTTTTATCATATCATCTTCTAACAACGCAATTTTTATTGTATATGTTTCATTATTTATGTTGATTTCTTTTTCTTGAACAAGCATTTTATTTTTTAACGAGTGTTTGTAGTTTTTAAATGTTGCTCTGTTGTAGTGAATAACTTTTAGTAATTCACCATCAATATCAGGTCTTGATGTTCCGATTAAGTTTTCGTTTTTGTCAAAGATAAATATTGCAATATCTTTATCATATAAATCTTTGTAATAAGAAGCTAATTTATTATTATCTTTATCTCTTAAAAGAGGGGTAACAGACCACTCTACAAGTAAAAGATTATGATTCATTTCTTCTTTTTCTTCCTGAATATATGAATTGTAAAACTTGAAGAATTGATTTGTTAAAATTATACTGCCAATAATCAATATTGCCGCAATTATAGATATAAATGATATTAAATATTTAACGTGATTTTTCATGATTTCAGCCTGTATCCTATTCCCCTTACGGATTCTATTTCACTACCGTAGCTGCCGAGTTTTTTTCTTAAATTAAGAATTTGTACATCAATTGCTCTTTCCCCGACATCATATCCGTCATCACCTTTTATATTAAAAATAAGCTGGTTTCTTGTAAAAACTCTGTGGGGTTCATTTACAAACATTGTTAATAATTCAAATTCCGAGTAAGTCAGCTTGATTTCTTCGTTATTCAAGAAAACACTTCTTTCTTCACGATTAATCACCAAATCTTTAAATCTAAGAAAAGTGTTATTATCTTTTGGTTGCAGAGCTGCAATACGAAGTTGGTTTTTTACCCTTGCAAGTAAAACTTTTGTGCTGAAAGGTTTTGTTATATAGTCGCTTGCACCTAACTCCAGCCCTGTAATAATGTCATTTTCTTCATTTTTTGCCGTAATCATTATTATGGGTATATTTTTTGTTGTAACATTATTTTTTACTTCTTTACAAACAGTTAACCCGTCAATATTCGGTAACATTAAATCAAGTAAGACTAAATCGGGATGATTTGTTTTTATTTCATCCATTGCGGACTTTCCGTCATAACAAGCTTTTATGTTTTTAAACCCTTGTGACTTTAATGTCATTTCTATAAGTGTTGAAATGTCTTTTTCATCATCAACTATTAAAATATTAGAATTAATCATGGCATACCCCTATTTTTAATCTTAAAAACATATTGTTAGTTTTTGGTTAATTCTGCTCCTGATTATAATAACATATTTATCTTAATTATCCGGCATACATTAAGTTTTTACAAATAATATCATATTTTGTACGATGATTTTAATAAAAAAACAAATTTGTGTTATTATAACACTTGAGAAATAGATAGGAAGATATATAAATGTCAGAGAATAACGAAATTATTAATGTCTGCTTTTCATGTGATGATAATTATCTTCCTTTCACAGGGGTTGCAATAGCTTCAATACTATATAATGCAAAAGAAGAGGATAAAATAAGGTTTTATATACTTGGTGACGGATTAGACGAAGAAAATAAAAACAAAATATACTCCTTAACCTCGATTAAACCTTGTGAAATTAATTTTATTAAAGTTGACCGAAAATATTTTAATGAGTTTGAACAGGTTAAAACTCACCCGTATTTAACTTTGGCATCTTTTTATAGACTAAAATTGGCTCGATTTCTCCCAAATATATCCAGAGTTATTTATTTTGATTGTGACTTTGTAGTTTGTACAAGTTTAAGAGAACTTTTTGATCAGGATTTAGGTAATTGTATCATTGGTGGAGTTCTCGATATTAATAAAAGAAAAGTAAAAGAAAATCCGACATATATAAATACAGGAATGATTGTTTTTGATTTGGACAAAATCAGAGAACAAAATATTGAAGAACAGTTTAAAGAATGTGCAAACAGACAACGTGATAAAATTCGACTGGGGGATCAAGAGATTATAAATATCATTTTAAAAGATAAAATTAAATTACTTGATGGGGAATGGAATCTACAATCGAGTAATTTTGTTAACCGTTCATCTTTTTCAAATACTCCAAAGGCAATTCATTTGCTTGGCAAACCTTGGAAATATGGTTCACTTTGTATTCACAAAAAGGAATATTTTAAATATTTACAAATGACCCCGTGGGCAAAAGATAAAAAAGATATAGAAAATTGGACAATATATAATGAAATTGTTTCGGATTTACTTTTTATAAAACGTCGTCCGCTATTTTTCTTACGACCTCATTTCTATATTGGGTTGTACTATAAATATATCGAACCAATCTTTATCAAATACGGTAAATAAAATATTTTTTGAATTTAGTTTATTAAGAAAACTTAATTAATATCTGATATTAGGCAGGATTTAATCTTTACAGCTCTTTTATGAGGTATGTTTGACGTCAAAATATAAGATATTCTGAACAGATTGAAAAACTACGCTAACGCTTGTTTGTCTAATCTGTTCCATATTCATAAGAAATAAGCAAAATAAAAATGTCGTAAAAGGGACTTGAACCCTTAAGGATTTCTCCACACGCCCCTCAAACGTGCGCGTATACCATTCCGCCACTACGACATTGTATTATTATATTAAAATGATTTCTTTTATACGTCAAGCTATTATAGGATTTTCATTAATAATTACTTTTTATCGGCTCGTTACAATAATCGCAACATTTATTGCAAAGTTCGCTAAAAACACTATATTTGTATTAAAATGATTACAGTTAATAATTAAGACGGAATTAAAAAAGTGACAGAAAAACCGATAGTAGCAATTGTTGGACGTCCGAATGTCGGAAAATCAACTTTCGTAAACAGGCTTTTAGGAGCAAGACACTCTATTGTAGATGACCGGGCAGGTGTAACTCGTGATCGTATCTACTTTGATGTTGAGTGGATGGAAAAAGAATTTACGGTTATTGATACAGGTGGTATTATCCCTGGTGATGAAGATGAAATTATGGTGAATATTTTCACTCAAGCTAAAGTTGCTTGTGATGAAGCAGATAAAATTATTTTCATTGTTGACGGCAAAGACGGCTTAACCCCAATAGATTATGATATCGCTAATGTTTTAAGAAGAAGCGGAAAAGAAGTTTTTCTTGCCGTCAATAAACTTGACTCACCGGAAAAATTTGCCAATACAAGTGAATTTTATGCACTTGCACTTGGTGAACCGATTGCAATAAGTGCTCTTCACGGGTCAGGAGGAGTTGGCGACCTCTTAGAATTAGTTACTAAAGATTTTGAATACGGACATAAAGAAGAAAAATCAGAAAATATAAGAATTGCAATCGTCGGGAAACCTAATGTCGGGAAATCCTCAATTGTTAATGCTCTTTTAAATAAAGAAAGGGTTATTGTTTCCAATGTATCAGGAACAACTCGTGACGCTATTGACTCGAAAGTAAAGTACGAGGGCGAAGAATTTATTCTTGTTGATACAGCCGGAATCAGAAAAAAATCTAAAGTTGATTGGGGGATTGAAAAATTTGCGGTTGACCGCTCTATTAGAGCTATAAGGAATTGTGATGTTGCAATTCTTGTAGTTGACGCAACGGAAGGAATAACCGATCAAGATAAAAAAATTGCAGGAACTATTATTGATGCAGGAAAAGCAATTGTTCTTGCCGTAAATAAGTGGGATTTAATTGAAGGAAAAAAATCTGACACTATTAATACTTTTGAAAAGAATATTGAACTGGAAATGCCGTTCTTGAGCTATGTTCCTAAAGTATTTATCAGTGCTCTTACAAAGCAAAGATTGGTAAATCTTTATAAATTATCTAAAGAAGTTTATGCTGAATCTACAAAGCGAATTTCAACAAGTTTATTAAATAAAGTTGTATTAGATGCAATTTCTATGAATCCGCCGGCAAGTATAAGAGGCAAAAGATTAAAATTGTTCTACACAACACAAGTAAAAACTCAACCGCCTACTTTTGTTTTATTTATAAATAAAGAAGAATTTTTGAAAGACAATTATGTAAAATATTTAGAAAATAAGTTGAGAGAAGCATTCGGATTTAAAGGAACACCGATTAAAATTTTGGCTAGAGAAAAGGGAGAAAGTAAATAATGCACGGCATTTTTATGGTATTTGTTAAATGTTTTATTGTTATATTAATTGCTTATTTGTTAGGTTCTATTCCTACAGGCTACTTGATTGTTAAAAAGTTAAAGGGAATTGATATTAGAACAGTCGGTTCAGGTTCAACAGGGGCAACAAATGTAAAACGTGTGTTAGGTACAAAATGGTTTTTCACGGTAATGTTGTCGGATGCATTAAAAGGAGCATTGGCAGTAATTATTGCAGCTCGTTATTTTAATTTCTTTAATGAATACCTTACAGGATTAACACCCGTTTTAGCTGCTATATTTGCTATTTTAGGACACAGCAAGTCTGTTTTCTTAAAGTTTACAGGCGGAAAATCAGTGGCTACAGGTGTTGGTACAATATTAGCATTGTGTTTCCCCGTTGGTATAATTATTGCAGGGGTATGGGGATTAATCACATACTTATCTAAATATGTTTCACTCGGTTCAATTATTGCTATTGCAATGGCTCCTGTTTTAATGGTACTCTTTGACCAAAATATCTATTATATTTGGTTCGCAGCACTTGGAGCAATTTATGTAACAGTAATGCACAAAGAAAATATTAAACGTTTACTTGCAGGTACGGAGAATAAAGTAAGAAAATAATGTCTCAATTTAAAGGTATAAAAATAGTTTCAAAGGTAGAGGTTAAAACAAAAGAGGATTTAGCAATTGTCTATACTCCCGGGGTTGCCGCTTCTTGCCTAAAAATCAAAGAAAACGAAGAGACTTCATTTGATTATACAAACAGAGAAAATTCTGTTGCTGTTATTTCTTTTGATTACCAAAAATCTTTGGAACGGGCTATTTTTCTTAAAAGTACTTTAAATATTGACGCTTACCCTTTTGAGATAAGTTCAACGGAAGAAAATAAAATAAAATTTGTTGTTGAAAATATTGAGCCGTCATTTGCGGCTGTTGATTTGAGCTTAATTTCGGATAAAGTTCAAAATATAAATTTCAATGTAAATATTCCTGTTCTTAAAGGTGCTGTTAATGATTTAAAATCATTTTTTCTTTGTGTTTCAAAAAACTTATTTATGTTTAAATATGAAAATTTAACAGGAACTACTAATGAAAAATCCTTACAATTAAGAAAAATGGCAGGCGGTGTTGTTGAGGTTGAACTTACAAAAGAAGAACAGAAAAAGCCTGTTGCGATTGTATCGGATGGAAGTGCTGTTTTAGGATTGGGTGATATAAAAGGACTTGCAGGTTTACCTGTTATGGAAGGTAAAGCAGTGTTATTCCAAGAACTTGGAGATGTAAGTGCCTTGCCGTTATGTATAAAAACTCAAAAAGCACAAGAAATAGTAGAGCTGGTTTTATTGCTCCAAAATTCTTTTTCAGGTGTAAATTTAGAGGATATAAAAGCCCCTCGCTGCTTTGAAGTTGAGGATAAATTAATAGAACAAGCTGATATTCCGATTTTCCACGATGATCAACACGGAACGGCAATCGTTGTACTTGCAGCTCTGTTAAATGCACTCCACTTGGCACAAAAAAAGATTGAAGATGTAAAAATTGTGTTCTCAGGAGCCGGTGCCGCTGCTATTGCAGTATGTAAACTTATTTTCTCTGTTGGTGCTAAAAATATTATTATGTTTGATGTTGACGGGGCAATCTATTCAGGCAGAGAACAAAATAATTTTGCTCACGAGGAAATTTCTAAGTTTACAAATAAAGAAATGTTTAAAGGTTCATTAAAAGACGGAATAAAAAATGCGGATGTATTTATCGGTTTATCTGCACCTAATCTTTTAGATGAACAAATGGTAAAATCAATGAAGGAAAAAGCAATTGTTTTTGCACTTGCAAACCCGACGCCCGAAATTATGCCTGATGTTGCAAAGAGCTATGGGGCATTTATTACGGCTTCCGGCAGAAGTGATTTCCCCAATCAAATTAATAATTCACTTGTATTTCCGGGGTTATTCAACGGAGTTTTAAAGAGCGGGATTAAGAAAATTACGAATGAAATCAAGTTGGATTGTGCCTTTGCGTTAGCTTCAATTGTTAACGACGGGGAACTTTCACCTGAACATATTCTCCCTGACGCATTAGACAGACAAGTCCCGGAAACAATTTCCTCTGTATTATGCAATAAAAAAGATTAATCACCAAAAACAACTACGGGTAAATCGTTTTCTTTTGCAT
>CAYYPD010000026.1:0-28350 GCA_964473445.1 uncultured Muribaculaceae bacterium
GTTTGAATCAACAGGTATTTATCGTCTTCAGCTATTCTCTTTTCAATGTTCGATTTAGCCAGTTGAAAAATTAAAGTCTAAATAAGACTTCCTTAAATTTTTCATCTTCCCTTTCTTGTTTGTTACCTCGTTTCCATTTGGCAACTATTTAATAGTAACACCTCATTTTTTATTGTCAACACATTTTTTCTATTTTTTTATTATTTTCTTTAATATTTTTTAACATATTTTTAAAAGCATTGATTTTACTGCATTTCAGCGAGTACTTCAGGGAAGATCTCTATACTTCTTTTTAAGATTTTATTCATGTAGGCTATTGCAATTCCATAATTTGTTATTTTTATTCCGGAAATTTTAGCATGTTTATATCTTGCCCTAACTTCTCTATCTTTTAGCATGCAACTGCCACAGTGTATTATCAGCGAATATTTTGTTAAATCATTGGGGAAAGTTCCCCCTGACGTAAATTCAAAGTTCAAATTCTTGCCGGTATATTCTTTGAGCCATTTTGGCAATTTAACAGTTCCAATATCATCACATTGTCTATGATGAGTACACCCCTCTGAAATCAGCACTGTATCACCATCTTTCAAATTTTCAATTACAACTGCACCTTTAACTGCCTCATGCAAAACACCTTTATATCTTGCAAATAATATTGAAAAAGAAGTTAAATAAACATCCTCGGGAGTTAATTGTGAAACTTTTTTAAATGCTTGAGAATCAGTTATAACCATTTTCGGCTTATTTTTCAAAGTTAAAAACGATTGAGAAAGTTCCGTTTCCCTAACAATAGTAGTAACAGCCCCTGCTTCAAGCAAATCTCTTATTACTTGTTGTTGAGGCAATATAAGCCTGCCTTTTGGTGCAGCAGAGTCAATCGGAACAACTAAAACAACACTTTCTCCATTATTAACAATATCTTTTATCAATTCTTGTTTATTGGGGTTTTCTTCATAAATCGCAGCAATTAATTCTTTTAATTCATATATATTTGTTTTATTTAATGCACTAACATATATTTCATTATTTTTAAGCTCTTTTTTATCTGTAATCAAATCCGATTTATTATATACAATAATATATTTAATATTTCTCTCATTAAATTCATTAATTATATTATTATCGTATTCACATAATCCTGCTTGAGAATCAACAACAAGAACGGCGATATCAATTTTATTCAAAACCGCCATTGTTTTTTCCACTCTTAATTTTCCGAGTTCACCCTCGTCATCATATCCTGCCGTATCAATAATAACAACAGGACCAATAGGTAAAAGTTCCATTGCTTTATTAACAGGATCGGTAGTAGTTCCTTTAACAAGAGAAACAACACTCAACTCTTGTCCGGTAACAGCATTTACCACGCTTGACTTTCCCACATTTCTTCTGCCGAAAAACCCGATTTGTACACGCTCTGACACAGGTGTTGCATTTAAACTCATATTAATCCTCTCAAACTATTTACCATTATTTACTCTTTATTTTATAATAAAATCACAGGTTAGGAAATAATATGAAAAAACTCAGAATTTTATTTTTATTTTTTATTTCAGTTCTTATTATAAATACGCAAAACGCAAATGCGACGGATAACTATATTCCAATAAGAGTAGGTATCAGCAACACAAATTTTCAAACCTATCTTTTTGATTCGGTAGAGTTTCTCAATGCAAATAATCTTATGGTTATTGACGCTGAAACAGGTTATTGTGCACCCGTAAATGAGCTTTCGCAAGTCATTAAAATTACATCGGAAAACAATTTATTCAGAATTTACATAGATAACACACTTGTTGCACAAAATTTAACAGGTCCTATCACGGTAAGAACTCTTAAAGATAACGATTTTATTTCAATTTCGGGGGTAAAAAGAAAAGGGAAACAAGCCTCATACAGAGGTATTTTTGAATTAACAAGAAGCACTAAAGACAGTTCTAAATTTGCAATAGTAAATGTATTAAGCCTAAAAAACTATTTAAGAGGAGTTGTTCCGAATGAAATGCCTGTTCGTTTCGGACTTGAAGCATTAAAAGCCCAAACCGTAGCGGCAAGAAACTATGCCGTAACACCCAGAGTAAAAGCGTACAAGGAGTTTGATGTTTGCGACTCCGTAGCTTGTCAGGTATATTTTGGTGCAAACACGGAAGATAAGCTATCAGATAGAGCAGTGGAAGAAACAAACGGAATAATTGCTCTCGACAAAGAAGATAATCCCATTTTAGCATTATACAGTTCAACGGCAGGCGGTTACACAGAAAATTATGAGTATGCATTTTCCGATCCGAAAACAAGAACATTCCCGTCAAAACCATTACATTATTTAACAGCGATTCCCGATAACTCGGAATTCGACACTCTTGACACAGATGAGAAAGCGGATAATTTCTATAATTCAAAACCGGAAGCGTTTGATGACCAATCACCTTATTACAGGTGGTCAAAAGATTGGACAAAAACAGAGCTTGAAAATGTTTTATCAAAAACCATGATTGCACAATCAAAGACAGGGTTTATTACTCCTGTATTAACAAATTCAACCGATTTTGGCTCATTAAAATCAATAAAGGTACTACAACGTGGAGCCTCAGGCAAAGTTATAAAACTACAAATCGAAACTGATAAAAATACATTTATAGTTCAAAAAGAACTTGTAATAAGAAGATGTTTTCAAAAAAACGGAATCTCCTTACCCAGTGCAAATTTTGTGATTAATTATGTTGATTCAATCACGCCTGTTTATAAATTCGCAGGGGGCGGATTCGGACACGGAGTCGGGTTAAGCCAATGGGGAGCCGGAAAAATGGCTTCTTTAGGTTATACCTTTGATGAAATTTTATTGCATTACTACCAAGGAATAAGACTTGCAACAATACCCATAAAAGTTTATCCGAACAGAAAAGTAAATGACAGAATTTTCTACAGTGAATATGAAAATGCAGAAGTTGTAGTAAAAAATTCCGGACATTACAACAAACTTATTATATATATTAATAATAAAGAATTAACCGTAAAATTAAAAGATGAACTTACAAAAGTTGATATTTCAAGATATGCAGAAAAAGGAGAAAATAAAATTTCCTACCTGCTGCCTGATAACGACAATCACAACTCTTATGTAGAAATTCACATTGTAGTAAAAGAATAATAACCGCTATTAATTTTACTTACCGGATAGTATTTTACTTGTTGATTTTCCACCTGTTTCTACAATACCGACACATGCATAAAGTTTATAATTAACTCCTGAATTACAATCAATCTTAGTAGCAGAAGGAAAATGTAATTCATCCCATCTGCAGTAATAAAAGCAGAAAATACTGTTTTTATTTGGTCTTTTTTAAATCCTCCGCATCCGCTAACACCTGCATTCATTTGATAATCATCCCCATCAGGGTTATTTCCCAAATAGTATCAGTTTCCTCATATTCAGGAATATAACCGTTTAAAAAAACATTAGAATCACAAATTTTAACAACATTCATATTCTTAAGAAATGAGTTATATAATATAGCACATTCAGAATCTACACCGTTATAATCGCTTGGCAAAGAATCGTCAGTTCCTGCCATGACATATTTTTACACCTGCCGTATTCATAACGTTCCTTACATTCAATTGCCCCGTAATGACTTGGTACATAATACTCGCACAAGTCATTACAACCCTCTTGTATATAAAAAAATTCATTTGCAGCATTATCAAGAACGTTTTTAGCTTTCCAACCTCCGGAGCGATACTGATTCCTTATAACATGGAATACTATAAAAATTTTCTTTAAAATATATAAATTAACAAATTTGCCATAAGTGTAAGCCCAAGAATATAATAAAAAAAAGAAGAAAAGATTTTTTATGGAAGATATAAAACAAAACAAACAACTGCTGATTGTTTTATGGATATTTATTATAGTATCAATTGTTCATATTCTATACGCAACTATTACAATGAGAGGCATGTATTTAGATGCCTGTACGTGGATGGTTGTATTGTTAAATAATTTTTCAAATAATATTGTTGATGTTGTACATCTTCCAGTAGCAAGAAATATTACAGTCGCAATTCCTCAGATTCCGGTTTTAGCATCATATTTCCTTTTGGGAATAAAAAGTAAAACAGCTCTTGTAATGATATATTGTTTCTCGCAATTTTTCCTACCATTTTTATTCTTGGGGTTACACTATAAATTGACCAAAAGAACCGGCAAATATGATGTGTTTTTATTAAATTTGTTTGTTTATTGTGCAGTATTAATTCCTTTTTCTATCTTTTCTGTAGTAGAAACACTTATTGGTGCAACTTTGCAATTTATTTTATGGAATTACCTTGTAAGCGATATCGAATATAAAAAAACGGATTTAATATGGATTACTTTATTATCTGTAACAATGTATGAAATATACGAATATACAATATTTCTTTCTCCGTTATTTTTATTAGCTGCAATTTTAAAGGCAAAAAAAGAAACCAGAAAAAAAGAAAAAATTACAAAATTCTTAATTGGATTTTCTTTTATAGGAGTAGGTTTTTACACCTTATACCATACACTACGGTCTGAATTCCTTCTCAATGCGACATTAAGATTTTTAGGAGAAATGACGGATTATTTCTCAAAACTTTTTGAGTTAAACAGTTTAATATCAATAACAACAATATTATTAATAATTATTTTTCTTTTTAAAAAATCAAAAATAGGAAATTGGAGTTTCACCTTTTTAAGCCTGGTATTTATTGGTACTATGTGGAGATTGTTACAAACACTTCCTATTTCGTTAGTTCCAATGTGGGAACAACATTTAAGGACTATTCCGTGCTGGCTCTTACCTATAATATTTGTTTATATGCTGATTGCCGAAAAATTCAATTTAAAATTAAACGGTATTAAATACCAAAACATATTAATAATTATTCTCTTATGCGGAATAATGCAATCGAATTGGCAAATAGTTAATACATATTATTGGGATAGAAATGTTCAATATATGAAAAAGGAATTAGCAGAATGCAATACTCCATTATATATTCCGTCCGAACATAAAGAAATTTCATCATTTGAAAATAATGATTTAAGAAGATATATATGGCACAGCGTATATGCTCCTATGAGTATAATTTTTTCACCGAATTACGAACAAAAAACCTTGTTAGTTAACTATGATCATTTTGAAGATGCAGGAAACCTTACTTTTAGAGAAAGGCTTTATGTCATTGATGATTCTAAAATGAGTATCCCATTTGAATACACTATTAGTATAAAGAACAGATTTTGGGATTTAACCAATTGTGCAAAAAATTTGGATGAGTACAATAAAATAAATAATATTAAAACTGACTTATAAAAATGAGCATGATATATAAATTTATACACCCATAGTTTTTTATGGGGTAAAAATTTATAAATTTAACTCTTTTACAAGTTTAGGTACGATTATTTCCCAAGCTTTTGCATTCGGGTGCCAATCTTCCAATCTGTATTCTTTCATTTTTAAATTTTTTCCCGTTAGAGAATTAGCATTTATAATTTTAATTCCGTCTTTTTCAAGTTTTTCCCAGTCAATATCTTCGTCATCTTCATATTGTAAGATAACAAATTGAGATGGATTGTCTTCATTATTTTTAAAATAAACTTTAACTTCATTGTTTATCTCATTCAAATACAGCATCATAAGTTTTGAATCTTTTTTCATCGGAACTAAAATTTTATGATATACAAACAAACTTAAATACTTTACAATAAAAGATTGAGAAAAAACTTTTGGTACATCAATATATTGTAACTGACGATGTTTATTCATTGCAATAAAATGCGGAGTCTTATCAAACTCACAAATGTCAGCATATAAACGTTCTTTTTGAGGCGGGAAATATGTATAAATTACATATTCAGCTCTATTTATTCCGTGGAACATTTGTTCTCTTTTTTCAGGATTTCTTAATATATATAAAGTTTCTCTTGAAGAAGCACATCTTATTCCTATATTAATTATATTTCTTTTTGTTTGTTCAGATAATACTGCTC
The DNA here is from genome assembly GCA_964473445.1 of uncultured Muribaculaceae bacterium. Taxonomy (GTDB): domain Bacteria; phylum Cyanobacteriota; class Vampirovibrionia; order Gastranaerophilales; family Gastranaerophilaceae; genus Avigastranaerophilus. Next base: position 6,023 of record CAYYPD010000026.1, read on the forward strand.
CAAAATTTTCTTTTTCATCAAGTCCATCTCCATAAGCAAAAGAACATCCCATAAGTATTATATTTTCTTTATCAAAGTTTTTGTTATAAATAAATGGTCTTACTCTTGTTTCATAATCTTTATTATGAGGATTAAAATAATGTATTTTTGAAAGATATATTGTTTTTTTTATTTTTTCAATAAAACTACCGTGCAAATTTTTACTGTTATTAAAAGATATAAAAGCACAACAAAATTCAACAACTAATGTAAAAACGGTAAAAAACAATATATTTAAGAATAATATTTTAAAAAATTTTTTCTTCAAATTAACAAAACCTTTAATTTTAAAATTTATATCGGATAATATTATTATAAAATAACGAAATGAAAAAGGGCAAAATATGAGTTTAACAAAGATTGAAGATTTACCAACCGTTTATAATGCTAAAGAAACAGAAGAAAGCATATATAAATTTTGGGAAAATAATGAATGCTTTAAGGCAAACGCAAAATCAAACAAAAAACCATACTCTATGGTAATTCCGCCACCAAACGTTACAGGTGTTTTACACATGGGACACGCACTTGATGAAACTCTTCAAGATATTTTAGTCAGATACCACAGAATGGCAGGCTATGAAACATTATGGATGCCAGGAACTGACCATGCAGGGATAGCGACTCAAAATGTTGTTGAAAAGAAGTTAAGAGCCGAAAACAAAACTCGTTTTGATTTAGGCAGAGAAAAATTTGTTGAACTTACTTGGGAATGGGCAAATGAACATAAAGACGCTATTCTTCACCAATGTAAGAGATTAGGTGCTTCTTTCGATCTCTCAAGAGCAAGATTTACACTTGATAAAGGTTGCAGTGATGCGGTAAAAGAAGTATTTGTTAAACTTTACGAAAAAGATTTAATCTATAAAGGGGCATATATTGTAAACTGGTGCCCTCGTTGTCAAAGTGCTATTTCTGATATCGAAACCGATTACGAAACAGAAAAAAGTAATTTGTGGGAAATCAGCTACCCGTTAAAAGATGAAAAAGGTGCAATTGTTGTTGCAACAACAAGACCTGAAACGATATACGGCGATGTTGCAATTGCAGTTAATCCGTCAGATTATAAATATAAAGATTTAATCGGCAAAACTGTTTTAATTCCTTTAACCGGAAGAGAAATTCCTATTATTGCCGATGATTATGTAGATAAAAGTTTTGGTACCGGTGCATTAAAAATTACACCTGCACATGACCCGAATGACTACGAAGTAGGCAAACGTCACGGCTTAAAACCAATATGGGTAATTGATGAACAAGGTAAGATGATGTCTTGCCCCGAAGTAAATTACGGAGTTCAAGGTTTAACCAGAGAAGAAGCAAGAGTTAAAACGGTTGAATTGCTTGAAAAAGAAGGTCGTTTAGTAAGAATCAGACCGATTGAACACAATGTAGGCAAATGCCAAAGATGTAATACTACAATTGAACCGTTGCTTTCAGAACAATGGTTTGTAAGAATGGCACCTTTAGCAAAAGCTGCAATAGCTGCCGTTGAAAACGGTGATATAAAATTTGTTCCTGAACGTTGGACCAAAAATTACTTGGATTGGATGACAAACATTAGAGATTGGTGTATTTCCCGTCAATTATGGTGGGGACATCAAATTCCTGCTTATTACAACAATGAAACAGGTGAGATGGTTGTAGCAAAAGAAAATCCTGACCCAAGCAAATATACTCAAGACTCTGATGTTCTTGATACTTGGTTTTCATCAGGGTTGTGGCCGTTCTCTACAATGGGTTGGCCAAATACGGAAGCTGACGACTTCAAAAAATTCTATCCGACTTCAACTCTTGTAACAGGTTTTGACATCATATTCTTCTGGGTTGCAAGAATGATTACAATGGGTGAAGAATTCACAAAGAAAGCACCATTTTCTACCGTATATATTCACGGCTTAATCAGAGATGAATTCGGCAAAAAAATGTCGAAATCTAAAGGAAACACAATTGATCCTGTAGGAATTATCGACAAATACGGATGTGATGCATTAAGATACACACTTACTTCACTTTGCACATACGGCGGTCAAGATATTAAAATCAGCGATGAAAAATTTGAATACGGAAGAAATTTCGCAAACAAAATTTGGAATGCTTCAAGATTTGTTTTAATGAACCTTGAGGGAATAGACAACAAAGATATTGATTTTGAGAAATTAACAATTGCAGATAAGTGGATTTTAAATAAATTAAACGAAACCGCAAAAGAAACAAATGAAAATATCAAAAACTATAGAATAGGCGAAATGGCACATACGTTATATGATTTCTTCTGGAACTCATATTGCGATTGGTATGTTGAAATTGCAAAAATTCAATTACAAGATGAAACTTTAAAACTTAATACCCAAAGAGTTTTAAGATATGTACTTGATATGACTTTGAGATTACTTCACCCTGTTATGCCTCATATAACAGAATCTATTTGGCAATTATTACCTAAAAACACTGATGTTAAAGCTATAATGTTGGCAACATTCCCTGTTTATGAGGATAAGTTGAATTTTGCCGAAGAAAATACTCAAATGGAACTTGTTTTTGAAACAATCAAATCATTAAGAAATGTAAGACAAAGTTTCAATATACCTGTTTCTACAAAAGTAAATATTGAAATTCTTGCAAATAATAATGAAGAAGAAATCTTTAAAAAGGTTGAACCGTATATTCACCGTTTAGCAAGAGTTGAAGATATTAAATATGTTGATGAATCTCATAAAACAATTAAGCAATCAGCTTCAACAGTTGTAAGTAATTCAAAAATTATCATTCCGCTGGCAGGTTTAATTGATTTAAATGAAGAAATCAAAAGACAAAATAAAAAATCAGAAAAACTTACTTCGGAAAAGAACAGTTTGTTAGCAAGAACAAATAATGAAAAATTCATGGCTAATGCAAAACCTGAACTTATTGAGCAAACTAAAAACAGAATTGCTGAAATTGAAGTTATGGAAAAAGCAATTAATGAATTAATGAATTCATTAAGAGGCTAGATTATTACAAAAAAGTACAAAAGCAAGAGATTTATTTCTCTTGCTTTGTGCTTTTTAAGTTTTTATTTGTTAAAAACACAAAAGCCGGAGTGTTTTTTAAAGAAATATATGTCGCAATCGACAAGAGCGTTTTTCTTTTACTTTTGCAGGTGAAAACGGGCAGAGAATATATTCATATATGATAAACTCAACAACTTGCAATGCCCCGGTATCCCACTCAGAATTGTTCCTTATATACAGGAAGATGTTACAACCGAATCTTCGTGGGGTCATTATTCGACTTGTAATTATAAAGCATGGTTACTAAACTAAAAGAATTTAATATGAAAAGAGCAGGTTTTATGCCTGCTCTTTTCGTAATTATTCTTATTATCAGAACTATGCGTTTGCACCTGATTTTGAAATAATTTCTTCTTGAACGTTTGTAGGAACTTGTTCATATTTCAAGAATTCCATAGAGAATGTACCTCTGCCTTGAGTATTAGATCTCAAATCAGTAGCATAACCGAACATGTTTCCTAACGGAACAGTAGCTCTAACAATTACATTACCTGTATTGCCTAAAGGTTCTTGACCTTCAATACGTCCACGACGTCTTGAAATATCACCGATAATAGCACCTGTATATTCATCAGGAATTTCGATTTCAACTTTCATCATAGGTTCTAAGATACAAGGTCTTGCTTTCTTACAACCGTCTTTGATAGCCATAGAACCGGCAATTTTAAATGCCATTTCTGAAGAGTCAACTTCGTGGTAAGAACCGTCATAAAGTTCAACTTTAACGTCTATCATAGGATATCCGGCTAAAATACCTCCTTCAAGAGCTTCTTCCATACCTTTTCTTGCAGGTTCAATGTATTCTTTCGGAATAGCACCACCAACGATTTTGTTTTCGAATACAAAACCTTCGTTTTCACCGGCAGGAGAAATTCTGATTTTAACGTGACCATATTGACCTTTACCACCTGATTGACGGATGAATTTAGAATCTTGATCAGCGTTTCCAAGAATTGTTTCACGATAAGCAACTTGAGGTTTACCAACATTAGCGTCAACTTTGAATTCTCTTAATAAACGGTCAACAATAATATCCAAGTGAAGTTCACCCATACCGGAGATAATTGTTTGTCCTGTTTCTGTATCAGATTTAACTCTAAAAGAAGGATCTTCTTCAGCAAGTTTTTGAAGAGCAATACCCATTTTATCTTGGTCAGCTTTTGTTTTTGGTTCAATAGCAACTGAAATAACCGGATCGGGGAATTCCATTCTTTCTAAGATAATCGGAGCATTTTCATCACAAAGAGTATCACCTGTTGTTGTATCTTTTAAACCGACAGCAGCACAGATATCACCTGCATATACTTCTGTAATTTCGTTTCTTTGATCAGCATACATTTGAACTAATCTTGAAATACGTTCTTTTTTACCGTTTGTAGAGTTAAGAACATAAGAACCTGCTGTTAATTTACCTGAGTAAACTCTTAAGAAAGTTAAACGACCAACATAGGGGTCTGTCATAACTTTGAAAGATAATGCAGCGAACGGTTCAGATTCAGAAGAGTGTCTTTCTGTTTTTGTTCCGTCTTCCAATTCACCTTCGATAGCTTTAACATCAAGCGGAGAAGGCATATAATCAACAACTGCATCTAATAATAATTGAACACCTTTGTTTTTGAAAGCAGTACCGCAACATACAGGAACGATTTGGTTGTTGCAAACAGCTTTTCTTAATGCAGCTTTAAGTTCGTCAATAGTTGGTTCTTCACCTTCTAAATATTTCATCATTAAGTCATCGTCTGTTTCTGAAATTCTTTCAACCATTTCAGCTCTGAATTTTTGAGCTTGTTCTAACATATCAGCAGGAATCTCTTCTTCTCTGATATCTGTTCCTAAGTCGTTAGTATAGATTTCAGCTTTCATATTCATAAGGTTAATTAAACCTGTAAATTTATCTTCAGCACCAATCGGTAATTGGATAGGTACAGCATTAGCATTTAATCTTGTTTTAATTTGGTCAACTACACGATAGAAGTTAGCACCTGTTCTGTCCATTTTGTTAACAAAAACCATTCTCGGTACTTCGTATCTGTTAGCTTGTCTCCAAACTGTTTCTGATTGAGATTGAACACCACCAACAGCACAGAATACAGCAACAACACCGTCTAATACACGAAGAGAACGCTCTACTTCGATTGTGAAGTCAACGTGCCCGGGGGTGTCGATAATGTTGAATTGGTGATTTTTCCACATAGCTGTAACGGCAGCTGATTGGATTGTAATACCTCTTTCTCTTTCTTGTTCCATAAAGTCAGTTACTGCAGCACCATCGTGTACTTCACCGATTTTATGAGTTTTACCTGTGTAGAAAAGGATACGTTCTGTGGTTGTTGTCTTACCTGCGTCGATATGAGCAGCAATACCAAAGTTTCTTACCCTTTCCAATGGAACTTGTCTTGCCATTTTTGTTTTCCTTTATTATTAACTACATAAATTTGTACTATTCCAGCATAACACTGTTATTATAATCTTTGCATAAAAATATTTTTTTTTAAAGAATTTACTTAATTATTGTTAATTTTAATATTACAAAAAGTTAATTTTTCATTTTTCACTCTAAAGTTTTATTTCTTATTGCCGATAAAAAATCTATCGGATTTTAAAAAAGGATTTCACTATGGAAAATGAAGCATTGAAAAACAGAGTAAAAAATTACAAAAACATTATCGGGGATGCTAAAGCAACAATTGAAGCTATTCAAAATTACCTGCAACAATTCAGTGTTAATCGTAATAATGTAGTTGACGAGGAGGAAGTAGGCTCAACACCTTGTTCTTCCGTAAACAAGATTCTTGAAAGCACTCAAGATAAGAATTTGCAAGCAGATGTAGCAAAAATTATCAATAATTTATAAAAATTTATTTAATGGAACAATATGAAAAACAAAACAGACTATTTGAGGAATAGTCTGTTTTTTGATTTTATTTTTTATAAAACAAAATTGTCATCGAGTTTGTAATAAGCTAATATAGTAACAGGCAAAAAGATGAATAAATTTTTAAAAATTGTACTGGTAAATATTTTTATAATTATAGGAATTGTTCTTGCAGCTGAGTTTTACTGTATTGTTGTTACGTACAAATCTTTGCATTGGGATAATTTCAAATTTCACATGCACGTAGAAAACATTATAAATTCATATATTTCACCATCATTTTTTAAAGACTATGATTTTAGAGGGAACATCTATCCCGAAAAACCGACAAATAAAGCTCCTATAGCAATGGTTGGTTGTTCTTATACTTATGGTTTAGGGCTTGATGATAATGACGTCCCTGCCGCAATGATATCAAAAGAAACAGGAAGAATAGTCTATAATGCAGGAGTTAACGGTGGTTCACCGAGAGAAATCTTATATATCTTAAGAAATGATGATTTAAGGTCAAAACTTTTTGATAACAGAACTGACATTGAATATGTAATTTATACTTATATTTCACATCACTTATACAGATTATACAAAGATATAAGACCATACACATATAGCCCTTATTTCAGAGTAAAGAATTCCGAACTTGAATACTACAAACCAAACTCTCTTATTGTAAAATCATATTTATACAGGAAATATACGGACTTAAAATATACAGAAGAAGACCTTTCTACAATAAACGGTTCCCACGACTTATTTTTTATTTACATGAAAGAAATAAACAAAGAAATAAAAAAACACTTTCCAAACGCAAAATTTGTAATTATCGTTTATGATGATTTAACCCAAAATGACTGGGATAAAATAGAAAAAGAAGGTATAAAAGTAATAAAAGTATCCGATTTATCGGATAAAGACTTTAAAAGTATTGAATATAGGCAGTCAATAAACAATTACCACCCAAAAGCAATTGTATGGCAGATTTTAATTCCTAAAATAGTGGGGATTTTAAATTTGTAATTGCTTTGCAATAGCTTTAATCTTTGGTGATTGAATAGAACAATGTTTATCTCTAATAGTGTTTATTTTAAAGTCTTTTCAACCCTGCAACAAAAGTTTAGGGTGACATATATTATTGAAGAATATAGTATTGATATTAAAATATGGCAGCCCCAAGTTTCATGCCATTCTGACAGTTTGAAAAAATAATGTCGGTTGGGCATACTTGCCCAACAAATATAATTTTTTCTGTTATTATCAGACAGTGCCTAACCTATTTTTTATTAATAATTTAATTATTTTTATGTCCTCCGGACGGGGAAACTTTTTAAAAAGTTTCACAAAACCGCAACCTGAGCTTCACTCACTAATAAATTGTAATGCAATACCAAAGTTCGCATAAGAAAATGCTCACTTGCTGTCGTATTGCATAACATTTATTGTTCGTTCCGCAATGGTTGCAAAACTATAAATTAATTTTATAATGTCGGTTTGACATACTTTGCCTATCAAATAAAGCCCTTGCGACCCTGAAACAAGTTCAGGGCGACATGTATCCCTTTGTCAATGTGCAACAAGACTGTTTAGTCGAGTTTTCAACCACTCCCCGCAAAGACGAATAATATACACATGTCATTCTGAAAGATTAGAAAAACAAGCGTTAGCGTAGTTTTTCAATCTGTCCGGAATCTCATTGTTTCTGAACCCTTATACGATATTAAATAAAAGTTACTGTCTGATTAGTAAATCAGACATACAATTGATTATTGATAGATATGCAACCATATATGGGATTTCGTAACTTCACTTATTGAAACAACAACAAAAGCCCGACTGTTTGAACGAAGTGAGTTTAGGGCTTTCAGGTTGAAATTAGTGAAGTAGAAATGTAATATCAGATTGCTAGCCTTTGGGGTACTTTTCTGCAATGAGAAAAGTACCAAGTTTGAATTTTATTAAGTTACTTAACAAATAAATGTACTATGCAAAAATATGAATATATCTATATGTGGAGTTACTTAATAAAAACAATTTTCTTAAATTATTAAAGGGTACTATATACAAGAGATAGTAAAAATGCTTTAATAATCTTAATAAGTAAGTGAAGAACCTGTAAGAAAGATTTTGCCGAAAGGCTAAAGTAGGGAGAGATTTGGAGAAATCTTAATTATGCCGCACAAGCGGCTTTTATTTTGTCCTTATACTTTGATTCTTACAGTTAAAGCATTACTGATATACGGGTTTGTACCAACTCCGCTACCGCTCAACAAATTTCCGTTCACATACATTACGGTTGAGCTGCCGCCATCCAAGTTGAATGCTTCGTAACAGCCTGCATTTTTCATTATTTGGGCAAGTTCATTTAACGTAACACCGCTTGAACCCTCTTTTCGACCTTCAACAGTTACTAATATTAACACATTATCTTTTGTGTAACCGATTGCCGTTCTGGGATTTCTTCCTGTTACCGAGGACAATTTTTCTTCTGTATAATCAATATACTTATTGCCGGATTTTATTAAATAAGGTCCGCCGCTTATTATATGGTTTGCTTTTTCATTGTACGGAGTAATTGAATAGTCAAGATATACGTTATCTCCAAGCTCAAACTTTGCCAATTTTTCAGGTATTGCAGAAATTACAATACCGTTTTCGGGGATATAAAGCGGATAATCCGAAACTGCCGTTATTTTACCGTCAACAATAGCCATTTGTTTACATTTAGTTTTCATTTCAGGGGATTTTTGCCCCCATTTTCTCGTATATATCAAAACTTGAGAGTATAACATTCTTGGCTGATTTATATTATCAATTTTAAGTTCAATATTATCTTTTTTAATCGTGCCGTCAAACCCGATTTTCGCAGTAGAAAAACCTGTATCCTCTATTGCCAATCCGACTCTGTTGTAGATAGGACCTGTTATAATTTCGTTATTGATAACCAATGCCCCGAGCGGAGTTCCTGTATTTTGCTTAAAATAGGTGCCGTTAATCGCTACAAGCGTTTTACCTTTTTCAACCATGCCTGATATTTTCGATTTTGAATGAATTGCAGGTGATGATAATTTAGGAATTATCTCAAGTTTAGGGTTGATGTTCCTATTAATTTCAGCAATATTTATTTTAACATTATTTGAATTGATTCTCTTTTGCATACGAACATAAGCAACTCCTTCCGCAACCTTTTTTACTTCATATCCTTTGTATTTTTGTTTCAGGCTCTGTTCCCACTTACTTTTCAATAAAAAAAGAGCAGTGTCGTCCTGCTCTTTAATTACAGTTTCTTTTTGGATATAACCTTTTAAAACTTCCGCTCTTATATCCGTATTATAAGGCATGATTTGAGGAGAGAAAACAGCTGTTGCCATTATCAGTATTCCTAGCTTTAAGGCCATTTTCTCGAAACAAAATATATTTTGTTTCGCTAATGCTTCCATTTTTTTTATTCCTTATACTACAATTGTAACATATTTTAAAATATTTTTCAAGTGTAAATTCAAACATATAAAGAAACAATAAGACTTTTTAAAGAATAAATGTATAATATATTTATGGAGGAAATTTATGAAAGAAACAGCAAAAAAATATTTTTTAAGCGGATATTCATGTTCTGAGTCCGTTGTTCAAGCAGCAGTTGATAAAGGATATATAAAACAAGATATTTTAAGTATTGCAAGCCCGTTTTCAGGCGGAATGGGTATAAGATGTTTGTGTGGAGCAGTTGCAGGTGCTCAAATAGTTATCGGCTATTTATACGGAAAAAATTCCGAACGGGACGGAATGCAAGCAAGAGCAGCAGCTAAACAATTTAACGAAACATTTTCTCAAAAATATAAGGTTAACTGTTGTAAGGTTTTAAGTGCAGGTTTTGACTTTCACTCTAAAGAGAGAAAAGAACATTGTGTAAATATGGTTTATGACAGTGCCGAAATTCTTGAAAACATTTTAAAGGAAAACTTAGTAAAACTCGGATAATTATTCTTTTACACTTCCGCTTAAAATATCATTTATAAAATATTTTCTTCCTGCTAAAAATACTGCTATGACAGGAATAGAACATATTGCCGAAAATGCGGTTAATGCACCCCAATCCGTAATTTCTCGAAAACTCCCCTTAAAATTGCATAAAGCAATCGGTAATGTTCGCATTGAATCGGAATTGGTTACTATTAACGGCCACATAAAACTGTTCCAAGTTGTAATAAAAGTGAATATTGCTAAAGTTGCCAATGCCGGAGTTGCCATAGGTAAAGCAATCCTATAAAAGACTTGAAATGCAGAACAACCATCAATTTTAGCTGATGACTCCATATCTTTAGGCAAGGATTTAAACCACTGCCTCATCATAAATACACCAAATCCACCAAACAGCCCCGGAACTATTAATGCCGGGTATGTATCTATCCAATGAAACTGTTTCATAAGAAAAAATAGCGGAACAATATTAACCTGTGGCGGTATCATCATAGAAACAAGAATCAGTAAAAAAAGTGGTTCTTTAAATTTAAAGTTGTATCTTGCAAAGGCGTACCCCGCCATTGTAGAAATTATTACTTGTCCTATAGTAGTGGACAATGAAACTATCATACTGTTAAAAAAGTATTTAAAAATATCCGAAGTTTTTATGACATAAGCATAATTATCAGGAGTAAAAGGAGTGGGAATAAAATTTACGCTGCCTGAAATTATTTGTTTATCGGACATAAATGAAAGGCTTAACATATAGATAAACGGCAATATCATTGAAATTGCTCCGATTATTAATATGACATATCCCGATATTTTTGGTAAATTTTTCATAAAATCAAGTCAAATGTAAATTAACAAATGAATTATATCACGTATTAGCTGTTAAAGATATTACATTATAAAACTTATTTGATATAATTAAATAAAGGAGAGTTTGAGTTGAAAAAGGGTGTTACTGTATATCAAATATTAATCGGCATTGTTGTTGCCATTATTTTTACATTGTTTATACTTACCTTTACAAAAGGAGGAGTTGAATATGAGATTGAACCCGAAACACTCGAAAGTTTAACTCCTGCCGAGAAAGCAGAACTTCAAAGTTATAAAAAATATGCTTTTAAATATACTTATATAATTGAATCAACAGGGTATGTTCCGAAATTTTCATTCAAACTTCCTCTGCCTGTTACGGAAGAGGGTAAACAATATATTACAGAAAGAAAATTATCAATTAAACCTGCAAGAGTATATAAATCAGAAGAAAATGAAGTCGCAGAAATTTTATTAAAGGATTTACATGAGGGGCAAACTCAAATTTCAATATCAGGAGTAGCAAAAGTCAGAACATATAATCTTTTGAATGCACAAATGTTAAAATTACCGTTCAAACCCGAAAAATATATAAACAGATACCTGAAAGAAGAGAAAAATATTGAAATAAGTTCTCCGATTGTTCAAAAAATTGCAAATTCAATAAGCGGAAATACTCAAGAAGAGCTTGTTGATAATATTTATAATTATGTAACTTCAAAGACCCAATATACACAATTTGTAGGCAAGCCAAGTGCGGAACTGACTCTTAAAACAAAAAGAGGAAAGTGTATAGATTTATCTTTAGCAATGGTTGCACTATGCAGGGCAAAAGGCATTCCTGCAAGAATTGTCAGCGGAAATATAGCAAGAGAATTTGATCCTAACCACACTTGGGTAGAAGTTTACTTAGATAAATACGGCTGGTTTTCTTATGACCCTACTATCCAGTTAGCGTATGTAAATTACTATAAAAACGGAATGTTCGAAAAACGTGTTCAGCATAAAACAAGACCAAAATTAAGATACATTATATCTTACAGAAATGCGTACAGTCCTTGGTTTATTAACTATGAAACAGAAGATGCCGATATTGATAAATTGTACATATTTTCAAAAACAGAGATAAAAGAAATAAAATAAGATTCAAAATCTAGCCCTTGTGACCCTGAAACGAGTTCAGGACAACATGTATTCCATTGCCAATAGAATTAATGCAACAAGCTTGCTTCATCGGGTTTCAACCACTCCTCGGAGAATAATTATCAAAACCCTCAAATTCCTCAATCAAAATTATAAGAAATACAACCTGCTAAATAATAGCTTTCACGCAATGACTGTATTCTTACCAAAGCACTTTCAACTTCTTCTAACCCGTTTGCCTCAATCTTGAACAATGAATTTCTAAAACATTTATCTGAATATATCTGCATAAAACTATTATAACATTAAGAAAGTTCGCAAAAAAAAGACCAAGGAATAACCTTAGTCTTTTCTTATTTTGTTTAAACGATTAGAAGTTTAATCCGGCTTCTCTTGCAGCATCAGCTAATGCAGCAATTCTTCCGTGATATAAGAAACCTCCTCTATCGAAAACAACATCTTTAACACCTGCTTTTAAAGCCTTTTTAGCTATTGCTTCGCCAACAGCTTTTGCAGATTCAATGTTACCTCCGTGAGCTAAGTTTGCTCTTAAATCTTTATCGATTGAAGAAGCAGATACAATTGTTACACCTTTTACATCATCGATAATTTGAGCATAAATGTGTTTTGTACTTCTGTAAACTGCTAAACGAGGAGCTTCAGTAGTTCCTGACAATTTAGCTCTTAATCTTAAATGTCTTTTTTGGGTAGCTGCTTTTTTGTTTACTTGTTTAATCATTTTTCTTTCCTTTCACCCAAACCTTCTTACCTACGTAAGGGTTTATATTGGCTTGTACTATTTAATTATTCGGGTTCACTTCGTTCACCCTACGGAAATTCGCTATTTTTTACCTGTCTTTCCTGCTTTTCTTCTGATGTGTTCACCTTCGTATTTAATACCTTTACCTTTATAAACTTCCGGAGGTCTCTTGCTTCTGATTAAAGCTGCAATATCACCAACTGCTTGTTTATTAGCACCGGTAACGGTAATTTTTGTATTTTGGTCAACTGTGATTTTGATGCCTACCGGAGCTTCAATATCTACAGGATGTGAATAACCTAATGCTAAGTTTAATGTATTACCTTGCATAGCTGCACGATAACCAACACCAACGATTTCTAATTTCTTAGTAAATCCGTCTTTTACTCCACGAACTGCATTCGCAACTAATGTTCTTGATAAACCATGTAAAGAACGTGATTTTCTATCATCGTTTTCTCTTGTTAAGATAATTTCGTTATCTTTTATTTCTAATTTAATTTCCGGACGAATTGTAACTTCTTCTGTTCCTAAAGGACCTTTTGCTGTAACTGTTTGTCCGTCGATTTTTACCTCTACACCTGCCAGTATGATTACAGGTATTTTACCTATACGTGACATTTTCTTATCTCCAATTTTATATTTATTACTTTTTAACTTTTATCTCATTTGTAATCGGTTTAGTTTACTTACGTAACTTCACCTTATTTTTCTTCGGGTTCACCTCATTCACCCTGCGGAAATTCGCCTCTTGAATTTCCTTTGCTCCGGCTATTGCTCACTCGCTATCGCTGCCGTTCGCTTCGCCTTCGCTTTCTTCGGGTTCACTTCGTTCACCCTGCGGAAATTTGTTACCATACGTAGCAAAGAATTTCTCCACCGACATTTTCTTTTCTGGCTTTTCTGTCAGTTAAAAGTCCTTTACTTGTTGATATGATTGCTATACCCATACCGCCTAATACTTGAGGTATATCTTTAGCTTTACAATAATTTCTTAAACCCGGTCTTGAAACTCTCTTTAAGTTTGAAATTACAGGTTTAGATTTTTCATCATATTTCAATGTAATTTTTAATGTTTTGAAACTGCTGCCTTCTTTTTCAACTACAGCATAGTCTTCTACATAACCTTCTGACTTTAATAATTTTGCTAATTCAACTTTTAATTTTGAACTTGGCATATCAACTTCTGTTAATGATACCATATTAGCATTTCTTATTCTTGTTAGCATATCTGCTATCGGATCTGTATTCATTTCTTATTCCTTTACCTTTTATGACTTTCGTCAACTACTTACTAAAATATTGTGAGCCTTAATCCCGCATTCGCAAGTTTTAAGAAATTTCCTCATCTAGCAGTATAGAAAAGTTTAAGCGAACCAAATATATAATATTGACTACCAGCTTGCTTTTACTACACCGGGCAATAAACCTTGATGAGCCATTTTTCTTAAACATACTCTGCAAATACCAAAATCTCTGTGATATCCGTGAGGACGTCCGCAGATTGAACATCTGTTGTGAAGTCTTACTTTCGGGTATTTACCTTGAGCTGCTAATGCTTCTCTTTTTTGCTCTTTGTTTATCATTGCTTTCTTAGCCACGATTTACTCCTTTGTTATTTTTTAAATGGCATGCCAAGTGCTCTTAATAAAGCTCTTGCTTCTTCATCTGTATTTGCTGTTGTGATTATTGAAATGTTCATACCGTGAACTGCATCTAATTCATCGTACGAAATTTCAGGGAACAATGATTGTTCTTTTAATCCTAATGTATAGTTTCCACGACCATCAAAACTCTTTGTGCTTACCCCTCTAAAGTCACGAATTCTCGGTAATACAACACAAATTAATTTCTGTAAGAAATCATACATTCTTTCACCACGAAGTGTAACCATTGCACCAACAGGCATTCCTTCTCTTAACTTAAATGCAGCAATTGACTTTTTAGCTTTTGTTGATAATGCCTTTTGTCCTGCAATCTTTGTTAATTGGTTTACAATTGTTTCTGCTAACTTCGAGTTATGACATGCTTCACCGACACCCATATTTAAAACAATTTTGCTTAATTTCGGAATTTGGTGAACGTTTTCATACTTAAATTCTTCTTGAAGAACTTTTACAACTTCTTCATTGTATTTGTCTTTTAAATTTCTTGTTACTACTGTCATTTTTCTTTCCTTCTCGTAGAATGTGCCTTCTTTCAAGACACCCATACTCGTTACCTTCCTGACTAATTTCTATTATTAGTCTAATTTTTCTCCGCATTTTTTGCAAACACGAACTTTTTTGTTATCAACTACGTCATATTTAATTCTTGTTGCTTTTTCGCAAGCAGGACAATATAACATAACTTTTGATGAATCCATAGCAGCTTCAACTTTTACTAAACCGCCTTCAGCTCCACCTTGAGGCTTTTGGGCTTTTGTTACTATATTTAATCCTTCAACAACAACTTTATTTTGAGATTTGATAACTTTCTTTACAGAACTTACTTTGCCTTTGTCTTTTCCTGCAGTTACAACTACTTTGTCACCGCTCTTAACATGAATTCTGTGTTCTTCTACCGGTTTCTTGTTTCTCATTTTCGCTCTCCTAAATTACTTCTGGAGCAAGAGAAATAATTTTCATAAAGTTTTTATCTCTAAGCTCTCTGGCAACAGGCCCGAATACACGTGTACCACGGGGATTACCATCTTTATTTATTATTACTGCTGCATTATCGTCAAATCTGATTACACTGCCGTCAGCTCTTTTAATATCAGCTTTTGTTCTTACAACAACAGCCTTTACTACTTCAGATTTTTTTACAGCCATGTTTGGAGTAGCATCTTTAACTGCTGCTACGATAACATCACCTACATGTGCATATTTCTTGTTTGAGCTTCCCATTACTCGGATACACAACAATTCTTTAGCACCTGTATTGTCTGCTACTTGTAATCTTGTCTCTTGCTGTATCATTTCTTTATCCTTTGATATTCTTTACTATCATTATTTTACTTTTTCAACAATTTCAGCTACAACCCAACGTTTGTCACCTGAAATCGGTTTTGATTCGACAATCCTTACAATATCACCTTCAGAACATTGATTTTGTTCGTCATGTGCCTTGTAGTTTCTTGTTGATTCAATAATTTTCTTATATTTTGGGTGTTGGTTATATTCTGCAACTTTTACTACTACGGTTTTATCCATTTTGTTACTTGCTACAACACCTTGTTTTTCCTTCTTAGGCATTTTTATTAAACCCTCATTTTATACTGTTTCTTTTTGTTTTAGAACTGTTTTTGCTCTTGCAATTGTCTTTCTCATATCTTTAATTTGAGAATTTGCTTTCCAAAAATCAGTTGTATTGTCATATTGGTTTGTGTTTTTCTTAAATCTGATTTCGAATAATTGTTTTTTGCAATCAACGATAATCTCGTTTAATTCACTAACCGACTTTTCACGTAATTCTTCAATCTTCATAATTAGTCACCTGTCTTCTCAACAATTTTAGTCTTAATCGGAAGTTTTTGAGCAGCTAATTCTAATGCGTGAATAGCAACTTCTCTTTCCGGATAATCTAATTCAAAAAGAATTCTTCCCGGTTTAACAACTGCTACCCAATATTCCGGGTTTCCTTTTCCCTTACCCATACGAGTTTCAGCAGGTTTTGCAGTTATCGGTTTATCCGGAAATATCTTTATCCATACATTACCGCCTCTTTTGATTTCACGAGTCATTGCTCTTCTTGCGGCTTCAATTTGTCTGCTTGTTATCCATGCAGGATCAAGAGATTGAAGTCCGAAAGAACCTAATTCTAAATTTGTTCCACGAGTTTCGTGTCCCTTCATTCTGCCTTTCATCATTTTACGATATTTAGTTTTCTTGGGCATTAACATAATAGTTTTTCGCTCCTAATTCATTGTTTACTTAATTATTCTTCTGTTGTTTCTTCAGCAGCCGGAGCTTCTGTTTTTTCAGTTGCACGGGGAGCTGATTTTTTTCTTCTTCTGCCAACAGGTTTTTCTTCGAAATTGTTAGCACCTGATTTTTTAGCTTTGATGTTTTGGTCAGCCATTTCTCCGGGCATTAAATCACCTTTGAAAATCCAAACTTTAACACCAATTTTACCCATCATAGTATCTGCTTCTGCAAAACCGTAATCCACATTTGCTCTTAATGTTTGAAGAGGGATTCTTCCTTCTTTTGCCCATTCGCTTCTTGCAATTTCGGCACCGCCTAATCTGCCTGATACCATAACTTTTATACCTTGAGCTCCACCACGCATTGCTCTTTGCATTGCTTGCTTCATTGCTCTTCTGAATGCGATACGTTTTTCCAATTGAAGTGCTATTGATTCTGCAACTAATTGTGAATCTATATCAACTCTTGCTACTTCAACTACGTCTATCGTAACTGTTTTATTGATTAATTTTGAAACTGCTGCTTTTAATTCATCAATTCCTTGACCTTGGCGTCCTACTACCACACCGGGTTTTGCTGTTACTACAGTAACTGTAACATTTTGTGCTTTTCTTGCTATTAAGATTCTTGATATACCGGCTGTATATAATCTCTTTTTAACAAATTTTCTAATTTTAGCATCTTCTGCGATGTTGGCAGAGTATTCATTTTTCTTAGCGAACCAAGTACTGAACCAAGGTTGTATAATACCTATTCTAAATCCGGTTGGATGTGTCTTTTGTCCCATATCTTTTACCTTCTACTTTGTTTCTTGTGCTACTTTAACAGTTAAATGAGATGTGCGTTTAACTCTTGCATACATTCTGCCTTGAGCTCTTGCCTTACCTCTTTTAAGTGTTCTGCTTTCGTCAGCATAAATTTCAGAAACTTTTAATGATTCAGCTGTTGCGCCAAATTTTTCAGTTGCATTTGCCACTGCTGCCGTCAAGTTCTTTTCTACTACTCTGGCTGCAAAGTATGGCATAAATTTCAACATGCTTAGTGCTTCTGCTGCTGATTTGCCTCTTACAAGATTAATTACTCTGCGTAATTTTCTTGCCGGCATTAATATATCTGTTTGTTTTGCCTTAGCTTCCATAATCTATTTCCTTTTCGCTGTTTTATCTTGACCTGCGTGGCCTCTAAACATTCTTGTAGGTGCAAACTCACCTAATCTGTGTCCGACCATGGGCTCTGATATATATACGGGAACGTGTGTTTTACCGTTATATACTGCGATAGTGTGTCCAACCATATCCGGATTTTCAGGAGTAATCATAGACGCTCTGGACCAAGTCTTTATTACTCTCTTTTCTTTATTGGCATTAAGTTTGTCTATTTTTGCCTTTAAAGAATCGTGTACATATACACCTTTTTTTAGTGAACGTGTCATTAATTATCTCCTTTATTAGCGTTTTCTGCTTCTTACAATTAACTTGCTTGAAGATTTTTTAACTCTTCTAGTCTTACGACCCAATGCCGGTTTACCCCACGGAGTCTTTGGATTTCCTCCTGGTCCTGTTTTACCTTCACCACCACCGTGCGGGTGATCGCAAGGGTTCATCGTAACACCTCTTACTGTAGGTCTGATACCCATATGACGTGTTCTTCCGGCTTTACCTATTTTAAGGTTTTTAAATTCAGAATTGCCTAAAACGCCGATTGTTGCTAAACATTCTTTTCTAATCATTCTCATTTCAGAACTTGGCATTTTTAATGTAACATAGTTACCTTCTTTTGCCATTAACTGTGCACTTGCACCTGCAGTTCTTACTAATTTTGCTCCTCTACCCGGAATTAAT
The DNA here is from genome assembly GCA_964473445.1 of uncultured Muribaculaceae bacterium. Classification (GTDB taxonomy): domain Bacteria; phylum Cyanobacteriota; class Vampirovibrionia; order Gastranaerophilales; family Gastranaerophilaceae; genus Avigastranaerophilus. The sequence continues at coordinate 24,418 of CAYYPD010000026.1, forward strand.
TCAACATTGTGAACTACTGTACCTAACGGAACTAATTCTAACGGAAGAGCGTTTCCTGTTTGTATATCTGCTTCAGGTCCTGATATAATTGTATCTCCGACTTTTAAGCCATCAGGAGTTAAAATATATCTCTTTTCACCGTCTGCATAGCATACTAATGAAATTCTTACGTTTCTGTTCGGGTCGTATTCAACTGTTTTTACTACGCCCTGAATACCGAATTTATCTCTCTTGAAATCAATGATACGGTATGCTTGTTTGTGTCCGCCACCTTTATGACGGCATGTAATTCTACCTGTATTATTTCTTCCTGCAGTTTTTCTTATCGGTTTTAATAATGACTTTTCCGGTGTTGAAGTTGTAACTTCAGCGTAATCGCTTTTCATCATTCCTCTTTGTCCCGGAGATGTCGGATTAATTTTTCTAATACCCATGGTTTACACTCCTGCTAATTGTTCAATAGCTTCACCTTCGATAGTCACTATTGCTTTCTTGCCTGATTGAGTTCTCATTCTTCTTACTACATGAGATGGCATATATACTGTTCTTACTTTTTTAACTTTTCTCCCGGGAAAAGCTAATTCAATTGCAGCTGCGATTTCTACTTTTGTAGCATCTTTTGCAACTTCAAATGTATATTGTGAGTTTGCAATTGCATCTCTTGATTTTTCTGTAATTATAGGACTTTTTATAATGTCATATAATCTTTCTTTGTTTTGCTTCATTGTACTCATTATTTCGATAACCTCTCAGTTATTTCTATTATTGCTGCTTCTGTCATTACAATATTATCTGCTTCTAATAAATCTTTTACATTTAAGTTAGAAGGAAGGATAATTTTTACGTTCGGAAGGTTTCTTGCTGCTAATTCTAATTGTCCGTTTTCAGCAGCTTTCGCATTAGCAATAATTAATACTTTTCCTTCGACCTTGATAGCCTTTAATGATTCAGCTACCATTTTTGTTTTTGGCTCTGTAATTTCAGAAAAATCTTTTACTAATACAGTATTTTCAATTCTTGCTGATAATGCAGATTTTAATGCCAATCTTCTAGCTTTTTGAGGCATTGCAAAACCATAATCTCTCGGTTTTGGTCCGAATACAACACCGCCACCTGCAAACAATGGTGATCTGATAGAACCTGCTCTTGCTCTACCTGTACCTTTTTGTTTCCAAGGTTTTCTTCCGCCTCCGGATACTTCTGCTCTTGTTTTAGCACAAGCATTGCCGCCTCTGGCGTTATTTAATTGTCTTCTTAATGCCATATGCATTACGTGCAAATTCGGTTCTACTCCGAATACTTTTTCATCAAGAGCGATTTGACCGACTTGCTTTCCGCTTGTACTTAATATTGAAATTTCTTTTGTCATAATTTCTTTTCCTTATTTCTTGGGTGTTTATTTTGTTTCTGTCATCTTGTATTTTCTTCCCTTTCGAGTCTTATATTTTGTTTTGTTATGACTCTCATTCATTCGGGTTTCACCCTACAGAAAATACTTTAGTTCCATTTAACTCTTGATGGTACAACTGTTACTAACTTACCTTCAGGTCCCGGTACCGAACCTTTTACAAGTAACAAATTGTTTTCACTGTCAACTCTTACTACCGTAAGTTTTGTTATAGTTACTCTTTCGTTACCCATATTGCCGGCCATTCTCTTACCTTTGATTACACGGCTCGGAGTTGTACCTGCACCGATTGAACCGGGTTCTCTGTGGTTCTTTGAACCGTGAGCCATTGGTCCTCTGCTAAAGTTCCATCTCTTTACTGTACCTTGGAAACCTTTACCAATTGATGTTCCGGTTACGTCAACTTTTGTTCCTGCCGTTAATACCGATAAATCAATTTTTTGACCAACGCTATAGCTTTCAGGATTATCTAATCTGAATTCTTGTAAGTGTCTGAAATTTTCAAGTCCGTTCTTTTTGAAGTGTCCGATTTCTGCTTTTGTTAAATGCTTTTCTTTTGCAGGTTCTACACCTACTTGAATTGCATTGTAGCCATCGGAATCAACAGTTTTTACTTGTGTAACTGTTAACGGATCAACTTTTATTACTGTTACGGGAATTGCAAGTCCTTGATCGTCAAATACTTGTGTCATCCCAAGTTTTTTACCTATTACTCCCAGTGTCATATTTCACCTTTCCTTTGTGAGCGCTACGTTGTTCTACTTGCCTCGTAGATCACATTCAATTTAGAAGGAGTTTTCCTCTATTAAATTGTATGTGCCTGTTAATACTTTTTACAGTTTAACTTCGATATCTACTCCGGCAGGCAAATCCATTCTTGTTAATTCTTCTGTTGTTTGTGCTGTCGGATCATAAATATCTATGATTCTTTTGTGTATTCTCATCTCAAAATGTTCTCTTGATTTTTTATCAACGTGAGGTGATCTTAATACACAATACAAACGACGTTTTGTTGGTAACGGAACCGGACCGGCTACTCTGGCTTCAGTTCTTTTAACAACTTCTACAATTTTGTTTGCAGATAAGTCGATTAACTTATGATCGTATGCTTTCAAACAAACTCTGATTCTTTGTTGCTTGCTTTCGTTCATTTCTACTTCCTTTTGTCTTGTGTTTTCGCTAATGTTTTTCTACTACATAGCATATTAAATCTATATTAAACATATTCTCTCGTCAACCGGTATTTTCGTATTTTTTATTATTTTCTTAATATTTCTTTATTTTTCTGTAAATTTCTTGACTTTTCTTAAAAATATTACTTCTAAACTGTTTGCAAGATTTTTATTGTGGATATAGTAATAATAATACAACCATATATGTAATTTCGTAATTTCACTTATTGAAACAACTACAAAAGCCCGTCTGTTTGAACGAAGCGAGTTTAGGCTTTCAATCTGAAATTAATTTGTTGTTCGACTTTATCTAATACGATATTAATTTATTCCATACATGAAGTATTTAGACATTTGTTAGTAATTCGAGTTTTGAATGCAATCATTTCTGATAACTTATTTATTTTGTGTCGTCCGGTTGCAACTGTAAATTCATAAATAAAAATGTCGTCCGTCCGCAAATTCAAGACAAGGTTCGGATGAGGTAACGGCTTTTTCACAGGTTTGGGCATACCTTGCCTAACAAATCGGCTCTGAACCGAGGTCAGAGAGACGTGTATTCTTAGATTATTAATATACATGTCATTCTGAAAGATTAGAAAAAGGAGCATTTGCGAAGTTTTTCAATCTGTTTGGAATCTCATTGTTTCTGAATACTTACAAGATATTAAATAAAAGTTTCTACAATGAAAAAGTCCAATTTATATTTATTGAACTAAATTTCATCTCCTCTGACAACAATAATTGTTTATCTGTGTAACAAGTTCGTAACAGACAACCCTCCTTTATCTATTAATGCATTATTAGGATAAAATATCGGTGGAGAATAACTGTCAACCATTTTAGGTTCTATCGCATAAACATCCGTTCCCCATTTATTAGGTCCTTTTTGTCCGTTAACATCAACTGCTAAATATCGTGCATATTCATTCATATATGTAAAAATAATCATTCCGTCGTTCAAAACAATGGCTGACCCTTTATGGATTCTGTCTTGATTAGGAAATGCACTTGAAGAGGTGGCTACCGTTACATCATAATCTGACATATCCGAATGTTTTGCCGCATATATTTCATCCAATCCTTTATATTTTGGAATACAACCGTTTGAATAAGCATTATTCTTACAAATTTTCACAGTTGCCAATGTTTCATAATATGATTTCCAAAGGGTACCGCAATCATCAAAAAATCCGTTATAGTCATTCGGCAATGCACTTCCGTCTTTCAATTTCCACCCCGTACAATTACCTTTATCATTTCTACCTACACATTGTGCCCCATTACCTGCCATTACATAAGGATTTTTCTTCCAATATCCGCATTTGGCATTTTCACCATATATATTATAAT
>CAYYPD010000027.1:0-27533 GCA_964473445.1 uncultured Muribaculaceae bacterium
GTCGGAATTATCGGGTTTGGCACTGTGGGTACCGGTGTATATAAACTGTTGCAAAATTTTCCTGAAATTCAAATAATTAAAATTGCGGTAAAAAACATCAATAAAAAAAGAAATATAGAAAATTTTGACAGTTCATTATTAACTGATAATCCTTTTGAAATAGTCAACAACCCTGATGTAGATATAGTAATTGAAGTAGCAGGCGGAGTTGAACCTGCTTTTGATTATTTAAAAACCGCCATTAAAAACGGCAAACATATAGTTACCGCAAATAAAGAGCTTTTGGCAAAACGTGGAAACGAGCTTTTTAAATCGGCAAAAGAGCATAAAACGGTAATTCTTTACGAAGCGGCTGTTGCAGGCGGTATTCCTATTATAATGCCGATAAAAACTATTTTAAGAGCTAATAAAATAAAAAAAATAGCAGCTATTTTGAACGGAACAACAAACTATATTTTAACCAAAATGGCTGAAAAAGAATTATCTTACGAAACCGCACTAAATCAAGCTCAAGAACTCGGTTATGCAGAAACTGACCCTACAGGTGATGTTGAGGGGTTTGATACTGCATATAAATTAGCAATTTTATCAACTATTTCATTTAACAAAAAAGTTGATATAAATAAAATTTACCGTGAGGGGATAACTAAAATCACACCTCAAGATATAAAATCAGCTAAGGAATTAGGCTATGTAATTAAATTAATTGCAATGGGTCAAATTCTTGAGGACGGCAGAATTGATGTCAGAGTACATCCGATGTTGGTTGCAAAAAAACATTTGCTTGCAAAAGTAAAAAATGCGACAAATTCAATTATGTTATCAGGCTACCCTGTAGGTGATTTAATATTTACAGGTGCCGGAGCAGGTGCTGAACCTACATCAAGCTCTGTTGTCGGTGATTTAATTGTGTTAGCCGCAGAGATTGAAGCCTCGGATAGTCCTCTTCCGCAATCCGTATGTAATCATGAGGAAACTGCAAGCCAAATTGATATAGGTGATACCTATAATGAATATTATATTGCAATTAATGCAGGCAATAACCCCGGGGTTATCGGCTTAGTCGGAACTGTTTGCGGTAAACATAACATTAATATTTCGACAATTATGCAAAAGGGTATTAATGAAGATAATACGGCTGAAATTATTGTGATTACAGAAAAAAGTAAAGAAGCTGATGTACAAGATGCATTAAATGAACTTTTACAATCAGATAGTATTAAAAATATAGATAATCTTTTAAGAGTAATGAATTAGGAGAAATTATGGAAAGAAATCATTATCAGGGATTAATAAATAAATACAGAGAATATTTACCTGTTACGGATAAAACCCCGATTATTACTTTAAATGAGGGTAATACTCCGTTGATAAAGGCTGATAACTTAGCAAGAAAAATAGGTTTAAAAGCAAATTTATATTTGAAATATGAGGGTGCAAACCCGACCGGAAGTTTTAAAGACCGTGGGATGACAATGGCTGTAACAAAAGCTGTTGAAGACGGCTCAAAGGCAATAATTTGTGCTTCAACGGGTAATACAAGTGCGGCAGCTGCGGCATACGGTGCTAAAGCAGGCGTTAGAGTTTTTGTTTTGATACCTGACGGATATATAGCTCTCGGAAAACTTTCTCAAGCAATGATGTATGGTGCTGAAATTATTGCAATTAAAGGTAATTTTGATGAAGCACTTGAAATGGTAATAGAAATTTCAAAAAATTCACCGATTACTCTTGTAAATTCGGTTAACCCGTACCGAATTGAGGGTCAAAAAACAGGTGCATTTGAAATTATTGAAGCATTAGGCGATGCTCCCGATTATCACTTTATTCCTGTCGGTAATGCAGGAAATATTACCGCATACTTTAAGGGTTATGAAGAATTTTATGCACTTAAAAAATCTTCTCATTTGCCAAAAATGATGGGATATGAGGCAGAGGGTGCTGCTGCCATAGTTAGGGGGGAAAGAATTTTACATCCTGAAACTATTGCAACAGCAATCAGAATAGGTAACCCCGCAAGTTGGAAACAAGCTGAAAGAGCCGGAAATTTATCTAACGGTAAAATTGACTGTGTGTCAGACCCTGAAATAATAGAAGCATATAAACTTATGGCTTCAACTGAAGGTATTTTAGCTGAACCCGGGTCAGCAGCTTCCGTTGCAGGCTTAATAAAAGCAAATAAACAAGGTTTGATAAAAGAAAATTCAACTTGTGTATGTATTTTAACGGGTAACGGTTTAAAAGACCCTGATAGTGCAATAAAATATTCAAATGCAGAAGTTAAAAAGACAAATGCGGATTTAAAAGAAATTTTAAAAGTAATAAATCTGTAATTTATATTTTAATTTTATAATTTTTAAAGCGGAGTTTTTCTCCGCTTTTTTGTGTTCATCTTTTATTTGTCTGAATAGTGTATAAAAAGCATATAACAAATTGTTAGGTTTGTATCAAAAAATTCGTAAGAATATAGTGACACTGAGATTCCGGACAGATTAAAAAACTACGCTAATGCTCGTTTTTCTATTCTTTCAGAATGGCATGTATGTTGATAATCTAAGAATACATGTCGCTCTTAACTTGTTCAGGGTTGCATGTGCTTTATTAGGCAAAGTATGCCCAACCGACATAATAAAAAAGTCGTCACCTCATCCTAACCCTGTCTTGGATTTCCTCTACGCTCGAATAGTTATTTCTATTTCACAAATATAATAAAGTTAATTTTTAAAATGAAATATTAATTTTTTGTTTATTTTTTTAGGAAATTTGAAAAACAATGTTATAAAGATATTAAGTTAAAAATACAAAGTAATAAGAAATGGAGATAAATATTATGGCAAAAACAATAGGTATAGACTTAGGTACAACGAACTCGGTTGTTGCTGTTATGGAAGGTGGTAAGCCTACCGTTATTGCTAACGCAGAAGGTTCAAGAACAACCCCTTCAATCGTTGGTTTTACTAAAACAGGTGAAAAATTAGTCGGTCAATTAGCAAAAAGACAAGCTGTTTTAAACCCTGACAGAACAATTATTTCAATTAAACGTCACATGGGTGAAGATTTTAAAAAGAATATTGATGGAAAAGATTATACTCCGCAAGAAATTTCAGCTATGATTTTAAGAAAATTAGCTGATGATGCTTCTGCTTATTTGGGTGAAAAAGTTACTTCCGCAGTAATTACAGTTCCTGCTTATTTTAACGATGCTCAAAGACAAGCAACAAAAGATGCTGGTAAAATCGCAGGCTTAGATGTACTTCGTATCGTAAATGAACCTACCGCTGCTGCTTTAGCTTACGGTCTTGAAAAAGATAAATCCGAAAAAGTTTTGGTATTTGACTTAGGTGGTGGTACATTTGATGTTTCAGTTCTTGAAATAGGTGATGGTGTTCACGAAGTTCTTTCAACTTCAGGTGATACTCACTTAGGTGGTGATGATTTCGACCAGAAAGTTATGGACTGGTTAGTAGATGAATTCAAAAAACAAGAAGGTATTGATTTAAGAAATGATAAACAAGCTATGCAACGTTTAAAAGAAGCTGCAGAAAAAGCTAAATGTGAATTATCTTCTGTTGTTGAAACTCAAATCAGCTTACCGTTTATTACTGCTGATGCAAACGGTCCAAAACACTTAGAAATGTCTTTAACAAGAGCTAAATTTGAAGATTTATGCAGAGATTTACTTGAAAGATGTAAAAAACCTGTTTCTGATGCTATTCAACAAGCAGGCTTATCAAAGAGTGATATCAATGAAGTAGTATTAGTTGGCGGTTCGACTCGTATTCCTGCTGTTCAAGCATTAGTAAAAGAATATACAGGTAAAGAACCTAACCAATCAGTAAACCCTGATGAAGTAGTTGCAGTTGGTGCTGCTATTCAAGCCGGTGTACTTGCAGGGGAAGTTAAAGATATTGTTTTATTGGATGTAACTCCATTAACATTAGGTATTGAAACTTTAGGCGGGGTTTTAACTCCGTTAGTTCCAAGAAACACTACAATTCCTGTTTCTAAATCTCAAGTATTCTCTACTGCAGAAAATAACCAAACTGCTGTTGATATTCACGTACTTCAAGGTGAAAGACCAATGGCTAAAGATAATAAATCTTTAGGTATGTTCAGATTAGAAGGTATTGCTCCTGCTATGAGAGGTATTCCTCAAATTGAAGTTACATTTGATATCGATGCTAACGGTATTGTTAACGTTTCTGCTAAAGATAAAGCTACAAACAAAGAACAAAAAATTACAATTACAAACTCTTCTAATTTATCTGAACAAGATATTGACAGAATGGTTAAAGAAGCTGAAGCTAACGCAGAAGTTGATAAAAAACACAAAGAAGAAGCTGAAATTAAAAATAACGCAAACAGCTTAATCAGCTCTGCTGAAAGAATTGTAAAAGACTTTGAAGGTAAGATTGCAGAAAGCGATAAAACAAAACTTGAAGAACAAAGAAAAGCTCTTGAAGAAGCATTAAAAACTAATAAGAGTGCGGAAGAAATTAAAAAATTGTCTGAAGACTTACAACAAACAATGTATGCAATTTCTCAAGCAGCTTATTCTCAAGCTCAACAAGAAGGTGCTCAAAGTGCTAACTCTGAAAGTGCTTCTTCTGAACAAAATACAACAAACAATAAAGATGATGATGTTATTGACGCTGAATATACAAAAGAGTAGTCAATTAATTCATAATCAAATATTTAATAAAAGCACGGTGAAAGCCGTGCTTTTTGCAATGAAAACAAAATGGTTTTCTTTATGTTATATATTAAAACCATAAAAAGGCATAAATTATGAAAAGTAAGATTTTATTTTGGTTAATTTTTTCAGTAATAATTACACTTGTGTTGCCGTGGGTTTCCGTAAAAATAATACCCGAAGATTATGGAATGATTTCGGTATTACTTTTATTTTTTGTTATTAATCCTATTTATTCAATTATTATCGGTATATTTTCAGGAAGACATCTGAAACAAATGTGGATACTGCCTGTGATTTCAGCTCTTATGTTTTTGTTTGGGGAGTGGTTATTTTTTGATAAAGATGAGACCGCATTTGTTTTATACACGGGTATTTATCTTGCAATAAGTGCAATATTTATGTTCATTACAAGATTTTCACATAAACAAGATTAATTTTAGAATGTATCTGTTTGAGCTTGAGTTTTGTTTTTGAATTTTGTAATATTCCCTTGGAAGAGCAGTTCTATTGTTCCGGTCGGGCCGTTTCTGTGTTTAGCCAGAATTAATTCGGCTTTCCCTTTATTGTTTACGTCGTCCTTATTATAATATTCATCACGATAAATAAACATAACAATATCGGCATCCTGTTCTATCGCACCTGAATCTCTCAAGTCTGACAACATGGGACGTTTATCTGTTCTTGTTTCAACACCTCTTGATAACTGTGAAAGTGCAATAATAGGGACATCTAACTCTCTTGCTAAACCTTTAAGCGAACGAGAAATGGCAGAAATCTGCTGGTTTCTGTCATTTGGGTTTCCGCCGCCTTCCATAAGCTGCAAGTAGTCAATTACAATTAAGCCTAAATCTTTTTCTTCCATCATTAATCGACGGCATTTTGCTTTAATATCGGTAGCTGTTACACCTGCGGTATCATCAATGTAAATTCTTGCGTCAGACAAGCGTTCCATTGCTTCCATAAGTTTTTCCCAGTCTTTAGGCTGCAAGTGTCCTGATTTTATTCTTTGAGTATCAACTTCTGATTCTGCACATAACATACGAGTTACTAACTGTTGCTTTGACATTTCTAATGAGAATATTGCAACTCCTTTATTTCCGTACATTGCAACGTTTTGTGCCAAGTTTAGTGCAAAAGCGGTTTTTCCCATAGAAGGACGTGCTGCTAAAATAATTAAATCTGATTTTTGCAAACCTGATGTCATATTATTCAAATCATAATAACCTGTTGTGACGCCTGTAAGTTCATCTTGGTTATTAAATCTGTACTCAATTTGTTCGTAGCTTGAAACAACTAAATCTTGAATGGAAATTAAGTCAGTTGTATCTTTTTGTGCAGCTATGTTAAAAATTAATTTTTGAGCATCATCTAAAACTCTGCCTGTGTCTTCGTTTTCATAAGACATTGAAACAATTTCGGAACCTGCATTAATTAATGCTCTTTTTATTTCTTTTTCTCTTATAATTTTTGCATAATAATCAACGTTTGCAGTTGTAACTACATTTAAAGCCAAATCGTTTATATAAGCTCTTCCGCCTGCTTTTTCAAGTTCATCTTTATTTCTTAAAAGTTCGGATACTGTAACAATATCAATAGGTTCACTTTTTCTGAATAACTCCAATGCTGCATCATATATTATTTTATGAGCAGGTTTATAAAAACTTTCGGGTTTTAAAAATTCAACAATTTTCCCGAGTGATGCAGGGTTTACCAAAATAGCTCCTAATACTGCTTCTTCCGCCTCAATACTTTGAGGGAGCATTTTTAGCATGCCTGAATCATTTCTTGCCATGAGTTTTTCAGCCACAGTATACCTCTTTAATAATCTTCCATTTCTTTTTAAGACTAGTTGTTAGCGAAATTTTTAGCTGCTTCTGCTTGATTTTTTTGATTAGCTAAGTAGTCTTGACCGTTTCTAACTATTCTGTGAATTTCGTCAATGTTACGTTCTAAGTTAGTTAAAACTTGTTCTGCGTATGCTTGAGCACCTTCACGAGTTTGTTTAGCTTCTAAATAAGCACTTTTACGCATAGCTTCAGATTCTTCAGCAGCTTTGTTTTTCATTTCTTCACAACTTTGTTTAACTTGCTCTTGAATTTCAGCAGCTTTTGCTCTGACTGCACGAACAAGTTCAGATTCGCTTAACATATTAGCGGCAGTATTTTGAGCTTCACTAATGATTCTGTCAGCTCTGCTTTGAGCTTCCATATATATATCATCACGTCTTTTTAGTATCATTTCTGCTGTTTTTATATCTTCCGGAAGAATTGATTTTATTTTACCTAAGATATCTTGTATGTCATCAGTATTAACAAAGAAGCAATAACTTCCGACACGGAACTTATTATCCAACATTTCTTCAGCTTCATCTATTAAATGACTTACTCTTAATTCGTCCATGGTTTTAACCTTTCGTATATTTTTCTTCTAAATATTTTGCCACTGTTTCAGGAACAAATTTTGAAATATCACCTTTCATCAATGCAATTTCACGAACGGTTCCCGAAGATATAAAATTGTATTTTGGTTTTGTAATTAAAAAAACTGTGTGGATATCTTTGCATAACGCACTGTTTGCCTGAGATAACTGCATTTCATATTCAAAATCAGAAACAGCTCTTAATCCTCTGATTAAGACATTTGCATTTTTCTTCTTTGCATATTCGATTGTTAAGCCGTCAAAACTGTCAACTTCAACATTCGGAATATCCTTACAAACATCTTTTATAAGTTTTAATCTGTCTTCTAAAGGTAAAAAACTTTTTTTGTTAACGTTAACTGATACTACGATTATAACTTTATCAAAAATATCGGCTGCTCTTTTAAGGACATCTAAATGTCCTTTTGTTATCGGATCAAAACTTCCCGGATAAATTGCAGTTTTCAATATTTTCACCTTTAAAACATGATTACTATAATAATTATATTGCAATTATGCTTTACATTAACGAAATGTTTCCGATTGTTTACAATCTTGACGAAAAAATTCAGTCTGCGTGATATCTGCTGAATTGACCGTCAAAATACATGTGAATACAGTTTTTGCCGTTTTCTTTAGATTCATATAAGGCTTTATCTGTCCAGTCAATAAGCTCTTTTATTCCCTCAGCTGCATTTGGGTATTCTGCAACACCTATACTTATCGTCGGGTGAATAACGGTGTTATCATCAACTTTAACTTCAATTTCAGAAATTCTTTGTCTTAATCTTTCCGCAATAATAAGGGCATTAAAGGCTGATGTTTCGGGAAGTATTATTGTAAATTCTTCGCCGCCGTATCTTGCAGGGATATCAACGTGTCTGATTGTTTTTTGAATGGTTGAAGCTATTTCTTTAAGTACCATATCCCCAACTAAGTGTCCGTAAGTATCGTTTACTTTTTTAAAGTTGTCAATATCAAGCATTAACAAAGATAAAACGTGGTGGTATCTTTGAACTCTTTTAATTTCAGCTTCCAATAAGAAATAGAAGTGTCTGTGGATATATAATTTTGTTAAACCGTCTTTTGTTGCAAGTTCATACAATTGAGCGTTATCGACTGCAATTGCGGTTTGATTTGCAAGTGCTTCAACAAATTCCAAGTCTTTTTTGTTAAATAATTTGCCGTCTTTTTTGTTTGTAATATTAATAATTCCGATACATTCCCCTTTTGCAATTAACGGAACACAAATTAAAGAGGAAATATTATAATCGGTTTCGATTTGGCTGAATCTTGGGTCATTACCACCTAAATTTGTAATGATTGATTTCTTTTCGATATAAACTTTGCCGGCAATACCCGTATCGGTAGAGATTTTTGGACATTCAATTATTCCGCTGTTTATTCCGTCCTCTTGTTTTTTATCTTTTAAACCGTAAACAACTTTAACTTGGAGCGTATTATCGGAAGAATCATAAAGCATTAACGAGCCTTTTTCGGCATTAACAGTTTCTATTGCTTTATCTAAGATTACACTTATTAACCTTTTTAAATCGTCAATAAAGTTAACTGCTTGAGAAATACTGTATAATATTGACAAATTGTGCAAAGTTTTGTTTAAATCCAAAATTTTAGTTTCTTGTTCTTTAGATTTAATAAATTTGCGTAAAATCGGGTCAATACAACTGAAAACTTGGTCTAAATATTTAAAATCTTCTTCCGTGTAGTTACTTCCGTCATCTTTTTTGCTTATTGAACAAATGCAAAAAGGTGCGTCTTCGTTGTAAAATACTTTAACATATTCACATTCTAAGGATTGAAGTTTATATGTATTCCAAAATGATTTATATATATAACTTCCGTCTTGATTTGTAACTTTTATAAGTTCATCTGTTTCTTTTTGAAGAAACGGAGCACTTTCTGAGTTAAACTCGTATTCCGAGTCATAAGATGATGGAATATTTTTTGTTTCAAAAATCCCGTTTTTATTGATAAAAAATCTGATTTGTTTGATTGATAAAGAAGATTTAATTAAAAAAGCAACTTTAGAGAGCAAGTCTTCAACCGAGCGTGATTGATTTGCTATCATGTTCAATTCAAAAAGATTATGTAGTTCTAATACATTTTTTTGCAGTATATATACTTTTTCTGATAAATCGTTTGTCATAGTAATTTAATTATATATCAAATAATTTTTTATGCTACGGTCTTATTAGTTTTACTGTTATCTATACCTGCAAGTACCCCTGATGACAATATAAGTACGGGGAAGAAGAAATACAATAAATTATTTTTAATTGCTTTTGTTATCGGTATTTTTCTGCTTCCATAGTCAAGTGCTGCCCAAAGCGAAGTTACACCGAGCAGTACAGGTGCTGTTTCTTTTGAGTGTTTTATAAAGCTGTCGGTATAATTTTTTTTAAATTCAGTGAAAGAGTTGTCTTGTTTTTTTGTTTTTTGATTTATGTTTTTAGTAAATACAGGGCTTTGAGAGTTGCTTCCTACGACTTTTATCATTTATGTTCCTTTACGTCTTAGTAAATTTAGCAATTATCATTATATCGTTTTTTAGTTTTTTCGTCGATAGGATATTAAGATTGTTACACATGAAAATTTCTTTGCGATTAAATCCTTCAACAAAATCTATACCTGTTTTATCCCCAAGGATTTTTGGTGCAACAAATTGAATAAGTTCATCCGCTAAATTTTCTTTTATAAATGCAGAGTTTAATGTTCCTCCGCATTCTACGAGAATACTCATTATACGAAGTTCAAAGAGTTTTTTTACTGCTTCTTGTAAATCTACGTGATTATTTTTTAATGAGCATTTTATAAATTCAACGTTTTGCGGATAGTTTTTTATTCTATCATCATTTACATTTTTTGATGTAACAACTAAAACCCTTGTTCCGTCGTTGTTATATACTTTTGATTCGGGTGGAGTTATTAAATTGGTATCAATTATAATTCTTATGGGATTATGTCCGTTTTTTATTCTGCAAGTTAATGACGGATTGTCTTTTATTACCGTTTGAGAACTTGTCAATATTGAATCATATTCATTTCTCAATTTTTGAACTTCATTTCTTGATTTTTCGTCGGTTATCCATTTCGAATTTCCTGTTGAGGAGGCTATTTTCCCGTCAAGAGTTGTAGCAGTTTTTATTGTTATATAAGGTAATTTTTTAGTATGGTTTTTAATAAAAATTTTATTGAGTTCTCGGCATTCATTTTCCAGTATACCGTCAATAACTTCAATTCCTGCATTCTCAAGTTTTCTTTTTCCGTTTCCTGCAACAATCGGGTTAGGGTCAACCATCCCGAATATTACTCTTTTGAAACCTTTTTCTATTAATAAATCGGCACAAGGCGGGGTCTTCCCGAAATGTGAGCATGGTTCCAAATTTACTATTATTGATTTTCCGTTTAAATCTTCTTTCGCTGAAAAAACGGCATTTCTTTCGGCATGATTTCCTCCGTAATACTCATGCCTGCCCTCGGCAATTATTTTGAAATTATCATCAAAAATAACCGCTCCGACCAGAGGGTTTGGGGATGTTCTGCCTTTACTTTTTTTTGCAAGGGCAATACATCTTTTCATTAATTTTTCATATTCTTTTTTCATTGTTTAACCTGAGAGTAGAATGTATCAGTGATAATTTGAGAATATTTACCTTTTTCGTTAATTGAGATAACTATTAAATTTTTGCCGTTTTGAAGTTCTGCAATGCCTACTATACCTTGCATATCTTTAATCGGAAGATTAGAGATTTCAACTTCAACTTTTGCATACGGAATTTCTTGCTCCAGTCCTTTTAATGTACTTTGTTTAAGAACTTTAATATTATCGATTTTTACAACTTTATATTTATATTTTGAAGCTATATCCTGCAATTTTTTTTCAAAATCTGCTGATTTAACATCTTCTTTAGTGAAGAAATTTTCATTTTTCGGCTCTATCATAATCATTTTCTGACCGCTTGCATTATGCTCTGCAATAATCATACGATTTTTTAGAATTTTTAAATTTTTATCTATGGAATATTCATCATCTATTTGAGATAAATCAATAATATCTTTTGTTTTTTCAACCATTTCTTCTTGTGAAATATTTTTGTGTTCATCAATTTTATTTTTTATAAAGTCAATTACCCCTAAATGTAACAATCCGAAAAATACCAAAACTGCTATAACAGTCTTTATTATGAAACTTAAACACCCTTTCATTAAAACTCCTTTATAATTTGTTTGCTTTTAATTGAAATTAGTTAAAATTTGTACTACATTAAGTATAACTATGATAAATGCAGAAATCAAGAACTCAAACAGTATAGAAGTTGACGTTGAACAAGCTACGCCTATGTTCAAGCAATACCTTGAAATTAAAAGAAAGTGTCAAGGTGTTGTTCTTATGTACAGAATGGGAGACTTTTATGAGGGCTTTTTTGAGGATGCAATTCTATTTAATCGTGAACTCGGTTTGACTTTGACACATAAAGACGGTGGAAATTTAGGTCAAGTTCCTATGGCAGGTATTCCTGTTAAAGCATTAAACACTTTTATTCCTAAATTATTGGAAAAAAATTATAAAGTTTCTATCTGTGAGCAATTGGAAAACCCGAAAGAAGCCAAAGGACTTGTTAAACGTGATATTGTTAAAACAATTACGGCAGGTACAATTACGGAACTCAATCTTCTTGAACCTACGGGTAATAACTATTTGGCTTCCGTTATTCAAGTTGATAAAGATTTATTCGGGCTTGCTTACACGGATATTTCAACAGGAGAGTTTAATGTTACAAAAGGGACTTTGGATGAAATATTATCTGAACTGGCAAGAATTAAGCCGTCTGAAATATTGACTCCTGTGAAAAAATTAAAACTTACACCGTTTCAGATAGTACCTGAAGAGAAAATCGACTTACCTGATGAAATTACATCAATGTATATGTGTACAAAAATGTCCGTATCTGCATTTGATGAAAACAGAGCAGTTGAAAATATAAAAAAGTTGTTTAATGTTGTTTCATTGGAAGCCTTTGGTTACAGTGAATTTAAGCCTGCTTTTATGGCAGCTTGTGCAGTTATTGATTATCTTTTGGAAACACAAAAAGGCGTGCTTCCTAAATTTGATGTTATAAAACCATACACAATTTCAGATTACTTATCTCTTGATTCTGCAACAAGAAGAAACCTTGAGTTAACACAAACTTCAAGAGATAAATCAAAATACGGCAGTTTATTGTGGGCAATAGATAAAGTTAAAACTCCAATGGGTTCAAGACTATTGAAAAATTGGATTACTCAACCTGTTAAAAATATTACAGAAATTAAAAACAGACAAAATGCTGTTGAAGCTATTATCAATAATCCGACAGGAAGAATTACGATTACAAATCTTCTCTCCGGCATGTCAGATATTGAAAGATTATCTGTAAAATTAAGCAACGGGTCAATCTCTCCGAGAGATTTCCTTTCCTTAAAAGAAACGTTATCGATGTTCCCTAATGTTAAAGTTGTCTTAGCTTCATTCGGAAATGATTATTTATCTGATTTTGCTCCAAACTTAAATCAACTTATGGAATTTGCCTCAAACATAGCAAGAACAATAAATGAAGATTCACCTGTAAGCATTAAAGACGGAAATGTTATTAAAGATAACGTAAATAGTGATTTGGATTATTTTAGGAGTCTTTTAACCGGCGGAGAAGAATGGCTTAAAAATTTTGAAGCGGAACAAAAAGAACTTACGGGAATAAAAAATTTAAGGGTTAGCTATAATCGTAACTTTGGTTTCTTTATTGAAGTTACAAAGTCTAATCTTGCTCAAGTTCCGATGAACTACATCAGAAAGCAAACCCTTACAAATGCTGAAAGATACATGACGGAAGAGTTGAGAAAACACGAAAATGATGTACTTTCGGCTCAATTTAAAACACTTGAATTAGAACAAAAAATTTATGCAGATTTAGCAGAATACTCAAAATTCTATGCTGATGACATAAAACAAGCTGCCCATTTCCTTTCAAAACTTGATGTTTTGGTATCTTTTGCAACTGTAGCTATTGAATCAAATTATGTTAAACCTGAAATAGGAGACTCAAATGAGTTGTATATAAAGGACGGACGTCATCCTGTTGTTGAAAAAATCTTGCAAATGGGGCAATATGTTCCAAACGATTTAAAATTAGTTGCTGATACAACTGATTACACCGATACTCAATTTATGATTTTAACGGGTCCTAATATGGCAGGTAAATCAACATATATGCGACAAAATGCCCTGATTGTTCTGTTAGCTCAAATCGGGTCATTTGTTCCTGCTTCTTATGCAAGAATAGGTATTGTTGATAAAATTTTTACAAGAGTCGGTGCTGTTGATGATTTATCTTTGGGACAATCAACTTTTATGGTGGAAATGAATGAAACCGCTTACATCTTAAACAGTGCTACGGAAAAAAGTTTGATTCTGCTTGATGAAATAGGCAGAGGTACTTCAACTTATGACGGTGTTGCAATTGCTTGGGCGGTTGCAGAATATATTGCAACAAAGATTAAGGCAAGAACTATATTTGCAACTCACTATCACGAATTAAACGTTATGCCTAAGTCAATAGAGCAAATTAAAAATTACAGAATTACTCTTTCGGAAGAAAACGGCGAAATTCAATTCCTAAGAAAAGTAGTCCCGGGTTCAGCCAGCAAAAGTTATGGTATTCAAGTTGCAAAAATGGCAGGTTTGCCTAATTCGGTTGTTTCAAAAGCTGAAACTCTTATGACAAGAATGCAAAAAGATTATACAAAAGATTTATCTTCAAGAAAATCAAAACAAAATGTTCCTGATGTTCCTCAATTAACGTTGTCTTTTGACAAGGGGCAATAATGAACAAGTTTTTAAAAAGTGATTTGGGATTAATAAGTATCTTATGCTTTTTATTCTTTGTGCTTTTGCCGTTCTTTTTTCTGAAACAAGGGTTGTTTCTTATTGATACAGGCAGGGAATTTTATCTTCCGCAGCAAATATTGAATGGCGGTATTCTATATAAAAATCTTTATAATATTTACGGGGCTTTTTCTTATCAGTTTAATGCTTTATTGTTTTTGATTTTCGGACAGAGTTTTAAAACTCTTTATATTGCAGGTGTTATAAATTCGTTGATTATAACTGTTTCAATTTTTTTAATTTCAAGAGAATTCTTGTCAAAGAGTCTGTCTTTTATAATTTCAACACTAATAATTTTCTCACTTGTTTATAATACATTTTTATATAATTCAAATATCACATATTCTTATGCAATAGTTTATGCTTTATCATCCTTTTTATTGTCATTGTTATATTTAATAAAATATTTGAAAGCTGAGGACGGATATCATTATGCTTATTTAGGCTGTTTTTTTGCGGGACTGAGTATTTCAAACAAGTATGAATTCATGCTATATCCGTTTGTAATCTTGTATGCGTTTATATTTGTAAAACCAATCGGGATAAAAAATATAATAAAAGCGTTGATTAGTTTTTTATTAGTGCCGTTTTTCAGTTATGGAATTTTGGTACTTCAAGGTTTTAATTTTGTTGATTTAAAAAATAATATAGAAATGTTTGCTTCAATGTTAAATGCTCCGACGATGAAGATATTCTTTTCCAAGTTTGGAGTTTATTTTGATAAAACACAATATTTATCAGCTGTCTTAAATGGCGGAATATATTCATTATTAGGATTTTTGCCGATATTGAACCTTGTATTGTTTTTATTAAATTTAAAAAAAATATATTCAAATAAATCTTTATTTATATTCCTTTTATGTGCCATATTGGCTTGTTTTAAGTCTTTTTTATTTTTAAATGTTAATCACATGGGAGCATTTTTGTTACCCGTATGTTTAATTGCTACAGTTGTTTTAGTTACCCAAAAGAAACTTGCAAAAAATATTACAACAATAATCCTTTTACTTTTTATTTTTCAGTTTGCATCAAATGACTTTTTATCTTTAAAATATAAAAACTTTCTTCTTAATACTTCCAAGGGAAATATTTATACATACGCCAAAGAGGGTAATATTATAAAATATTGTACTGATTTTATGTTGAAAAATAAGTCAGACCAGACGGTTGTACTTCCTGAGGGCAGCATTTTAAACTTTATTACGGATATAAAGGGAGATGATTTTTATTACAACCTGAATCCTTTATTTTATAAAGATGTTTTTAGTGAAGAAAAAATTATTTTACATTTTGCTGAAAACAGGCCTGATTATTATATTTTGCTTCCGATTGATAATACGGAATACGGAAGCAGATTCTTTGGAATAGATTACGCTCAAAATTTTTATGAGATGATAAATAAGGAATATAAACTTTTACAAGAAGAGAATGGTATAAAAATTTACGGAAAGACAAAATAATGAGAGAAATAGCTTTAATAAGCCACGGATGTGCAAAAAACCTTGTGGATTCAGAGTTAATGCTTGGAAAATTGGCACAAAGCGGTTATAGAATTACACTTGATGAAACAAAAGCGGATGTTGTAATTATCAACACTTGCTCATTTATTCATGACGCAGAAAAAGAATCTGTTGAATCAATTTTTGAAATGATAAATGCAGGGAAGAAAATAATTATAGCAGGTTGTCTTTCTCAAAAATATCAAAAGGAACTTCAAAAATTAATTCCTGAAGCACTGGCTTTTGTCGGAACTTCTGATATAGATAAGATTGTTGACATTGTAAAAAAGGTTACTAAAGATAAACAAATAAAATATGAAGTAAACAAAAATCCTCAATATTATTATCCTGAGGATGTAAAACGCCAGCAAATTACAATGGGGGCAAGCTCTTATATAAAAATTGCCGACGGTTGTGATTTTAATTGCGGTTATTGCATAATACCTCAATTAAGAGGAAATTATCATTCAAGAAAAATTGAGAATATAGTTGCAGAAGCTAAAGAATTGGCTTCAAAAGGCACATCTGAAATAGTCTTAATTGCACAAGATACAACAAGTTACGGCAAAGATATTTACGGTAAACCGAGCTTAAAAGAACTTCTTATCGAGTTAAATAAAATAGAAGAACTCAGCTGGATAAGAATTATGTACACATACCCGTCATTATTGGATGATGAACTGTTGGAAACAATTAATAATTTGGATAAGGTTGTTAAATATATTGATGTTCCGCTTCAACACGTCAGTCAAAATATGCTGGAAGCAATGAATCGACCCAAAATGGATTATAAAAAATTAATAAGAAAAATCCGTAAATTCATTCCGAAAGTTGCAATAAGAACAACTTTTATAGTTGGTTATCCGACTGAAACAGAAGAAGATTTTCAAGAATTATATGATTTTATAAAAACAATGAAAATAGACAGACTTGGTGTATTTGAATTTTCAAAAGAAAAAAATACAAAAGCATATTCTATGAAACCGCAGATTTTAGCAAAGGTAAAAAAACAAAGAAGAAATGCTTTGATGAAATTACAACAAACTGTTTCTAAGGAATTAAACGAAAAATTAATCGGAAAAAAAATTGATTGTATAGTTGAAAATATCAATGAAGATGGGCTTGCAGTTGCTCGCTCATATAAAGACGCACCGGAAGTTGACGGGTTTGTATATATAAATACTAAAACTCCCGTAATTCCGGGTGATATAATCACCGTTAAAATTACGGGAGCTGTAGAATACGACTTAACTGCCATATATTAATTATCTGAAATCGCTCTTTAAAAGAGATCTGTACTTCTTAACTCTTCTGTCATTTTTTGCTTTTGGGTTGTATTTAAGTAAGTATGCGATAGCTTCTTTTTCAGCTTTTGTATTTTTTTGGAAGTGATATATTTCTGCTAATTTCAAAGCTATATCAATATTGTCTTTGTTCAATTTGCGTAGTTCCAGTAATTTTTCAATTGCTAAAGATTCACGTTGCAATCTGTAATCCAAAAAGGCTTCAAGTAAGTCGGTTGAAAAATCTCTTTGATATGCCGTTGCATAGTGAAGATATGTTTCAGAGGTTTTGTATTCTCTCATTTTATAATAGTTAACAGACAAGTTATACAAAATTACATGTTGGTTTTGAAAATCAGTTGATGTTAACGGTAATACCTTATGTAAAATGAAATTTGAGCGTTGGTATTGTTTTTTATATGCGTAATTAAGTGCTAAATCTACCCATATAATTAAGTTTCTTCTATCCCCTCTTAATTGTGAAATTAATCTTTGAACTTCCATTTCAAAGTTTTTTCCGGGGTAGTATGTGATAGCACCATGATAAAACATGTTTTTATATTGGTCTTGTGAAAGAGGTCTATCGATAACATCGGGAATCATTTTGTAAACGAATAATAATGTATTCAAATCTCTTTCTGAGATAGGTTTATTGAAAGTTTTATCATTTACATAATCACCGGAGAAGTGCATAACATCGTTAGGGTCTGCACTATGTCCCCATAAACCTAAAGCATGCCCGATTTCGTGTTCTGCTAAAGAAACCATTTGATCATAAGTGAATTGGTTTCCTGCATTGTTTTTATATTTTAGGTTTATATCCATTTTGTTTAGTGTGCTGTCTTTGAAATCAGGTATAACAATACCGTATTTCTCAGGGTCAAAATCTGTACTGTTTGACTTTACAAAATTATCTCTAAATGTAATATTAATTTGTGCATTTTG
The DNA here is from genome assembly GCA_964473445.1 of uncultured Muribaculaceae bacterium. GTDB lineage: Bacteria > Cyanobacteriota > Vampirovibrionia > Gastranaerophilales > Gastranaerophilaceae > Avigastranaerophilus. Next base: position 17,786 of record CAYYPD010000027.1, read on the forward strand.
GATAGTTTGAGTTTCTTTAAAAATAATTTCTCCGTTTGTAGCTTGCTGCCAATTTCTGAATGCTTGGTGAATTGCATCATAGTATTCTTTTGGCAATTCTCTTAATGAAGAAATTGAATAATTGATAGAACCTGAATTATTCCATCTGATAAGTTTATCTTCGTACAAAACGTTATCTACATAGTTAGGACCTATTTGTACATCAATGCTGTTACGCATTTCTGATAAACTTCTTTCAGCTAATTCACTTGCTTTGTCGCAATCTTCCAACTGAGAGATTTCAAATAACGCTTTTTGCGTATCATAAGATGGCGGCATTTTGGATAATGTCAGTGCTTTATAATATACCGGTTCATTATCATAAGGAATCCCTTTTTCTGCATTTTCAAAGTTTTGAAGAGCTTTTTCATAATTTCCGATTTCTAAGTATTTTTTACCTTGGCTCATCATGTATTGAGGCATAAAGTGTTTAAGCGTAACCATTACTCCTATGATAAGCAGCAGTAAAATACCAAAAATTACTAAAGAAAGAGCCATGTTTTGTTTTCTTTTTTTAGGTTCTTCTTTGTATTCTCTGTCAGAACTTGTGTCTTCCTGCATTCTTTCATCTTCTTCGGGAATGTTTTCGTTTTCCATGAAGTTCTCCTTTATTTCTATTTTTATTTATTTAATTCCAAGATTTCCGATAATTTATTCATCTCAAGTCTTGATAATAATTCGGAATTCCCTTTTATTTTAAAATATTCCTCAAATTTTGGTGTCGTTTTCAAGTTATATGAACGTCCGTTTTTGTCTTTTTTTCTGCTTACAAGACCTTTATCAACAAGCTCTTGAACATGTTCATAGGCACTTGCTCCTCTGAACTCTTTTAGTTCGGATTGTCTTATCGGTTCTTTTAATGCAATTACCGTAAGAGTTTTTAATACCGCATTTGATATATCTACAGGGCAAAGTTTTTCAACTATATCCATATATTCATCTCTTACTTGAAGAATATACCCGTTTTCATCATCAATTTCTAACGCTCCGTTTCTTGAAGAATAGTCCATAATCAGTTCTAACATTGAATCTTCAATTTCGGTTTCTTCCGCTTTCAGAATTTCTGCAATTTCTTTTAGAGTTACGGCTTTACCCGTTAAAAATAATACAGCTTCTATTCTTGATTTTAAATCAGTATTACTCATCTATGCACTTTGCTCCACAGACTCTTTTTTGGGGGATTTCCCTTTAACAACATACAAGTCAGAATAAAATTCTTCTTGCTCTAAATCAAATTCACTTTCAGCTGTTAAAAATAACAAGGCAATATAAGCTGATACTTTATCTAACCCTAACATTGTCAGAGTATTCAGTTCAACTCTTTCTTCTTTTTCAAATATATGAACAAGATTTTCATGTAATATTTTAATACTGCTTTCAATGTATTCTTCGTGTGCAAGGTTGATAATATCATCTGCGGACATTCTTCCGTAGTTTCGGACATGTCTTCTTTGAGCTCTTTCTATTCTTCCTTGAATTTGTTGTTTCTTTTCAAGTTGTTCATAAAATTCAAGTTGTCTGATTAAATCTTTTAATGTAACAACCCTGTTTCTGTTTAACTTAACACTTGTTCTTCTTTGGATAATATCATCAATCGGGATAACATTATCAGGGTAATCATATAAATCTTCATTAAAACGTGAATCGTCATTGTCGTCATACTCGGGGTTTACGTCTTCTTGAGGTTCAAAAGACAAAGGGTCTAACCCTACTAAAACATTTGATTTCATCTTTAACAAAACCGCTAAGAAGAACAATGCCCTTCCGCTCGTTCTTAAATTGTTATATTTACTTTGTGCAAGATGAAGCATGTATTTATCTGCAATATCTGCAATATCAATGTTCCAAGGGTCAAGTTTTCCTTGTTTTGCCATTTGAACAAGAATTTCAATTCCGTCAAGTTCTTCCGATGGAGTGTCCAAAATACTTTCCACATTAAATTCGGAACCTTGTGTATAAGCCTCCTTATCCCCTTGAATATAAAAATTGTCTGTTTCCTTTGGATTTAACATTTATTTTAGTCTCTAAATTTCACGCCCGTAACGTGAGTTTTTCCATGTTCTTTTTGAGTTACACCTATTGTCCTATTAGCTGATTCTATCATAGGTTTACGATGACTAACTACTATAAATTGCGTATTTTTTGCCTGTTCTTGAATTATTTCCGCTAATCTTTCAACATTGATACCGTCTAAGTTAGCGTCAACTTCATCAAGGGCGTAAAATGGAGCCGGCAAATACTTTTGTATTGCGAATACCAATGCTAATGCAGTGAGCGATTTTTCTCCGCCTGACATTGCCCCTAATTTTTGTTTTTTCTTGTCTCTCGGTTGAGCTTCAATTGTTAAACCGCCTTCAAACGGGTTTTCGGGACTTTCTAACATCAGTGTTCCCTCTCCCTCTGAAAGTTTTGCAAAAATATCTTTGAAATTATCGTTTATATTGTTATATGTTTTCATAAACGTTTCTTTCTTAACCTGTTCATATCCGTTCATTTTCTCTAAGATATCTTTGCGTTCGTTTGTAAGTGTTTCAATTTGAGCTTTTTTCTCTTCTTGTCTTGCTTTTACTTCATCATAGGCTTGAATGGCAAGCATATTTACAGGTTCCATTTCTTCCATGCGCTTTTGTAAATGTTGAATTTTTCCTGTAATTTCTTCCGTTGAAATTTCTGTCGGAATTAAAGAATTTATATCAATTTCATTTTTCTTTAATTCTTCTCTGATTTCTTCAAGCTGCGGTTCAAGTTCTTTTCTTCTTGTGATGAAAGAATTTACCTGTTCACTTAACTTTTCAATTTCATTGGTAATTTTGTTCTTTTCCGTTTCGGAACTCAACAGTTCATCGTGAACTAAATCTCTTTGTTTTTGCAATTCAAGTAATTTTGCACCAAGTTCTTTAATTTTTTCTTCAAGTTCATTAACCTGTGCATTTAATACTTTGATTTCATCTTTAAAGTTTACTTTATCTTGTTCCGCAATCTCATTATCTTGCAGTAACTTTTGGATTTGTTCTTCTTTTGCTTTAATTAAATCTTTGTTAAACTCAATATCTTTTTCAAAACTGTATATTGAATTGTTAGCTCTTAAAATATCGTTTTGATATTCTTTAATTTTTGCTTCAATGTTAGCAGTCATTTCTTTGAGCTTTTTGAGTTCGCCCTCAGTCATTTTTGCTTCAACTTCCGCAATTTTATCTTGAAGTACAAGCATTTTATCATTTATATCAACAAGCTGACCTTCATATTTTTCCAGTTTATTTTCAATATTTTTTATTTTCGGTTCATTTTCTTTTATTGCTTTTTCGCAATCTAAAATGTTTTGTTTGTTGCTTTCAGCTTGTTTATTAAGATTATTCAGCTCAATTTTAGCACTGTTTAGTGCCGTCATTGTTTCAGAATAGTTTCTTCTGATTTTATCTTGCTTTTGTTCGAGTTCTCTTCTTTTATTTTCTAAAGAAGCATATTGATTTTGAAGTTCTGCAAAGCGTTTTTTATATTTTACAAGCTCTTCATCTTGGTTTTGGCTAAACTTTAAGCCTGTATCACGTCTGTCACCGCCTGTAATTGCACCTGATTTTTCAAATAAACTTCCGTCAAGCGTAACCAAACGATATTTTCCTATTAATCGTTTTGCACTGTCATAATCTTCAACGATTAATGTATCTCCAAGAGCATAGAAAAATGCGTCTAAATATTTGTCATCAAAATCAAGCAGATTAATTGCGTAATCTACAACTCCTTTTTCTCTCGGCATTTTTAAACTGCTTGGAGCTTTTTTCATTCTGTTTAACGGTAAAAATGTAGCACTTCCTGCCCTCGCAGATTTTAAGTATTCAATACATACTCTTGCAACATCTTCATCATCTACAACAATATTTTTCATTCTTCCGCCCATAGCGACTTCAAGTGCGGTTGAATATTCTTTGTCAACGCTTCCTAATTGCAGGAGCGGGGCATGTACACCTTTTATCTTTGCCCTTAAAATGCTGTCAATTGCACGTCCTAAGTTGATTTCTTCATAAGCATTCTTTTGAGCTTCAAGTGTTAGCATTTGTTTTTGAGAAACCTGAATATCATGCATTAAATCCGAAAGCTCATTTTTATTTTTATCAAGGTCATACATTACATTTTCTTGGGCTATTTTACAATCGCCTTGTTCTTTTGTAAGGTCTTGAACTTGTAAACTTAATCTGTCTTGATTATCTTTAAAGTTTGCTTTGAAATTTTTCAATTCTTTTAACGCATTTTGGGCTTTATCAAGCTCTTTTTTGCTTGTATTTAATTCTGTTTCAAGCGGAATTGAAGCATTTTTTATGTTCCATTCTTGCTCTTTTAGCTCTTCAAGTTGTTTTTTAAGGTTGTTTCTTTCTTCGATTTGCTTATCGGCATTTTTATTAAGACCTGAAACTTCCTCTAATATCTTTTTCAGTTCTTCTTCCTGAATTTTAATATTATCTTCAATTTGTTTTATTTCTGCTCTTTTATCTTGAATTTTTAATTCGGTATCGGCAATTTTTTTATTGTGATTTTCTATTCCGTTTTTAGCGTTTTCAATTGTCTTTAAATTGTCATGAATTGTTTTTTCGGCAGAACTGATGGAAAGCTCTTTTCTTGAAACTTGTCCTTTTAATTCTTCCTGACGTTTTTTTGTTTCAATTTGTTCAGCTTCCCCGTTACTTTTTACCAGTTCTGAAATTTTCGCATATTTTTTTCTTATTTCCGCAAGAGAAATTTCGAGTTTCTTTAGTTTTGCTTCTTCTTCTTTTTTTCTTTTATTAGCATCTAAAATATTTTGGTGAGTCAGTTCTAAGTTTCTTTTTAAATCAAAGAATTTAACTGTTGTGATTTGGCTCTCTAATTGAAATTTTTCGGTCTTTAATTTTTGATATTTTAAAGCTGTTTCTTTTTCTTTGGCAAGCTTTTCAATAGACGCTTCAATTTCCGTCAGGATAAGGTTTGCATTTTCAACCCTTTCTTCAACGGTCATAAGTTCTGCTTGGGCTTTTTCTATTCTTCTGTTGAAGTCTGCAACACCTGCAATTTCATCAATAATCTTTCTTCTTTCAATGGTCGAACAATTAGTGATACTCATAACATCGCCTTGCATCATAACGTTGTAACTGTTTGGCGTAATACGATATTTTTCAAGTTTTGTGTGAATATCAGTCAAAGTTGAAATCTGGTCATTGAGATAATAAACACTGTTAAAGCCTTGAGAAGATTTTCTGATTTTTCTTGCTACCGTAACGGTTTCTTCTTCGTTGTTTTCAGGTTCAAAAACAACTTTAACAAAGGCTTCATTCTTTTTGGTATGAGTGGAAATAAAATCTGAAAGTTGCTCCGTACGCAAGTTTCTTGCACTGGCAAGCCCCAGTGCAAACAGAACAGAGTCAATAATGTTACTTTTCCCTGACCCGTTTGGACCCGATATTGTCGTAAATCCTTTTAAAAACGGTATTGTAACATCATTGGCAAAAGATTTAAAATTATCTATTTCCAGTTCTTTTATGTACATTAATCGCGATTTTATCCTTATAAGATATTTTATATTACACAACAAATAGACGTAATAGTCAAAAACATTACATAATATTAATTTTTTTGTAATAGTTTTCTTATTGTAGAAAAAGTAATATACTTTTAATATGCAATCGGAGTAAGAGAATGAATGATTATACTATAAATACATTATTGAAAAAAGCAATAGAATTAAAGGCTTCGGACTTACATTTTATTGTGGGTGAAGTTCCTGCTTTTCGTATAGACGGAAAAATTATGAAATCCAAATTACCGCCTGTAACGGAAGAAGATATGATAAAAGCTATTGATATAATGGCACCTGTATCAATGAGAGATAAAATTTTTAACTCTTTTGATTCGGATTTTCCTTATGAAATCGAAAATCTGTGCAGATTTAGGGTTAACTTGGCGATGTCATTCGGATATCACTCAATGACAATACGTTTGGTATCCTATGATATTCCGACTTTGGAACAGTTAAGTTTACCTCAAAATATTGAAAAATTTTCTCATTTTGATAACGGTATAGTTCTTGTTACCGGAGTTGCAGGTTCAGGTAAATCAACTACAATTGCTTCAATTTTAAATCATATAAACAATACTAAGAAAAAGCATATTGTTACGATTGAGGATCCGATTGAATACGTTTATAAAAGTAATAAATCTATTTTCACTCAAAGACAAATCGGAATTGACACAGCAAGTTATTTAGACGGTTTGAAATATGCACTTCGTCAAGATCCTGATGTTATCTTAATCGGTGAAATCAGAGATATGGAAACTGTTCAAAGTGCATTGCACGCAGCTGAAACAGGACACTTGGTTTTTGCTACGTTGCACACATTTAATGCAATACAGACCATTAACCGTGTTTTGAGTTTCTTTGCTCCGAACGAAAGAGAAACTGTAAGAAGTCAATTTGCAGAAGTATTCAGAGGCTCTATTTCACAAAAATTATTGCCGAAAGTCTCGGGAGAGGGCAGAATTCCTGCCTGCGAAATTCTTTTCTCAACTTCAACCATTAAAGATTTTATTTTAAAAGACGAGCTTGAAGAAATTTATAAACTTGTTCAAAAAGGTGCTTATAATGATATGATAACCTTTAATATTTCTCTTTATGATTTATATCAAAAAGGTTTGATATCCAAAGAAGTGGCACTGGAACACTCTGACAGTCCGAATGAACTTATGCACTATATTAGAGGGGTATACTCGGGCAGCGGTAAAATGGATTTCTAAAATGAAAGAACAATTTACTACTAATGTTATTAACCTTAAATCATATAATATCAGTGAGGCTGATAAGATTATGGTTATGTATTCGGAAGAAAAAGGGTTAATACGTGGGGTTGCTAAAGGTATAAAAAAACTGAACAGTAAACTTGGCGGAAGAATGGATTTATTGGTTGCAAATAAACTCATGCTTAACAAAGGAAGAAATCTTGATACAATCTGCCAAGCGGAAGCGTTGAACACTTTTTTTAACCTAAGACAGGATATGAATAAGTTGTTCTATTCGCTTTATTGTGCTGAAATAGTTTCAAACTTTGGGGCGGAAAACGACCCTAACAGTAAGGAAATTTATAATTTGTTCTATACGTTTTTGGAAGAAATTTCAAAAGCAGAAAAAAAAGAACTTGTTATGTTATGTGTTTTGAAATTTCAACTTAAAATTATGAATATTACAGGCTATTCAATGGAACTTGAAAATTGTATAAAATGTTCAAGTACACCAAAAGAAGGCAACATATATTTTTCAATAGAGCAGGGAGGAATTTTCTGTGAAAAATGTGCGGAAAATATCGGCAAAAAGACTCAAGTTCATCCGAAAGTTCTTGAATTTCTTAATACAATTTTAAAAGAGAACTTTACAACTCACACTAAGTATGATGATTTGGTTAATGAAAAAATATGTGATATTTGTATTAATTTAATGAGAAACTATATTGAATATTATTCTCCAAAAAGATTTAAAACGGTTCAAATGCTGGAAAGTATAAGGTAATTATGGAATTAAACAATTATATTGAACACACACTTTTAAAACAGGATGCGACAAAAGAAGAACTTTTAAAGTTATTTGATGAAGCTGAAAAGCACAAATTCAAGGGAGTTTGTGTGAATGGTGTAAACGTTAAATTTGCAAAAGAATATTTAAAAGGTACTGATGTAAAAGTTGTAACCGTTGTCGGATTTCCTTTAGGCAGCTGTATAAGTGAAGTTAAAGCATTTGAAGCTCAGAAGGCTATTGAAGATGGTGCAGATGAAGTTGATATGGTTATAAATGTTCAATCAATAAAAGATAAAAATTATAATTATACTCAAAAAGATATTGAAACCGTTAAAAAAGCATGCGGAACAACCCCGTTGAAAGTAATTATTGAAACCGATTTACTTACTAAAGATGAAATTAAAAAGGCATGTGAACTTATAATTAACGCAAAGGCTGATTTTGCGAAAACTTCAACAGGTTTTGTAAAAAACGGTGTCGGGGCAAAAGTTGAGGATATTGAACTTATGCACGAAGTACTTAAAAATTCAAATGTCAGGATAAAGGCGTCCGGCGGAATTAAAGACAGAGAAAAAGCTCTTGCTCTTATTAATGCAGGTGCTGACAGGCTTGGTACAAGTTCAGGCGTTAAATTAATGGAACAAAATTAAAAGTCTAATACTTAAAGACTTCAGCTCTCGCTTCTTTCATTGCCGTATCAAAAACAACATTTGCAAGTTGAGGCGGATTTTTTCGTTCTTTTGATTTCAAAACGTCAGCAACAAAATCTACTTTTGCTTGATTGAATTTTTCGATATTGTTATTTCTTTTCAATGTAAAATAAATAACATTAACCGCAATCGCAATGCCTGCTAAAACTTTTACGACACTTTTTGTGCGTGATGACAAGTTTTTAATAACAAAAGTATCGTAATCTTCTTTTACAGAAGGTTGTTTACTTTCAACTTTTTGCGGACTTCTGTAGCTCGGGTTGTTTATTATATTTTGTTTAAAAGAAACTTTCATTTTTCGGACTGCTATTTTTGTTGTAAAACTTCCAAACCGACTTTTTCAATGTAAGGAGTATCGATTTCAAATAAATGAATTCTTCCTGCACCGAGGTCTGTAGCAATTTTACCGTCTGAAACTTGGAATTCACTGCTATCACCGTATGATTTGAACAAGTTTGTTAATTTTTGAGTTCCTTTTAATCCGGGGATGTTTATAATTCCGTCTTGTCTTGAGTTTACATCTCTGTTTGCTACAACAAGTAATGTTCTGCCGTTTAAGTGACGAGCAAATGCTATAATCTTATCATTTTTATTTTCTGCAACAGGAAGCGGAATAAATGAGCCTTTTTCAATGATATCACGGTATTTTTCATTTTCTCTTACATCAAGAGTGTTTTTCATAAAATCGCCACATTCAGGATGTTTGCCGATTAAAGGTCTTGAGAAGTTGAAAAGATCCGGTTTACCTTTGTGAACAGTACATTCTGTAGAGTCTGTATCTGTTTGAGAATCATTTGTTCCTTCAAAGTCATATAAGTAATCATCACCTGATTGATAACCGTCAAAATAATATGGGTTTAACATCGGTAATGTTGCTTGTAAACCTGAAACTAAGTTTGTAAATGTAACTCCGCCATGATTCATAATAGATACATCATCGTGAGTTCCGAAAGAACCGATTAATGACTTGCCTTTTTCAAGGTTATGTGACATATCAATATTTTCTCTGACGTAGTTGAATAATTCTTTTGCAGTTAACCATTCGTGAAAGATATGATATTGACCATAATAGCTGTCAAATCCTGCTCTTAAAGCATCTTCAGGTCTATCGTAGTTCATATTAATTTGCGGAGAAGCATCTTCATAAGTATAGCTTTCTGCTAACCAAGCAAATTCGGGATCTTTTTTATGTGAATATGAAATTAATTCATCCCAAAATTCAGTAGGTTTCGCTCTTGCTACGTCGGCTCTGATTCCGTCAATACCTAAATCAATACAAGAATCAACAAATTGTTTATGCATTTCCATTAAAGCAGGATTCAATGTTCTTTCTGCTTCATCTGCCCAAGGTTCAAACATTCTGATATCAGTCCAACCTTGAGGAGTTTTTTCTTCGCCGTTTCTTCCATAAGCCATTAATTCAGGTTCAGCTTCAAACATATCTACTGATGCGCAGCTTGGCAAATCA
>CAYYPD010000028.1:0-27337 GCA_964473445.1 uncultured Muribaculaceae bacterium
AGTTGCACAACCGAAATATCTTATTACAATACTTGCCGCCAAATTACCGAGTATTGCAGCATCTTTTTTAGAAAAACCTGCAGCCATTGCAAGTGTATATGTCGCAACAACCGTATCACCTGCACCTGTAACATCAAAAACATCCTTTTTGTTAAATACAGGGATTTTCACAAAGTTGCCGTTCTTCTCAAATAATGCCATCCCATTGCCGCCCAGCGTAATTAAAGCTGACTCCGCATCTGTTTTTGCAAGCATAACTTCTCCGGCCTTTTTAAGCGTTTCTTCATTATTAATATAAAAACCGACAAATTTTTCACTATCAGGCTGGTTAGGAGTCATGGACGTAACTCCTTGAAATCTGTCTAAATCTTTTTGAGAATCGACAACTATAATTTTGTTATATTTTTTGCACAATTCTATAGTCTTTGAAATTACTCTCGGAGTCAGCAAACTGATATGGTAATCGGAAAGAATTACCGCATCATGTTTAGGAATAGCAAGTTCGGTCTGCTCAATAATTTTATCTTCAATTTCTTTCGATAAAGGTTCTTTTGTTTCTCTGTCTATTCTTACAATTTGTTGTGTAACAGATTGTAAGCAAGAACCTGAAATTCTTGTTTTTACGGTAGTAGCTCTTGAAGAATCTTTTACCATATATTGAGTATTAACACCTGCTTCTTTAAAAGAGTTTAAAAGAACAGGTGCGTAATAATCATCACCATAAGTACCGATAACGCTGACTTTTCCGTTATTTAAAGTCGCAATATTGTGAGCGGCATTTGAAGCTGCACCTAAAATAATTTTAGTATCATAATGTCTTAAAATAAGGACGGGAGCCTCTCTGCTCATTCTGTCAGTTGTTCCGTAAACCATTTCGTCTATTGCCATATCACCTATAACCAATACAGAAGGTTTAAAAAGATTATCTAAAGAGTTTATAATTGCATCTTTATCTATACTGAACATATTTTGCTCTCCATTTTTAACATTTGCTAACAGCAACTTCCTGTAATAAAATAGTATCATAAAATCAAAGATTTATTTTATGGATATTATAAAAAATAAAGAAGAAAAAATTACATTTATAGGTATTTCTCTTGGCGGAATCAGCACTATTGAGTCAGCTGTAGCAGTGTTAGACAGAAATTTAAAAATTATTACGTTAGATAAACTGTTTTCAATGACAGATGTTAAATATTTCTTAGATAAATTTCCTGCCAAACAAAATGCTGTTATATTGGTTTCAGTTCCCGAAAATGCAACAATGATTAGCAGTAAATGGAAATATAATTCAAGAACTTATGACATTGTAAATTTTGAAGAAAAGATTAAAAATGTTGATGATTGGGCAAACCGTTTTTCAACAAGAGGTTGCGACTACTTTAAGGAATTAAGCGAAAACGGAATTGATATATTCAGATATGATATAGATAACCTTAAAGAATTTATAGGAAATTGTTACGCATATAAAGCAAGAACTCCGATTGATTGCAAGGCACTTCAGGATACACTAAGAATAAAATATAATATGAGGGAATTACCTGTTAATATGTTGGCTGTAGCACAACTTGAAGCAATTTTAGGTGCATTTTTAGCCCAAATAATAGTAACGGAAAACCCCAATTTTGAGTACAAAAAAATCGGCGTCTACGAAAGCCTGCCGATTTTAGGTGTATAAAATATTTTATTTTTCTTCTTTTTTAAAGAATTCTTTACCAACACCGCAAAGAGGACAAACGTAATCATCCTGTAAATCTTCAAATGATACATTTCCGTTATCTTTCGGCTCATAAACATAATGGCACACCGTGCAAACATAATTATCCATAATTGTCTCCTTTTTCATATTAATATAAGAAATAATCGTAAATATCAATCACCTTATGACTTACTCTTCTTGGCAATCTTTACAAATACCGTGAATTGCAATATCATAATCCGAAACAAGAAAACCCGTTTGTTTTTGAACATTATCAGCAACCATCGGGGCAACACTTGCATCAATATCAAAAACCCGTCCGCACTTTTTACACATAAAATGGTAATGCTCGTGGGTATTATGATCAAAGTGTTCGGACTCCTCTAACCCATCTATACGTTTTATCGTTCCTCTGTCAGACATCTTTTTAAGATTTCTGTAAACAGTTGCAATACCAATGTTAGAATCAGGATTTTCTGCCTTAATAATTTTATGCAAAGCCTCTGCCGTAGGATGTATGGCATTTCTCGTTAATGTATCTAAAATTATTTCTCGTTGTCTTGAATAATTCATAATTGATATCCGTTATCAATTTTATATTAATAAACATATTCTGTAAAGAGTTATTTATTTAATTTATCTAACAAAAAGCAAATATTTTCACCTAAATTTTCCATATTTGCCATTGCTTCGCAATCATTAGCAACTTCGCCTTTATCGCAGCCGAAACCGAAATTCCAATAAGTTGACCCCGGAATTATCATTTCTGACATCAAAAACATGTGATGAATACTTGCTTGAATACTGCTTCCTCCGCCACGTCTTTCAGCTACAACCGCAGCTCCGATTTTGTGTTTAAAAAGTTTTCCGTTACCTAATGCGACAACTCCTGCTCTATCAATAAAGGCTTTAAGTTCAGGTGTCATATCGGAAAAATAAGACGGAGTACCTAATACAATAGCATCAGCGGTATAAACTTCTTCTAAAATTTCATTTAATATATCATCATTAAAAAAACATTTACGGTTTTGAAGTTTTTTGCATGCCCAACAACCACGGCAACCATGGATATCTGTACCCCCGATTTGAATTAAATTTGTTTCATGCCCGTGTTTTGCAACCGTTTCAAGCACTTTATTCAACATTATTTCGGTATTTCCGTCTTGCCTGGGGCTACCGTTAACAGCAACTGCTTTCATATTTTCTCCTATTTTTATTACATGATTATTTTTATGCAAATAAAGGCATATTGTCAATTAATAATCTGTAGTCAATATAATATTCAAACAAATTTACAGATAGCGTAAATTATGTTACACTAAAAAAGAAAATAATTTTTAATGAGGAAGTTTTATATGATTAAGAAAGAAAAATCAAAGTTAGAATTGGTTAATAAACAAATTAAAACCATAAAATCAAATTCTAAAAAAAATCCTTGCACGATATACAGTACCTGTACATCCGGCGGTGGACAATGCTGTTAAATTCAATTTGCAATAATTTAATTATTCCGGATTGGATATCTTCGAGTTTTTATTGTTTTACCCCCCCCCTAAAAAATCCCCTAAATAGTGCTAAATGCTCTTACCGAACGTATATTCGCAATGAAAAAACAAAGCAAGTTATTTCTTTTGAGGGTTATGCGGCAAAGCTATGGAATATTATGAGCTCTTCGAAAAAAGATTTAACACGAAACGTTAATAAATTTTTAAAAGAGAATAATATTCCTTATTCAGATTTTGAACTTTATATAAAAGAGTTGGAAAATCTGAATTTATTGTTCACTGATACAAAAAATATTAAAAATGAAATAGTACAAACTAATGATAAAAACAACGATTTAAAAGAAAATGAGTATCAATGGATTAGTAAACACAATTACCTTCCCTCTCTTTTCATCGAATTAACATACAAATGTAATGAAAAATGTATTCATTGTTTAAATAACAAAGATGATTTAATATCTGAAATTTCTTTAGAGGAAATGAAAAAAATAACAGATAATGCCGTAGAAATAGGAGTTTCGGATATTACGTTATCAGGCGGAGAATGTACCTGTGCAAAGGATTTTCTTAAAATTGCAAGATACATAAGAAAAAAACGATTGTCATTAACAATATATACTAATTGTCAAAAATTATACGACGATAAAGATTTTTTCAATCAATTCATATATTTGTATCCGAAAAAAGTAGAAGTCAGTCTATATGATACCAACCAGAAAATACATGATAAAATTACGGGAATTAAAGGTTCACACAAAAAAACAGTTTTCGTTATAAAGAAATTAATTGAGAATAATGTAGAAGTAAAGATAAAATGTTTTCAACTAAAAGAAAATAAAAATTCTTGGAAAAAAGTAGAAAAATTTGCAAAAGAAATCGGTGCCGAATTTTCTACGGATGTAAATTTCTTTAATAATCCAAATCGAAAGAATTCAAATGTAAGATTGCCTAAAATCAACATTATTGAATTTTTTACCGATAAGAAAAATCAAGAACTTGCACCAAACAATAAATTTTCAAGTAATTTTCTTAATGAGAAAATTTGTCTCGCCGGAATTTACGGGTTGGCAATAAATCCGAATTTGGATGTTTATAATTGTGTAACATTACAAATTCCCATAGGGAATCTTAAAAAGACATCACTTCTTAAATTATGGAAAAACAGAAACAAAAATAAAATTTATAACTATTTAACAAATTTAAAAAGGGAAAATTTAAAAGATTGTTATAAGGCTTCATATTGCAGATATTGTGATTATTGCCCGGGACGTGCAAATATGAACAAAGAGTTTCTGAACAAATGTTCGATTTCATGCGAAATTGCGAAAGCAACCGAAATTGCATTAAATAAATCCGCAATTACATAATGAAATAATTAAAAGAATAAGAGCTAACTGCAGTTTTCTGATTTTAAAATTTTTAATAAGAAAAGAAACTAAATTAGTCTCCGAGTTTTAAGACGTCAGAGTTATAAAGTTCTTCCTTAATTTTATTTAATTTTAAATGAAATTAAGGAAGAGGATCATTTATTGTGAATTTTTTAAAGCAATTAATGTTTGTGTATTTTGAATATCATCAAAATATGCTGATACATCAGAATTTGACATAAAATGACGTTGAAAAAAAGTAAAAAATAATATTTTAATATTTCTAAACATAAGATACCTCATAAAGTAAGTAGTTCTATATTTAATTTTACCCCCCCCCCTCTATTTTTGTCAAGCCAACAGTTCAGGTCTTCAGTACTTCATAACAATGATAACCCGTTTATTGATTGGAGTATCCGTAAAAGTTATTTGAAATAAAAAATTATTTATTCATACAACAGTTTTTATATTTTTTACCGCTGCCGCACGGACATTTATCGTTTCTGCCTACATTTGAGAAATCAATATTTCGAACATCTTTTCTTTCTTCTTTTTTAGAAACAACACTCATCATTTGCTCAAATACTTTTGAAGCATACAATACACTTGCAGATGAAAAGATTTTCTTTTCAAGAGAATCTTGTTTATAGTATTTTAAAAGTTCATCTGACTTATAATTTGTCTGTAAGATTTCATTTGTTCTATCCATAAAGTTAGTAAATTTTGAAGCTACTTTTTCTATAATTTGTGCAGGAACTTTATCATTTTCCAAAAAGTTTTTTACGCAATCTTTATAACCCGAAATTTCTTTGTAATCAGAAACTTCATAGATTTTACAGAATGTTTCATAAAACGGAAGAACAAATAAACCTAAATTTTTATCATAAATAATTCCGATATCGTAAGTTGAATTATGAGAAGCAAATCCTTCAAGTGATTTTTCCATAAAATCAGAGTATGAATTACTAAAATCAGAAACAGTAAAATATTTATGATGTTCAACATCTTTTATGTTTTTATCTAATTCTTCCTGCTCGGGTTTTATACCCTCATCACAGTACATATTAAACAAATTAATTAAATTATCCGCATAATGATTAGTTGTAACAACTTCATCTTTACCGAAACAATCAATAAATTTTTTGCCGAAGCTTTTTACAAGAGCTTCAATTTGTTCTGATTTTTTAGGATTTTGTTCGTATGCATCCTCGGGTTTTTCAATAATTTTAGCTATGGCATATTTATAAACTTCATCTTTATTAATACTCGATAAAACATTTGAAACTTCAAGCAGATAAAAGTCATCTTTAACGGGAAATATTCTGCATAGAGCATATTGCCCGGGAGTAATTCCTCTAAAGTTATTCATTTTAACAAGTGAAAGAACTTTGTACATTCTTTCGTTTACTAAATTATACATTTCAAAGCCGTTGCTCATACATCTTCTGATTTCAAAGACAGATGAGAAAGATTTTTCTAAGCAATCTAAAATTTCATTTTCATCTTTAGATAAATTTTTTGTATTTTCTCTGTATAATTCAATAATAGACTTTTTTTCAGGTGTAAGTCTGCGTTCAAAAATATATGGAATTAATAAAGCCTGAACTTTTGATGTATCAGCATTTTGAGCCGCACAAGTTCTCATATATTCTTCGTAATCGGGTTTAATAAGTTCATTAGAAACGGTAAAACCCATTAATTTTGTAATTGTATCTGAAATTATCGCTAATTTTTCTATAACTGACATCTCTATCCCCTTTTAATTTTTACAACCGCACTATGCCTTGCTGTAACACCTTTTTCTTTTCTATAAGAAAAAAATATATCAGACATACAACATGTGCAATAGTTACAAATATCAATATTCACTACTCCACTGTTTAATAGTTGGTTTTTATTTAATAATTTTAAATCAATAAAATACTTTTCTCCGACCATTGTATAGCAATCAGAATTTGATTTATCTTTTATTAACTGTACAAAAGCATCCTCGCTTGTTTCAAAACAACATTTTGAAATAGCAGGTCCTATTAATGCCGTAATATTTTCCGGCTGAACATTCAGTTCATTATACAATTTTTCAACCGTCTTCTTTGCAATTTCAGCAGCTGTTCCACGCCAGCCGGCATGAGCGATTGCACCGATATTATCCTTTTTACTGTAAAAAATGACAGGAACACAATCCGCAAAATTCATAAGCAGTAAAGAGTTTTCTATATTGGAAATAAGACCGTCCGTATTGTCATAAAAGAAATTATCAGCTTTAACAATTTCAATATTAGAGCCATGAACCTGTTTTGCGGTAACAATTTCCTTACAGTTTAATTTTTCTTTGAGAAAATATCGGTTTTGTTTTGACTCTTCTTCTAAATCAGTTCTGTTTGACGGTGTTAATACAAACTCTCTTGTAGTAAAAAAACAGTCATAATCCTCTAACAGAGTTGATTTTAAAATCTTTTTTCCGTAGAAATCATCAAAATAAAACATTAATCACCCAATGTATTAAATATTCTGTCGCCTGCATCACCCAGCCCGGGGAATATATATCCGTTGTCCGTTAAATGGTCATCAATACTTGCAGTTACAATTTTTACATTCGGATATAGTGCATGTACTTTTCTTAAACCCTCGGGAGCACTTATAAGGCTGACAAATCTTATATTTTTTTCCGGTACATTTTTATTTGCAAAAAGCCTGATAGCATCAACCGCTGAATTTCCCGTTGCAAGCATAGGGTCAAGTATCAGAATAATTTTGTTTTTAGGATTATCAAATTCAATAGGAATTTTGTTATAGTACCAAATCGGAGTCAAAGTTTCTTCATCTCGGTACATTCCTATATGACGAACCGTTGCATAAGGCATAATTTCATTTGCGATATCAGAAAATATTAAACCTGCTCTTAAAATCGGAGCGATGATAATTTCCTTATCAGACTTTAACCTTTGGCATTTGCACTCTGTAATAGGTGTACGAACGGTTACATCTTCAAGCTCTAAATCTTCCGTTGCTTTATAAAATAAAAGATATGTAATTCTTCTTATCGCATTTCTGAAAACTTCTGCGGTTGTTTTTGAATTTCTTATTATACTTAAATTATGACAACATATAGGATGATTAGTTACAAATACATTTTCAAATTCACTCATTAACTTGAACCCCTTTTTCTTCTTCTTCGCTAATATTTTCTAATTCGTATTTCATTTTTTCTTCAAATTCTTTTCTTGATTTTTCAAGATTGTAATCAAGTGTATTTTCAGTAAGTTTATATATAATTACTGATTGAGCAGTATTTATTCTTTCCGTTTCATCAGAATAGCCCTTTAACAAAGAGCTTTGCATAAGTAATTTTTTATTATTTATTAAATCTGCCTTATCAATGCTTCTTCCGACGCTTGTATAAGTATCAATCATAACATTTGAAGCCAATTCACTTCCGTCCCAATAGTCTTGGACTCTGTATGACTCTGACGGCAGTATAACTTGAGAATCATCTTCCTGTTCTTTAGCCGGCATGAGCTCTAACGAAGTAGAACCGCCAAGTCCGTAAAATTCAATTGTTGCAAGTACTTTTCTCGGCAATTCTGTTTCATCTTTTGTAATCAAAAAAGAAACAAATACTTTATTGTCAAAAATTTTCACATCTCTGACATGCCCGATATTAATTCCCATTAACCTGACGGGAGAACCCTGAACAAGACCGCCCGCATCTTCTACAAAAATATAATAGCTGTTTTTGACATTATCTTTTATAGCCACATTACAAAAGAAGAAATATAATCCTGCCGCAAGGACAAAGAACCAAATAAGCAACTCTATAAGTATTATGTATTTTTTCTTCATATAAATATTATAAAGCAAACTGTCTTTTAAACAAAGATTATGAAGTTTTTAAAATCTTTTTTAATAAAATTACGGCTAAAATGATAAATATAAATGCCATAATATGAGCAACATGGAATATTGATATATTTAAAACACTGTCTGTTCTAAAGGTTTCAATTATTATTCTCACAACGGAATATAAAATTATATAAGAGCAAAAAATAACTCCGTCTTTTCTGTTTTTACCGAATTTCCTTAACAAAAACAATAACACCGATAAAACAACAATATTTAAAAGAGATTCATATAAAAACGCAGGGTGAAAATATTCAAATTGCTTAAATTCAACGGGTCTTAAAGGGTAAGGGATATAGAGTTTCCATGGCATGTTAGTAGGAAGTCCGAATGCTTCAGAGTTAAAAAAGTTTCCCCATCTGCCGATAATTTGTCCTATAACCGCCCCAAACGAGAATAAATCGGCAACTCTTAGAAATTTTACATTCTCATATTTACAATAATACCACCCGATAAGAGTAGCCCCTATTATTGCTCCTTGTATAGATATTCCGCCGTTCCAAACAGCAGGAATTGCAAAAATATTTTTTGAGAAATAATCAAAATCTAAAATTACGTAATATAGTCTGGCAAAAATAATTCCAAATATAATTACATAAAAAGATAAGTCGCATATAAAATCAACTGAAATATCTTTAAAATATTTTTTTCTTAAAAACAAAATCATAAACAATGCACACAACATAGAAACGGACATTATTATTCCATACCAATGAATATCGGCATTGCCCATTTGAAAAGCGACATCTCCGGGTGATCTAAACATAAAAACTATTCCGCCAAAGTTTCTTCTGCAGGAGCTTGTTCTTGATTAGAAGTCGTATCTGCTAAATCAGTTAATGAATTGTCTTTACTATCAGAATTTGTTTCTGTTTGCTCAACAGGAGTTTCTGCCTGTTCTGCTGCTTCTTTATTTTTTTTATTGCGAAACTTCTTTTCTTCTGTATTTATCTCATCCTTGGGAATTCTTTTATCGTAAACAATCTCGACTTCTTTTATTTTAGAATTAAGTTCAGTAATTTTTGAATTAACTTCTGTTGTATCGGTTGCCTTAACATCTCTTATTAAATATTGATTATATGCTTCAACCGCATCTTGAGCCAAATTGCTGAAATCTGATAAATTGTCTAAATCTAAATCATAATAAGAAGTATTTTCATCAAAATTCCTATATAAAGCCTCATAAGCCATTTTTTCTTTTACATTAGCCATTGTGTAAAAAGCCAAAAAATACTCATTATCTAACGCCATAACCTTGTTTAATTCTTCAATTGATTCATCATATCTTCCAAGGTTATTATATGCAACTGCCAACTTATAATGAGTTTCCAATACTTCCGCATCTAAATCCAAACTTGATTTAAGACGGCATATTGCTGTTTCGGTATCACCTTTATTTAAGTAATCTTCCGCTTTATTATTTAATTCTTTTATTGCAAAGTTATTAACGCACGCTGTTGTCATTACAGAAACAAACAATATTATTAATAACAATAATATCTTTTTCATACTGCTCCTCTGTTTCTTATAACAATATAAACAATTTAATATTATTTTGCAATATTTTAAAAATAGGATACAATATTTGATGTATATAGTATAAGAGATAAAAAATGAGTGATTCTGAAAAAATTGTATCTTTAAAGAATGCAAGAAAAAAAGTAAAAGAGAGCGTGGATAGCGAAAATCAAACAACACAAAATGAACCTGTTTATTGCAGCTTCTGCGGAAGACCAAATACTCAAGTTGTTAAAATGGTACAAGGTCCCGGGGTTAATATTTGCTCCGAATGTACTATGATTGCAGTACAGTATCTTATTCTTGAAGATAAATTACCCTCTAACGAGGCACAAAAAATATTAGATATTTTTTGGAGCAAAACAAAATAATGGCTGAATTTTCAAAGCTGCAAATAAGAGCGAAAGTTCTTTCCGTAATTTCAGAAATTAAAACTTCTGAAGTTTATAATGTTGATTTGTTAAATAAGGTTACATCCGAATTAGAACAAATTGACGATAGAAGTGCTATTTTTGATATTTTTATTAAAGAATTTATAAAAATGGAAGAAAAGGAGTACTCTTTTTGTGCTTTATTATTGAAAAATCTAGTTCCTGCCGATTATATAGAAAAAAAGACAATGGAGATTTTGCAATCATCTGCATACTCTGATGATACAAAATACAAATTTGTTCAACTATTAAGAATTGTCGGAAACAAAAACGTTTATGAAGTAATTCCTCAATATTTCGAAAATCCGGAAGAGCTGATGGACAAGGAAACTCAAAATTTATTGCAAAAAGCAATATATAATCCTGAATCAATGCTGGATTTTCTTGACTTCATATACTCGGTTAAAAACAGCGACCGAGAACTGCTATTATCATCTTTAGGGGCAGATTACTCAGGCGATGAACTGGCAAACATAATTTATCCGATATTATATTCTGATTTTGATGATGAATTAAAATTGAAAATTATAGAAATTCTTTCAGATACAAAGTCCTCTCTTGCAATAGCTCCCTTGAATTATATAATTGAAGTTTCTGAGAATGATAAACTCTTAAACAGTGCAAAAACAGCTTTAAAAAAATTAAAACTGGCAGGTGCTTCAAAAGAAAAAGAATACGCCTATTTCAAAGAAATTATTAAAAACTCAAGTCCATATAAATTTTATACAACAATTCCCGATGGTGCAGGCAATCAAGCAATTCTATCAACAAGAAAAAACAATGACGGCTCATTTATTTTTATTGCCGTTGTAATAAATGATACAACGGGTGTTATTGACTGCTTTGGATTTTACAGTATTACGGAAAATGAAACAAACAAAATTATTGAAAAATTCTATAATACAGAAGGCAAATACGAAATATCTTCAAATTACGCAAGAACTAAAATTGAAGAAGCTGTTAATACAACAATAAAAAATAAGCGAAGTTTTCCTTATGAATTCACTTGTTGGAACGTATTTTTTAAAGATATTAAACCTCTTGATGAAAGTATCTTATCCTATATTAAAAATATAGAAAAGAAAGATATTTCGAATAACGAAATTTTTGAAATTTTAACAAAAGATTATACTTTTAGGTGGTATATATCAATTGCGGATTATCCAAAGTTAAAAGACCTTATTTCTTCAATTTACAAATTAAAAACGGATGATATACAAGTTTTTAATAAAACAATAAAAGACTTCATGCCGGAATATTGGGATATCGAAAACGTAAACCTTTGGAAATCAAGAATTGAAAATTTGATTTATATACTTTACAAAAATAACAAAATCATAGAGGCAACTACTTTTCTACCATTAATTTACGACGAAAATACATTTAAAATATTTGAACAAATTATTATGCAAAGAAGTATATTCAATAATATTGCAGCAATAAAAGAAAACATAAAAAATAAAGGATTAATGACCAATATTTTTTCGAAAAAAGCAAAGAGTGAAAACGAATTTAATACAAAAGAATTAGAAAAAATACTTATGTTCTTGCAACGAGGTTGGTTCAATGGATAGAATATTAGGTCTAGATATAGGTAAAAAAAGAATAGGAATTTCAATGAGTGATGCTATGGGGCTTATAGCACATCCTGTTGAAACAATAATGAGAGAACCGCAAAAAGCGGCAATTGAAAAAATCAAAAAAATTTGCCACGATAATAATATAAAAAAAATTGTAGCAGGCTTGCCAAAGAATATGAATAATACAATTGGCGAACAAGCACTAGACTGTATTGATTTTACGGACAACTTTAAAGATGAATTTGAAATTATTTTTGAAGATGAACGTTTAACCAGTAAACAAGCAGAATACTTTTTAGCTCAAACGGGCAGAAAATATACAAAGGACAAACAACTTGTTGATTTAAAAAGTGCCTGCATAATATTACAACAATATCTCGATAGAAAGTGAGTTTATATGAAAGAAAACAGAGAAGAATTAATTGAAACAATTGATGAACAAGGTAACAAAGTAACATTTGAACTTGTTGACATTGTAACTGTTGATGATGTGGAATATGCACTGCTGCTTCCGCCTGATACAGATGAAGACGAAGGAGAAATCCTCGTTATGAGATTAAAAAAAGACGGAGATGATTATACGTTTGAAACAATCGATGACGACTCCGAAATTGAAAAAGTATCTCAATATATTGAAGAACTTGAAGATGAAATGGATGATTAATTAAATTTAATTGATAAAAAATGAGCTTCAAAATTTCAAAACTAATATATTAATTAAATTCAATAAAAAAATTTCCGACTGAAAATAAATCAAGATTTGATAAAATTTGCCTAAAAATACTGTTAAGAAAAGAATATATAATGCTAAAAAAAGAGGACTTAATTTATAAACACCCGATTAAAAATTTGTTTTCTGTAAAAAATGTATATAAACAACCAGAAAAATTTAAATCTATAACTTTGTTTGGTCATAATTTTGAATTTCGTGTAAAAACAAAAGAACCAGAATAAATTTTGACAAAAAAGTAAACTATTGCAATAAGTTGACGGATAAAGAAAAATCAAATTGTTATCAAGAAATCCGATTAATGGAGAAAAATGCAACCGAAGTGCAAATGAAACAAGATGAGAATGATAATATAAAAACATTGCAGACATATAGAAGATACTAAAAAGAGAGGTTTAATACCTCTCTTTAAATTATCTGTAATTTTGGAATTGAAGAGGAATATTATAAACATCCTCTTTTTCTCTAAGCATTTTTATAACTGCCTGTAAATCATCTTTATCTTTACCTGATACTCTTACCTGTTCACCTTGAATAGATGCTTGGACTTTTAACTTTGTATTTTTAATATCGGCAACAATTTTTTTAGCAATTTCTTGGGTTAAGCCTTTTCTTAAATTAAAAACTTGTCTTACATTACCGCCCGGAGCATTCTCTATCGCTTGAGCATCCAATATTTTAATGCTTAAATTTCTTTTTATCATTTTACTTTGCAAAATATCAAGGATATTTTTTAACTTCATTTCATCATTTGTCGTAATTGTAATTGATTTATCAGCATCTAAAATTACGTCAGAATTTGAACCTTTTAAATCAAATCTTGAACCGATTTCTCTTTTTACTTGGTCAATAGCATTTACTAATTCTTGTTTATCAAATTCCGAAACAATATCAAAACTGCAATCTTTCGCCATATAATACTCCTTTTTCTGTTTTTTTAAGAATAACATAATTTCGTTTAAATGTTAAGTTTTAGACATGTCTGTTTTCATCATAAAATAAAGAACATATTTGAAGATATGTTTTACATGGCAAATTTTATTTTTACAAGTTTTATATACATGGTCTTATAGTTAGGAGTACGTCGTGAAAATATCAAATATTAATCCGCAAGTAAATTTCGGTAGAGCATTTACAACAAAAGAGAAGAAAGAGTATGAAAAAGTTCAAGTCCAAGCAAGAAAAGAGTTGGGTCTTGATAAAACTACAGCAACAATTTTTGACTTTAGTGCTCCGGCAGGAGCTAAAGATACCGGTATAGGAACTACATTTTCAAAAGAAGCACAAGGATTAACCGACATGCTGAAAGCTATGTGCGGAATAAATTCAATTCAACTTCAACCGCAAGGCGAAATTTCAAATTACGTTCGTTCCCCATATTCAGGAACGGGTTTTTCTTTAGGTGCTCATATTATTGATTTAACAAAACTTCAAGACGAAAAATACGGTAAACTTTTAAATTCTGAAGATATGAATTCTTCATATATGACCAGAGTAAGAGATCATGAAACAGTTGATTATGACAATGTATTTGCACAAGACGGTCAAAAAGCCATGCTCAAAAAAGCATATCTCAACTTTGAAAAATTACCTGCAAAAAATCCGTTAAAAAAAGAATTTGAATTGTTTAAAAAAGAAAACAGTTATTGGGTAGAAAAAGATGCTTTATTTGAAGCAGTTGCTGTTGATAACGGTACAAAAAACGTAAAAGAATGGTCTTATGAAGATCAAAATGTTTTCGCAACAAAAGATGGAAATGCAAAGAGAATAAGTGAACTTCGCAAGGTTCAAGATGAAGACGGTACAAATGTTGTTGATTTTGAAGAATTTGTGCAATTTATAGCTGATAAACAACAAAAAGATGCTAAGGCAGAATATAACAAAAAAGGCATTGATTTATATGGGGATTGCCAAATCGGATTTTCTGATAAGGATGTTTGGGCTCATAAATCAGCATTCTCTCGCACTTATGAATTCGGCTGTGATATAGGAAACGGTAATTATTCCTGCTGGTCACCTGCAATTGATTTTGATAAAATTGACGGAGAAGCAGGTGAATTGCTTTCTAAAAAATTTGATTTATTCTTTAAGAGATACAATGGTGTAAGAATTGATGCCGCCTGGCAATTAATTAACCCTCTGGTATGCTCTCCTTGGATGGAATACGGACATACAAAATTTGATAACAACGGAAATAAATTAGGTCATAAATTAGAAAGACAACCAAAAGTTACTGATAATGGAAAATATATTATTAATAACATTATTTTAAAGGCTGCTGATGATAATAATGTTCCGCACGATAAAGTTTTCTTAGAACTTTTAGGCGGTAACTCTTATCGTTCATTAGATGCCGTAAAAGATTCAGGAGCAACTTTAATTCATATTACAAGATATGCAGGTGATACTTGGGGCAGGGTTAAGTTCTATGAATCTGAAGGTGAAAACAAATATCAAAATATGAAACCGGGTCAATATACAATCGGGCCGGGAACACACGATGATTACAGTTTGCTAGAACAGGCTGAAAACGGAAGAGGAAGAGCATATTTATTGGCAAATGATTTATCATTAAATAAATATAGTTTGGAACATTCAAGAGAAAGATTATCGGAAGCTATGTTTGCAGAATTATTTACAACAAAAAATCAATTTGCAACATTACCTGATATAGTTGGCTCTGATAAGAGAATTAATACTCCTAACGTTTTAGCAGGCAACTGGGAATATAGAATTTCTCCGAACTACGAAAAAGAATATCATACAAATCTGGCACAAGGTAAAGGTTTAAACATGCCTGATGCTTTAAGTAAAGCATTAAGAGCTAAAAAACACGGAAGAGCAGCCGCAGGTTTGATTGCAAAATTAGATAGCTTTGCAAAAATATTAAGACAACAAGGTCCGATGACAACAAAAGAAGCGGATAAACTAATTAAATAATATAAGTTATAGACATATTAAAAAAAAACGATAAAGATTGTTTTATAAATGTACATTAATAGTTAAAATTGGTTTTAATCAACAACAAAAAAGAAGTCCCTTTTGAGGACTTCTTTTTGTTTTGTCTTATATATTAAACACCAACCTTTTTAGCTTGTGTTTCGTTTACAGGTTTCCAATTAGCAGCCATAATTTTCTTAAATGATTTTAAAGCTGTATCTTCAAGTTCACCTAATTCCTCAGCTGCAACAATTAATTCTCTTAAAGGAAGTAATGCTCTTTGGTCACGAAGAACGCCTAATGCGGCTGCAGCACCTGCTCTTACCAAATCATTTTCTTCTTTATTTTTCATAACTTCGATTAATGCAGGAACAGCTTTTTTATCATTTAACTTGCCTAAAGAAGTAACCGCATAAATACGAACGTTAACCCATTCATCTTTCAACATTTTAATAATATGGTCAACAACTTTTGCGTTTCCGATTTCGCCTAAAGCTCTTGTAGCATCACATCTAACGTTAACTTTTTCGCTATATAAAGAATCAATTAACGCATCTGTAGCAACATCACCGATTTCAATTAATGCATCTGTTGCTGTGATACAAACTTGAGGATTTTCATCGTTTAATGCTTCAACTAGCGGTTCAACAACTTCACGACCGCCTAAACGACCTAATGCTCTTGCTGCACGAACACGAACATCAACGTTTCTGTCTTCACGTAAAGATTCGATTAAAGGCATTGTAGCACATGTTTCACCTAATTCGCCTAATGCTCTTGCAGCATATAAACGAACAGAACCGTTTCTGTCATTTTTTAATACATCAATTAATGGTTCAACAGCACCTGCATCACCCATTTCACCAAGAACTCTTGCAGCATTATATCTTACCTTTTCTGAATTACTTGTTCTTAAATCATTTAGAAGCTCATCAAATGTTTTTTTAGCTTGCTTCTTTCGAGAATTCACACTTATTGTCATTCTTCCTCCGAGAAAATTTACTTACTTACCATCACTTATATATAAAAAAATTTTTTTATAATAATTGCTATTTTTTTGTGATTTTTTAAAGAAATATTAATTTCTTTTTACAAACTATAAAATGTACTTTTAACACTTTATCGAATTTGCTTTGTTAGTATAGCATGCTTTTTGAGAAATTAAAATACTTTTTTGTTTATTTTTTGAATTATTATTTAATTGTTTTTATTCCAATACATCACATTTAAATATAGTTTAAAATATATTGTAACAAAAATTAATATTTTCTGTTTTTTTTTGTAGTATTCTTATAATATATTGGGTAGGTTTTGCGTCTATGAATCCTTTTAAAGAGTTTTTTACCACAATTTTGACAGCCGGAAGATTTTATTCCGTCCCTATATCTGTTTTCGCATGGAGCGTTCCTTTTTTCTATTGCTCACTGGGTGGAGGTAATATATTTTATGGGCTTATTGCCCTTATCGCTATAGTGTTTCTTCAAATGGGAGTAAACTCTTTCGATGATGTTATTGATTATATAAAAGAGCAAAATGCAATAAAGATGGGATACAAGACCGATTTTGATTTTCAGGAAGGAAAATGTATTTGCATTTTTACCGGTAAGCTCACACTTAAGCAATATTTTTTTGTTTCTATGTCATTTTTTCTGGTAGGACTTTTGACAGGAATATTTTTCTTTAATATATACGAATTAAAACTTCTGTATGTTGTTATACCGACTGCGATTTTATGTATCTTATACCCTTTTTGCAGTTATATCGGGCTAGGCGAAATTGTTGTCGGAATAATTTATTCTCCGCTTTTATATCTTGGAGTAAATGTAGTTATGAGAGGAAGTTATGATTTTAATATTTTGAAATTCTCGATATCTACGGCTCTTTTAACTATTGCTATATTGCATAATCATATGCTTTTAGATTATAAACTTGATACCTCTTCAAGAAAAATTACTCTATGCAGAATATCCGGTAATCAACGAAATGCACTAATACTTCTAATATTATTAATAGTATTTGCTTATTTGAATTTAATTTTTATATTTATTAATGAGAATTACAACTTCTTTTACTTAATCCCGTTATTAAGCATTCCTCAGGCAATTGTCTTAATAAAAGTGATGAGTTTACACATTATAGACCCTGATAAAAAAGTTGAATATAATATTTTTATGGGAAATATGTCGGCAGTAAAAAAGGCTCCGACGGAACAACAAAATTTCTTAATGAAATTTTTACTGGCACAAAATTTATTAACTGCGTTTACAATATTATTATGCTTATCAATAATTTTGGATAAAGTATGTACATAATAGAAAAATTAATAAAAATTTATCAAAAATATATAAATAAAGAGAGGGAAATAAACATCCCAAGTATGGAAGATAATCCTGAACTTGAAGATGTATTAACTTGTGAACATAACTTTATGCCGATTGATTCAACAGGACAAATTTTAGCTTGTTCAAAGTGCGGATATCTTGTGAATAAAAGTCGGTTGAAGAAAAAGAAAAACAAAAAATTATAATAACTTAAATATCAAAGAAGTATTTATTCCGCCAAATGCGAAGTTGTTAGTCATTACATATTTTGTATCAATTTCTCTTCCTGTTTTCATTATATAATCGAGGTTGCCGCAATTTTCGTCAACTTCATTTAAGTTAAGAGTCGGAGCAAACCACTTTTTATGAGCCATATCTATTGTCAGTATTGCCTCAATAGCACCGCAAGCCCCCAGAGTATGCCCCGTATAACTTTTTATTGAACTTATCGGAACTTTCCTGTTAAAAGCGACTGCGGTTGCATTAGATTCCGCTATATCACCATTTTTTGTTGCAGTTCCGTGTGCATTAACATATCCGATATCATCAAAGGATATACCGCTATCTTTTACTGCATAAATTAAAGCATTTTTCATTGTATCGGTATTCGGATTAGTGATATGTGTACCGTCAGTATTCATACCAAAACCGATAACTTCTGCATAAATTTTTGCACCACGTTTTTTTGCATGTTCATACTCTTCCAAAATAAGAGTGCCTGCACCCTCTCCGATAACTAATCCGTCCCTATCCTTATCAAACGGTGACGGGGTAAAATCAGGAGTTGAATTTTTTAAACTTGTAGCATAAAGTGTATCAAAAATTGCAACTTGTGTAGGGTGAAATTCTTCTGCTCCGCCACATATCATAACTGTTTGATATCCGTTTTTAATCGCTTCATAGCCGTACCCGATTCCTAAAGAACCTGACGTACAAGCGGTTGATGTCGGGATAAGTCGTCCTATGGTTTTAAAGAACAATGAAATGTTAACGGCGGTTGTTTGTGCCATCATTTTTACATAAGAACCTGATGTAACATTTCTTACTTCTTTAGATACCTGCATAGAATAAAAATCGATTATTGTTTCCAACGAACCTGATGATGACCCGTAACTTACACCTGTTTGTCCGTTTGTTATAATTTCGTCACCTAAAAGTCCTGCATCTAAAAGAGCTTCTTGTGCTGTTGCAACGCTCATGACAGAAACAGGTCCCATTGTTCTTAACGTTTTTCTGTTAAAGTTTTCGGGGAGAACAAAATTTTTCACTCTAGAACATAGTCTTGTGTTTAAGTTTGAATATTTTTCAAGCTCTTTATTGTATTCTACACAATTTTTTAATGAAAGAAGATGTTCAAATGCACTTTCTCTTGTACATCCCAAAGGGCTTGCCAGTGCCATGCCCGTTACAACAACTCTCTTCATTGATAAAGTCCTCCGTTAACAGATATGACTTGCCCCGTAATATAAGAAGCATCTTCACTCATTAAATAGTTAACTAAGGAAGCAACCTCTTTAGGGCTTCCAAATCTTCTCATAGGAATCATCTTTTTTACTTCTTCAACAGGTATATTCAAAATCATCTCTGTATCAATAATCCCGGGGGCAACACAGTTAACAGTTATTCCTCTTTTTGCAAGTTCAAGAGCAAGTGCCTTTACAGCTCCGGTTATACCTGCTTTTGAAGCAGAATAGTTCACCTGTCCTCTGTTACCGCATAATCCCGAAACTGATGACATTGCAACAATTCTTCCTTTAATTCTTGCACTAATCATCGGCATTACAATAGGTTTTAGAATATTATAAAAACCGCCTAAGTTTGTATTTATAACATCATCCCACTCATTATCTTCCATCGCAGGAAAACAGTTATCTTTTGCAATACCTGCATTTAAAACTACGCCATAGTAAACCCCGTATTTTTCAATATCTTCCGATATTGCGGTTTTGCAGGCAGTTCTATTTGAAATATCAAATTGCAAAATTCTTGCATTTCTGCCGATTTTAATAATTTCTTTTTCAACTTCTTCAACTGACGTTCTGTTTTTATTGCAATGCAGAACAATATCAAAACCGTTTTTTGCTAAATACAAAGCGGTTTCTCTACCAATTCCCCTGCTTGACCCGGTAATTAAAACTTCTTTCACTTCTAAACCTCTAAAAATTGTTGAGCATCTTTCGGCTGAAAAGCGTTAATTACAGCCGAAGCGTATTCATTATCACCATTATAAATTAAACAATTAAATGAAACAAGCTCATTATCAGAGAATATCTCACTTGCTTTTATATAATATGTTTCACCGTTTTTAAATTTCTCAAGATTGTTTTTATATGAGCGGGAACCGAGAAGAAACCCTATTTTCGGTTTCTCGTCTTCATTTCCGAAAAACGCATAACAACCGATTGTTTGAGCCATAAATTCAATACCTGTCAAAGCTGATATTCCGTTTATGGTTTTGTCAAAAAATATCATGTCCTCTTTTATTGTAACTTTTGCAATAACATATCTGTCTTTTTTGTTAACTTCAACAATATCATCAATTAATATCATTGGTTTGTTATGAGGTAATATTTTTTCTAAATCGTAATTCATCTTATTTCCCTAAAATCATAACTGCATTTGTTCCGCCGAAGCCGAAAGCGTTGTTCATTACGTAATTTATCTGTTTATCGGGTTTTGCGTTCAATTTTACCAAATCTAATTTTGGAATAGTGTCATCATAAATACCATCAAAAATATGCGGCAAAAGTTTATTTTCTTCAATTGACTTTATACAAAGAGCAGTTTCAATACTTCCGGCAGCGCCTAAACAATGTCCTGTCAGAGGTTTTGTTGAACTGCAAGGAACATTGCATTCAAAAATTTTATTTATGGCGGTTGCTTCCATTAAGTCGTTTGAGATAGTACCCGTACCATGTAAATTAATATAATCTATGTCATCAGATGATATGTTTGCTTGTGAGAGTGCCTGTTTTATAGCAATCGCAGCTTGTTCTCCCGACGGATCGGGAGTTGCAGCATTGTATGCGTCAGAAGTTTCACCAAAACCTAAAAGTTTTATTTCTGATTTATCTTTTTCCAAAACAAATAAGGCTCCGCCCTCTCCAATATTCATACCTTTTCTGTTTTTTGAAAACGGATTAGTCAATTCCTCACACAATACTTCAAGGGCTTTAAATCCTGCATTCGGCATATCAGCAACCGAATCAACCCCGCCTGTAATAACACAATCACAAACACCAAATTCCAATAATCTTTTTGCAAGTGAAAACGCTTTTATTCCGGAAGAACATGCTGTTGAAACGCAAGCATAATAACCGTTAAGTTTTAAATAATCTTTTAAAAATTCGGCAGGATTTGAAATTTTTAAGTGGTCATAATCTTTTGATGTTTCAAACTCACGAATTCCCGAATTAGTAGTTGCAAGAACCATTCCGACTTTATCTTTGCCGTATTTATCAATACATTCATCAATGTAAGGTTTTATTTGATTATATAAATGAATTAACATTCTGTTGCATTTAAGATTGAACTTCGGATTTTCGATAGTCGGCAATTCAAAATTAATACGATGAGGGGCTGATTTCCCTATTATTGCATTGTTAAAAATATCATTTATATTTTCACCTAAATTGCATATCGCCGAATATTTTGTTATATTAATCATTTTTGCAATTAATCACCTGTTATACTAATATTAATATTATCATGAATAACATTAAATTTTATATAAACAAATATTCACATATAGAGAGTTCAGATTTTGACACATCTTTTATTCCTATGTTAATGAGAAGAAAATTAAATCTTCTGGGTAAAGTCGGATTATATACTCTTAATAATGTGTACGAGCAGGATAATAATTATAAACTTGTTTTTGCTTCCTCTTATGGTGATGCGGATAGAGTTTCAAAACTGATTGAGCAAAGAACCGAAGAGGGAGAAATTTCACCTGTGGGATTCAGCTTTTCTGTTCATAATGCTACAATCGGTTTATTTTCTTTATTAAAAGGCATTAAATCCTCTTATAATTCAATATCAGCAGGAGATAATACAATACAAAATGCATTAATAGAGTCAATACTTTTATCTAAAGGCTCCCCCGTATTATTTTGTTATGCTGAAACACTCGGTGGGATTAAAAGTGTTTCGATTTCAATTTCACAAAATAATTCAGGTTTTGAAGTTGAATATATAAAAAAAGAAAAATTTGATAATGTGATTGATGATTATAACAAATTTATTGATTTTCTTGATGGGAAATCAACTTTCTATGAAACAGGCATGTATATATTAAGAAGAAACTAAAATGAAATATATAAGAAGTTTAAACGTTATAATATGTATGACACTTTTTGCTATCGGCGGAATGATTATAGGTATGGTGATTATTCCTGTTTCGGGGTTGTTTTTTAAAGGCAGTGAAAAAAGAAATTTTTGCATTAAAACAGTAAAAACCACTTGGATTTGGCTAATAAAACTTATTTCATTTTTCAAAATTGCAAATTTTAACTACAAAGGTAATTTTGATGAAATAGAGGGAAAAGTTGTAGTAGCTTCACACCATTCATTATTAGACATCGTAATACTTTTAACTGCACTGCCAAAATCAGTAGGGTTTGCAAAAAAAGATATTCTTAAAAATCCTTGTATGCACCATATAGTAAAAAACCTCTTTATTATTAATGATATAGATAATAGTTCTATGAAAGAAGAAACCCGGCGGGCAATAAATGAGGGTTTTAATATTATTATTTTCCCGACAGGAACAAGAACTTTGCCTAATGAAGAAATAAAAGTCCATAAAGGGGCAGCTCAAATTGCAATTAATACAAATGTTGATGTTGTTCCGATAACAATTGATTGTGATTATCCGTTTTTAATAAAAAATCATTCACCTTTGGACTTAGGAGAAAAAACAATTAATTGTAAAATCGAAATTCATAAAACTATAAAAATTTCTGATTATAAAACGGCATTTTCTGATGAAATCAAATTAAGAAAACATTTATCTGATGAAATAAAAAAGAGAATTAATGCAGAACCTGTTACGTAATTAGTTACATAGAATTTTATTATATATAGCATGTCGCCCTTAACTTGTTTCAGGGGCACAAGATCTTGTTTTTGCAAGATATTCCAAACCGACATTATTCATTCAAATGATCCGGCTTTTGTTATTGTTTCAAAAAAAAAGTTGTGAAATAGCATACATAGTTGCATACCTATCAATAATCAACTGTAGGTCGGATTTACTTAAAGTGCCCTAAAAAAAGAGGAGATTGCTCCTCTTTTTTAATACATTGAAATAATTTTTTGAATTGCATTATTCGCAAGATTATAAATTTCATCAAGTTGTCGTTTTTCAAATGGATCCCCCTCTGCCGTAGTTTGAAATTCAATTATTTTACCTGACTTTGTCATAACAACATTACTATCAACTTGTGCGTGTGAGTCTTCCGAATAATCTAAATCGAGTTTAACTTCGCCGTCTGTTAAACCGACTGAAACGGCTGCTATCGGTTCTATTATAGGATTTTCTTTTAAAATACCGTCTTTAATTAATTTTTCAAAAGCAATATTCATCGCAATAAAGCCTCCACAAATAGAAGCACATCTTGTTCCTCCGTCAGCTTGAATTACGTCTGCATCAATGGTAACGGTTCTATCTCCGAGCTTTTCTAAATCAACACAAGAGCGAAGACTTCTACCTATTAATCTTTGGATTTCTTGTGTTCTGCCTGAAATTTTTGTTCTTTCTCTTTGACATCTTGCTTGAGTTGATGACGGCAAAAGTGAATATTCAGCAGTTACCCAGCCTCTCGGGTCTGATTTATCCATCCATTTTGGTTTTCCCTCTTCAATTGTAGCAGTTACAATGACCTTAGTATCTCCAAATGTCATTAAAACAGAACCTAAAGCATTTTTTGTAAAATCCTTAACTATACTGATATCTCTTAAACTATCATTTTTTCTTCCGTTTAATCTTTCACTCATTTTTTTGCCCTTTTTAATATAATTTCTTTGTGTTAAATTTATTTTATCATATATGTTCAAAGGTGTAGTATTATGCAAGAAAAATTTTATTTAACAACAGCAATCGACTATGTTAACGGTGCTCCGCACATCGGACACGCTTATGAAAAGATTTTAGCGGATGTAATTATAAGACATAAAAGACAACTTACCGATAATGCTTTTATGCTTACAGGTACGGATGAACACGGTGTAAAAATTCAAAAAACAGCCGCTTCAAAAGGTATTACCCCAAAAGAACTTTGTGACATGAATTTTGCTCAATTTGAACAGGCATGGAAAGACCTTGAAATAAGTTACGATAAAATTATTAGAACAACTGATGAAGAACATAAAAGAACCGTAAAGAAAATATTTAAAAAATTATTGGATAACGGTGATATTTATAAACATTCTTATACAGGCTTGTATTGCAGCGGATGCGAATGTTTCTTAAATCCGAAAGATTTGACGGAAGACGGACTTTGTCCCGATCACTTAAAGAAGCCCGAAGAAATTACAGAAGAAAATTACTTCTTCAAGTTAAGTAAATATAAAGAAAAAATTGCTGAATATATAAAATCTCATCCTGACTTTATAAGACCTGCTTCAAGAGTTAATGAACTTTTAAACCAGCTTGAAAACATTGAAGATATTTCAGTTTCAAGAACAAAAGAATCGGTTCAATGGGGAATCGGTGTTCCTGATGATGACACGCAAACAATTTATGTTTGGATTGATGCACTTTCAAATTATATTACGGCTATCGGTTATGATACGGGAAATCCGTCCGAACTCTATAATAAACTTTGGCCGGCAGATGTTCATGTTATAGGTAAAGATATTATAAAATTCCATTCAATTTATTGGATAGCAATTTTAATGTCGTTAGGTTTACCCTTACCGAAAACTATTTATGCTCACGGTTGGATTACAATTGACCAATCCAAAATGAGTAAATCTTTAGGCAACGTAATTGCACCACACGATGTACTGGCTGCATTCAATTTAGAAAAACCTGACGCATTCAGATATTATATGGCATCAGCAGCACAAACCGGTAAAGACGGAAACTACTCCGACATCGATTTTAAAGAAAAAGTTAATGCTGATTTAGCAAACAATATCGGAAATCTTTTAAACAGAACATTAAATATGTCGGTTAAATATTTTGACGGAGAAATAAAACCTGAATTTATTACAAATTCAAATTCAAAAATTGCAGTATTGGCAAATAATGCAAAAATACAAGTCATCGAAGCATTTAATAAATATGAAGTTGCAGAAGCAGCTAATATTATTGTTTCATTTGCAGATTCTGTCAATAAATATGTTACTGATAATGCTCCTTGGACATTAGCTAAAGAAGCAAAAATGAATGAATGCGGAAAAGTCTTATATGAAACACTTGAAGCTATGCGTCATATTGCAATTCTTCTATCTCCATTTTGCCCGAATATTGCAACGGATATTCTTACTCAATTAAATGAAAATGTTGATTTCAAATATACTAATTTAGTTTGGGGCGGAATAAAAGAAGGTAAAATTACGGAAAAAGAAAAAATTAAACCCGTATTTTTAAGGCTTGACTCAGAATTCGCAGATAAGAAAAAAGGTTAAACTATTGCTGTTTGAAGACATTAAACAACTTTATAATCCTGTTCGAACAATGTTTGATAAAGCATTGAAAGTGTTTAATGTTGAGTCTTTGAAAAATTCCATTAAAGAAAATGAAGCTAAACTTCAACAAAGTGATGTTTGGTCAAATCCGGATATTTCGTCAAAAATATCTCATGAAATAAAAGAGGATAAAGACAATATTGAAAAAATAACAAAATGGGGAAATTCAATCAGTGATATTGAAACATTTTTTGAATTGTATGAAGAAACCAAAGATGAGTCTTTGCTTACAGAAGTTGAAAAGCTGATACGCAATTTAAAATCCGAACTTGAAATATGGGAAGTAGAATCTACTTTAAGCGGAGAATATGATAAATCTGACGCAATTATAACAATAAATGCAGGTGCCGGCGGTACGGATGCTCAAGATTGGGCTCAAATGCTTTTAAGAATGTATATGCGTTGGGCAGAATCAAAACATTGGAAAATCGATTTAATAGAACGCTCTGACGGGGAAGAAGCAGGTATAAAATCAGCGACAATTAAAATTTCGGGTAAATATGCTTACGGCTTGGCTAAAGCTGAAAAAGGAGTTCATAGACTTGTCAGAATTTCTCCTTTTAATGCAAACGGGAAAAGACAAACAAGTTTTGCAAGTCTTGAAGTCAGCCCTGTTATTGAGGATTTTAGCAAAAAAATTGTTATTCAACCTGAGGATATTGTAGTTGATACAATGCGATCAGGCGGTGCAGGCGGACAAAACGTTAATAAAGTCGAAACTGCGGTAAGAATATTGCATAAACCGACAGGGATAGTTGTAAGATGTCAACAACAACGCTCCCAACTTCAAAATAAAGAAACAGCAATGCAAATTTTGGCTTCAAAATTACTTGCAATAAAGCAGGCTGAGCATGAAGAAAAATTAATGAAATTAAAAGGTCAAAATGTCGATATAAATTTTGGTTCACAAATTCGCTCTTATGTATTTCACCCATATAAAATGGTTAAAGATCACAGAACTAATTTTGAAATGGGAAATATAGATGCTGTTATGGACGGAAATATAGACGGATTTATTGAGGCATTTTTAAAAATGGGTATGGTTATAGAGTAATTTTATGATACCGGTTATGTTTTTGGTATAATAAAAAGGATATTTACATTAGAGAGGGAAAACAATGGAACAATTTTATGCACTTGTTCAAAACAATGCCATATTAGTTTCTGCCGCAATTCTTATAATTGCTTATGTTTTTATTGCTCTTGAGAAAATACCGAAAGTTACAATTGCACTATTAGGTGCTGCAATTGTTGTTTTTTCGGGACTTGTCAGCCAAGAAAAAATTGCAGAAACAGGTTTGAATGAACTTTATTTTATTAACTTTGTAGATTTCAACGTTATATTCTTGTTAGTTTCTATGATGATTATAGTTAACATAACAACAAAATGCGGTGTATTTAAGTGGATAGCAATAGAACTTTTAAAGAAAACAAAAGGACATCCTGTTTTGGTTCTTATTGCATTATCTTTCTTTACTGCTATTTTATCAGCTTTTTTAGACAACGTAACAACTGTTATATTGGTTATTCCTATAACATTTGTAGTTGCAAAGCAGTTGGATATTAATCCGATACCGTTTTTAATTTCAGAAGTATTTGCCTCAAACATTGGCGGAACTTCTACATTAATCGGTGACCCGCCAAACATTAT
>CAYYPD010000029.1:0-26741 GCA_964473445.1 uncultured Muribaculaceae bacterium
ACAAATTTTCTGCCGACGGTAAATTTTTATAGTTTGTTAAATCAATAATACACAATTCTAACCAAAGATATTTATTGGTTGTATCTTTTATTTGTGTTGTGTAATAAGATAATCTGTCTATAATTTGGATTATTTCTGAAACCGTAAAACTTTCGGATTGCTTTTTTATTGCTTCATAATTTGTTTCGTTGACCTGCGTCAAAGAATAAATTAAATCTTTATCCGTACAATTTTTGACTATCATTAAATCTCTAAAGTATTGAATTAAGTTAGAAACAATTTGTACGGGTTCATTTCCTTTAGCATAAATTTTATCTATGAGAGGAACAGACTTTGTACAATCCGATTCAATTATATATTGAGCGATTTCAGCTAATGTTTCATAGGAAATCTTTCCTAAAATTTCATTAACGTCATTAACATCAATTTGTTTACTTGCCCCTAAAACGCTGATTTGGTCAAGAAGAGCCAACGCATCACGCATTCCGCCTTGAGAATTTTTTGCAATTGCGTATAGAGCATCTTTTGCAATATTAATATTTTCTTGTTCTGAAATATATTCAAGACGTTTAACAATGTCATCCGTTGTAATTCTTCTGAAATCAAATCTTTGACATCTTGAAATAATTGTATCCAAAACCTTATGAGGTTCTGTAGTAGCTAAAATGAAAATAACATTTTCAGGCGGTTCTTCAAGTGTTTTCAAAAGAGCATTAAAAGCATGTTTTGACAGCATGTGAACTTCGTCGATTATATAGATTTTATATCTTCCGTTAACGGGTACATACTGAATTTTTTCAAGTATTGCTTGTGCATCTTCAACACTTCTGTTGCTTGCGGCATCTATTTCAATTACGTCAACAGGAATAGAGTTCATAATATCTGTACAAGCAGGACATTTTCCGCATGGAGTAAGTGTCGGACCCTCTTTACAGTTTAATGACTTTGCAAGTATTCTTGCAGATGAAGTTTTACCTGTTCCTCTCGGACCGCATAGAAGATAAGCGTGAGCAATTCTGTTTAACTCAATAGCTTTACTTAATGCGTGAACTATATTTTCCTGACCGATTAAATCATGGAATGTTTGAGGTCTGTATTTACGATATAGAGGAATATATTTGTTTCCCAATTGCTTGCTCCTAAAATATTTGTTAATATTAATTATAACTTAATCGGTTAAAAATAGGTAAAAGTATGACGATAATTAAACCAAAAAAATTAAAAATCGGTGATACTATTGGTATTCTTGCAGTGTCAGGAAAAATTAAAGAGTACGAAAATATTTTAAATGCAAAGAGATTTTTTGAAAATGAGGGCTTTAAGGTCGTTATTTCTGAAACTTGTAAGACCTCACATCGTTATATGGCAGGCGAAAACGATGAGGAGTGTGTAAAAGCATTTCACGAATTTTTTGAAAATAAAGATATAAATGCAATTGTTTGTGCAAGAGGTGGCTATGGAACAATCAGGCTGCTTGATAAAATAGATTGGAATATAGTACAAAATAATCCTAAAATATTTGCAGGTTATTCGGATATAACAGCTCTTTTATGTATGATTTATAAAAAAACAGGTTTGATAACTTTTCATAGTCCTATGTGCAACGGTGATTTTGCTTCAAATGTTGATGAATATACTAAAAATTCTTTCTTCAACACGCTTTCAGGTAATACGAAATCTATACGGGCGGCAGGCAGTAAAATTTTTTATGAGGGGATTACGGACGGGCATTTGTTTGGAGGAAATCTTACGGTTTTGGCTTCATTATGCGGACTGGATTTTATCCCGAGAGAAAATTTAATTTTATTTTTAGAGGACTTAAATGAGCCTGTATATAAGATAGATAGGTCTTTAACTCAATTATTCAATGTTAAAAAGTTTAAAGAAAATGTTAAAGGCATTGCAATTGGTGAGTTTAAAGACATTAGTGATATTTCAATGTTAGATACTGTAATTAAAGAAATTGCACAAAATTTTAAAATACCTGTTTGTGACGGGTTTAAAATAACTCATAACAAAACAAAAGATACAATTCCTGTTGGTGTAAGTGCAATTTTTGATTCAAACCTCGGAAAAATTTTAATTAGCGACGGTTATGTATCGGATTAATTATTAATTTAATTTATAAATTGTAACAATATAAAAATAACTCCTAAAGTTTTTTTTTATCATGTCGATAATTATTTTGTTAGTTTTTTGGAGATAAGGTATGAACGTAATTTTGGACAAAAAGGATATTAAGTTAGAATTAAAAAATCTTTTTAATGATATAGAAAATATAAAATCCAATGTTGATATTTTTGATAATTTGTTAAAGCAACAATTTGATAAAGAGTTTGCACTGAGTGAATAGCTGCTGAATTTTTATATTCTGTTTAAACATATTTATAACCGGGAATATTCTATAAGAAGGATAAATTAAACTGCTTGTGAGGTAAAATGTCATGCTTAAAGACCTTCCTATTATAAGCTCTGCCGAAGATAGAATTAGAGCTTTACTTAAAAATATTGATACTCTTTTATATACGGAAATAGATTTATACGCATTATGTGTAAAAAACTTTTTAAATAAAAAAGAGGCTGCTTAGTTTTTAATTAAACTCTTATATTTAACATGTTTTTGCTATATTAATTTATAGTGAAGTTTATTATTAAACCACCGAGAAGAAATGAGGGTGAACATGTTAAAAGAATATTTTTTAAATAAAATTGTTTCAGCAATAAATGAGGCTGTAAAATCAGGTAAATTAGGTCAGATGAAAGACTCTGATAAATTTGAATTGCAAATGGAAATTCCTAAGAATATTCAATTTGGTGATTTTGCGGTTAACATTTCTTCTCTCTCACGATATGCAAAACTGTCCCCTGTTGTTATTGCTCAGTCAATTGCGGATATGATTGAACAAAAAGATTTTGATATTAATATTTCAGGCGGTTTTATAAATTTTAAATTAAAGAGCGGGCTGCTTGATGATATTCTTGTTGAAATTTCATCAAAAGGGCTTGATTATGCTAAAAATAATCAAGGTAAAGGGGAAAAGGTCATTCTTGAGTATGTAAGTGCTAACCCGACAGGACCGTTTCACATCGGGCATGGCAGATGGGCTGCAATGGGCAGTGCTTTAGCTAATGTTATGAAGTACTCGGGTTATGTTGTTTATCAGGAATTTTACATTAATGACGCAGGCAGTCAAATTCAAAAATTAGGAAAGTCTTTATATATAAGAATATTAAAAGAATTTGGCGTTGATATTGATTTCCCGACTGATGAAGTTGAAGCTAAAAATTTTTATACGGGTGAATATCTGGTTCCGATAGCAAAAGAGTTTATTAAAAATGACTCTGAAAAGGCAAATGAAATCAAAAATGATTATGCTGGCGAATTTAACTCCGAGCATTTAAAATATCTTTCAAAGTATGCAAGGCTAAAGATGTTGAGTTTACAAAAAGATTTACTTGAAAACTTTAATACTCATTTTGATAATTTCTTTAGTGAGTTAACCTTGCATGAATCGGGTCAGGTAGAAAAATGTATTGATAAACTTAAAGAACTCGGTGTTATATATGAAAGTGAAGGTGCTACATGGTTTGCTTCTTCAAAATACGGTGATGACCAAGACCGAGTAATTAAAAAAACTGACGGTGCTTATACATATCTGACTGCGGATATTGCATATCACTATAATAAATTACAAAGAGGGTTTGACCGATTAATCAATATTTGGGGTGCGGATCACCACGGTTATATCCCGAGAATGAGAGCTGCAATAGAAGTTTTAGGATATAATCCCGGTTCGTTGGAAGTGCTTTTAGGTCAGTTGGTTAACCTTGTAATAAACGGGGAAGAAGTCAGAATGGGTAAACGTACAAAAATGATTACCCTTGATGAACTTATTGAAGATGTTGGTGTTGACGCTACAAGGTATTGGATGATAATGAGAAGCATTGATACAACTTTAGATTTTGATATTGAACTTGCAAAGTCTAAGACGGATGAAAACCCTGTATTCTATGTTCAATATGCACACGCAAGAGCTTGCTCTATTTTAAGACATGTCCTTCAAGAAAAATTTGATGTCATTAATAAAGAGGTTCAATCTTCTCAAAATATCGATATTAAAGCTGTTATTGATAATTTAAAGAAAGAAGATTATGAAGTTCTTTGGTCTTGCGGTGATGATAAGGCAATAGAAACAACTAAAAAACTGTTATTAAAATTGGAAGAATATAAATCAGTAGTTCAAAATGCGGCGAAAAACAGAACTCCGTATTTACTTACAAAATATTTGCAAGAATTAGCTGCTAATTTCCATCAGTTCTATGCAGGTTCTAAAGTAATTGTTGATGATGAAAACTTGATGTATGCAAGATTATCAATAGTAAATGCCGTAATTACAATTCTTAAATCTGCCATGAATTTAATAGCCGTAAGTGCACCCGAAAGAATGTAATACAATATAAGTAACATAATTATAATTATTAATATGTTTGTTGTATAATATAATGTATTATTTTGTAATTTGGCAAACAGACCGGCGGAGGATGTTATTTATGACCGTTAAGGATTGGTTCGAACAAAGAAAAGAAATGCAGATTGCGAGAAGAACGCAAGACACGCAAATTAATGATAAAGTAGGAAAGTTATGGATAAAATGTTATAATTGTAATTCTCAACTCTTAAAAAAAGATGTTGAAGACAACTTGGAGGTTTGTCCTAAGTGCAATTATCATTTTAGAATTAATGCTAAAACAAGAATTAAACAACTTTTTGATGATGGTACTTTTGAAGAATTATTCGCTGATATAACTGCTGCTGACCCTTTAAAATTTACGGATACGGAATCGTATAAAAAAAGAGTTGAAGAGGCGAAAGCAAAAACAAAATTAAATGATGCCGTTATTACAGGTGTAGGTAAAATTAACGGGCATGAAGTTTCTGCCGCAGTTATGGATTTTGAATTTATGGGCGGTTCAATGGGCAGTGTAGTCGGTGAAAAAGTTACACTTGCTATGGAAGAAGCTCTAAAACGTAAAATCCCTATGATAGCAGTTACAGCCTCAGGCGGAGCAAGAATGCAGGAAAGTATTTTAAGTTTAATGCAAATGGCTAAAACAAGTTGTGCCGTTGCAAGACTTAATGAAGCCGGTATTTTATATATAACCGTTTTAACCGAACCTACATTTGGCGGTGTAACCGCAAGTTTTGCTACATTAGGTGATATTATAATAGCCGAACAGGATGCAAGAATCGGTTTTGCAGGAAGAAGAGTTATAGAGCAAACTATTAAACAAAGTTTGCCTGCTGACTTCCAAACTGCAAATTATTTAATGAAATACGGACAAGTAGATATTATTTCTTCAAGAGCAGAATTAAAATCTACTATTGCAAAACTGATAGACTTCCACAAAAAATAGGAGCTGGAAATGGCAATATTGGAATTTGAAAAACCACTATACGAAATAAAAGAAAAAATTGATGAACTAAAACAAATAAGTGAAAATTCAGGTATGGACGTGAAAGAACAAATTGAAACTTTTGAGAAACAGGCTTTAGAATATAAAAAAGAATTGTACGCAAATTTAACTCCTGCTCAAAGATTGCAAATTGCAAGACATGCAGACAGACCAACTTTTCTTGATTATATCAGCTTGATTACAGAGGACTTTATAGAACTCC
Organism: uncultured Muribaculaceae bacterium; assembly: GCA_964473445.1. Lineage (GTDB taxonomy): Bacteria > Cyanobacteriota > Vampirovibrionia > Gastranaerophilales > Gastranaerophilaceae > Avigastranaerophilus. The sequence continues at coordinate 5,678 of CAYYPD010000029.1, forward strand.
ACGGTGACCGTGAAGGCACTGATGATAGAGCTATAATCGGCGGTATTGCAAAAATCGGCGATGACAATGTTGTTATTGTCGGTACTCAAAAAGGTAAGACTACTAAAGAAAATCTTATTTATAACTTTGGTATGCCGCAACCTCAAGGTTACAGAAAGGCTTTGCGTTTATTTGAACACGCAAACAGGTTTAATTTACCTATTGTTACAATTATCGATACTCCGGGGGCATATCCCGGTATTAAAGCGGAAGAAACCGGACAAGGTGTTGCTATCGCTACTAACCTTAGAGAAATGGCTAAATTCGGAGTTCCGATTATTGCTGTTATTACTGGTGAGGGATGTTCCGGCGGTGCTTTAGGTTTGGCGGTTGCAGATAAAGTGTTTATTCTTGAACACGCATATTATACAGTTATTTCACCGGAGGGTTGTGCTTCAATTCTTTGGAGAGATGCTTCAAAAGCAAATGAAGCTGCTAAGGCTCTTAAAATTTCAAGTGAAGATCTTCACAAATTAGGAATCGTTGACGGTATTGTAAAAGAACCTTTAGGCGGTGCTCATTGTGATTATAAAACTATGGGTAACTCTTTAAAGAAAACTATCGTTAAAGCATTAAAAGAACTTAAAGAAAATGATGCTGAAACTCTCAGAAATGAAAGATATAATAAATTCAGAAGAATGGGTGTATTTTGTCAGTAAATAATAAAACATATTGGGAAGTATGTATTGATATAAATCCGATTTGTGCTGATGTACTTTGCGACATTATTCAAACAAATTTTGATTGTGAGGGTATTGTTATCGCAGAGGAAAAGTACAAAAATTTAGAACTTGTTTCAACTACGGAAAATACTTTGAAAGCATATATTGTGGCTGATGTTCTTAATTTTGATGATGTTCAACATTTCTTTAATCTGAAAAAGCAAGAATTAATTGAAAGAAATGCTTTTGATTGTGACCCGGGTACTTGGAAAGTTTCAATAACAAAACAAAAAATTGTTGATTGGTCAAAAAAGTGGAAAGAGCATTGGAAACCGACAAAAATTTCGGATAGAATTGTTATTTGTCCGACGTGGGAAAAATATTCCCCGAAAGATAATGAAATAATTGTAAATATTGACCCGGGTAACGCTTTTGGTACGGGTACGCATGCAACTACGCAATTGTGTGTTAAGGCTTGTGAAAAGTATATGCAAAATAACTCCGTTATTGCTGATATTGGTTGCGGGTCAGGTATTCTTGCTATTTGTGCCAAAAAATCGGGTGCAGATATAGCTGATGCAGTTGATACTGATGATACCGCAGTTGAAACCGCTAAAATTAATGCTAATGTAAATCACGAAAATGAAATAAAATTCAAAGTCGGTACTACGGATTTATTAAAAGACGAAACCTATGATTTTGTTTTTGCAAATATTTTACATAACGTTTTGGCTCAAATCATGCCGGATTTAAAACGTATTATGAAAAAAAATGCTATAATTGTTTTAAGTGGAATTCTTGACGGCAAAGAGGGGGTTGTTTTAGATGCGATATCGGCAAATAAAATGACAATGCTTGAAGAAATGCGACAAAAAGAGTGGATAGCATACGTTGTAAAAAAGGAGAGTTAAATGTCTAAGACTGCAATTATAATACCTGCAAGATACAATTCTAAAAGATTACAAGGAAAACCTCTTTTAAAGGTGTGTAATAAACCTATAATTCAATGGGTTTGGGAACGAGCAAAGGAAGTAAAATCCGCTGATATGGTAATAATTGCAACCGATAATCAGAAAATTTTTGATTGTTGCAAGTCTTTTGGGGCAGATGTTGAAATGACTTCCGAAAATCATAAATGCGGAAGTGACAGGATAGTTGAAGTTGCTCAAAAATATCCTGAAATCGAATATATTATTAATCTTCAAGGTGATGAGCCTATGATTAATCCTGATTGTGTTGAAAAGGTAATAAAACTTGTTAAAGAAGATAAAATTGCAGATATTTCAACTCTTTTAGCAGAAATAAAAGATGAAGACTCGGATGACCCGAATATGGTTAAGTGTGTTACTGATATTAAGGGGTTTGCGTTGTATTTCTCCCGTTCTAAAATTCCTTATGAAAGAAATAAAGATGTAGCGACATTATACAAACATATTGGAATATATGGTTATAAGAGGGACTCTTTATTTAAAATGACAAAGTTTCCTCAACCTGATATTGAAAAAGCTGAAAGTCTTGAACAATTAAGAGCTTTATACAATGGTATGAAAATTAAAACCGCAGTTGTAGAGTATAATTCAATCGGAATTGATACTATTGAAGATTTTAATGCGTTTAAAAAGTTAGCGGAAAAAGAATAGTTATGGGTGAAAATGAAGTAAAAACCGACAATGAAAAAAGAATGCTTGTAGTCATTCTCTTTACGATATTTGCGATGATTACCGAAATATATTTCGGACACAGAACAAATTCTATGTCGTTGCAAATGGAAGGTTGGCACATGAGTTTACATGTATTAACTTTAGGTTTAACTTATGTAGCTTATGTTTTCGCAAGAAAACTTAAAGATTCACTTCTCTTTGCAAACGGAACGGGTAAAATCGGCGTATTGGCAGGTTATACAAGTGCTTTATTCCTTTCAATTATGGGTTTACATATTATGTTAGAATCTTTTATGAGATTTTTTGAATCCGAAGAAATCAGTTTTAACGAAGCAATTTTAGCCGCTATTTTTGCGTTAGTTATCAATTATATTTGCATTGCAGTTATGGAAGATAAATTTCATCTTCATAAACATATTCATAAAGAAACTAAGGATTATAATTATAAAGCTGCTTATTACCATATTTTATCGGATGTTATGATTTCTGTGTTAACAATAATTGCACTTGTAATCGGTAAATATACTGATTGCATACATCTTGATGCTTTAACAGGTATATTTGGTGCTGTACTTATTCTTGTTTGGTCGTTTAAACTTCTTAAAAATACGGTCAAAATACTTATTGATATGAAAGCATAGCTAATTTATTGTAAAAAATCATTTATATTTTATTGACTGAACTTAAAATTTCGGTTAATTTGTTCATGGCAAAAAGGGATAATTATGTCAGAAGAAAAAGAGTATTCACCTCAAGAAGAATTTGCAAATTCATTTTCACACGCATTAGGTGCATTGTTATCAATATACGGAATTGTAATGTTGATTGTTGCTTCAAGTACTCCAATCGAGAAGGCTTCAACTGCAATATACGGGGCTACGATGTTTTTGTTATTTCAGTCTTCAACTTGTTATCATGCAATTACTAACAAGACAGCAAAAAAGGTATTCAGAAAAATTGACCATTCTGCAATTTATCTTTTAATCGCCGGTACATATACTCCTATTTTATTGCTATCAGTGCCATTCCCGACGTCAGTTGCACTTTTGGCAATGATTTGGTATTTGTCTGTTGTCGGGATTGTATTCTCCTGTATTACTTTAAAATTTAAGTATTTATCTACGGGATTATATTTGCTTATGGGTTGGCTATCCGTATTTTTGTTTTGGACGCTTTGGAAGGCAGGTTTCACAGATGCGGTTTGGTTGCTTTTAGGCGGTGGTGTTTGTTTCTCAATAGGTTGTGTTTTTTATCTCTCTAAGAAACCTTTTATGCACTCGATTTGGCATTTGTTTGTATTAGCCGGTGCGATAATGCACTATTTTTCAATTATGGCATTGGTTATAAAAGGATAGGATAATTATAATGTGTGTAATTGCTTTAAAAAAATATCATAATTAAAACCTACCGGTTAGTTATTTTCTAATTAAGTTAATAAAAACATTTTGTATTTTGTTTGAACTATAATTAGAAAAAGGCGGTAACATTATGACTGATAACTCTACAACCAAAGAATATGAAATAAGAAGTTATGAATTAAATGCTAATATAGAACTTAAACCGTTTGTATTATTGCATTATTTTGAAGATGTAGCTTACGAAAATGCAGAGCGTTTGGGTTTTGGCTTCTCAGCTACTTACCCGGACGGTTATGCTTGGTTCTTAATTAAATACCACATGACATTTGATAAATTACCGTCGTGGGAGAATGTTAAAATCAAAACTTGGGCATCTGAAAACAAGGGTATTCAATGCCGAAGAGAGTTTGAAGTATATAATAAAGATAACGAAAAAATAGGTTCTGTTTCAAGCCTTTGGGTTTTGATTGATATGAATACGAAGAAAATTGTTAATTCTAAAAAAGTTTTAAATTTCCCGCCACTTTCGGGCGAGTTTGCTCTTGATACGAAATTTGATAAAATTCCTTTGATTGAGAGAATTAATAACGAAATTATCTTAACAGCTTCTTTTGAAGATATTGATATGAATAAGCATGTTAATAATTCAAATTACATTATTTGGGCAACAAAAGCGTTAGATAATGAATTTTTAATGAATAATTCTATGAAAGAAATTGAAATTTATTATAAACATGAAATTAAATGCGGTGATTCTATCAGCTCAAAAGTTCAATATGACAGTGAAAACAATGTTTCATTGCATTCTTTTACAGAAATAAGTCAAAATGTTGAGGCTGCACAAATAAGAATTCATTGGCAAAAAAGAAATTAAATTGTTTTTCTTTCTTTTATTTCTTTGATTTTCGCTCTTACGTTTTCATTCATTTTATTGTTAATTGATTTAAGGTCAGTGAAAGCAATGTTTATTTCTTCACTTGTAGCCTTTTTACCGTTTAATTCAGCTAATTTTGACTGGATTGTAATTTCGGCCTTTTCAATAATCGAAAGAACTTCTTCAATTTCAGAATTAGTAAATCCGATATTTTTTAATTCATTTTCTAAATTTGTTTTATTGTTTATTTCTTTATTTTCGTCTAAAGAACTCATAATTATATTTGATTCCTGCTGTATTTAATAATATCTTCTGATTGCTCACATATTTCTATTTTTAAATTATTATCATTTGCCAATTTGTGAAAATAGTCATAAAGTTCAAAATAGTGGTTTGGAACTCTTTTGTGCATTGCATACTTATATTTTTCATAATCAATATCAAGTCGAACATTTTTTACCCCGAGAGAAACAACTAAGTTTATGAATTTTTCAATTTCTTCTTTGTTGTCATTTGCATTATCAACGATAATATATTTTAAAATAATTCTGTCTTTAGCATTTTCTGAATATGAAATGTAAGATTTTATATTGTTGACAACAGAATCAAAACAATCAACCTGCTTAATTTTTAAATAAGTTTCTCTGCAACCTGAATCTAATGAAATAACTATTCTGCATTTATTCTGTTTAAATGCTTCTTTTATTGCATCTGAATATTTAATTCCTGATGAAAATATTTCTATACAGGAATCTAAATAATTTGATAATATTGAAAATAATTCTTCAAATTCGGGGTAAATTGTTATTTCACCACCACTCATATATACATAAGCATTTTTTGATAAAATATTTTTCTCTATCATAGTTTTAATTATTGGAACAACTTTGTACTTGTACCCCTTTTCCACTTTCCTAAATGCACAATAAGTACATTTTGCATTACAAGTCATGAAATTTTGAAAGTAAATTTTTTCAATTTTATTATCAAAATTTTTAATTTTATTGTTACTTACATGATTATTTAGTTCGCAGCAATCTTTACATTCATCAGGGTACCATTCGTTGTCTTTATTATTTATGAAATTAACAGCCTTTTTTCTGCAATTATATATATGGTCTAAATTAATACAATTAGTATGCGGTTCTTTATAAAATATTGGACCTTCAACATTTGAACAGCAAGCTCTAATGTTATCATAGAAAAAATGTATTGAATGTTTTAAATAAGAACAATCCAGATATTGTTTTTTCTCTTTTTTTAACCAACTAAACATGAAAATATCCTTTTACACTAATACTTTAATTTTATTTCTTTTTTTAGACAGAAACTCGATATGTTCTTTTTTTATTACTTCTCCGGGGAGTAAAATCGGAACTCCCGGCGGATAGTCGCAAACTACTTCCATACAAATTCTTGAAAGTGAAAATTTTAAATCAACTTCGGATGAATTAGCACCCCAAACAACAGACGGAGTATATCTTACTCGGGGTTCAACATTACCGAATACTTTGTTATCTTCTTCATTTTCCGTGATTTTAATATTATCGGCACATAATGACATTAATGCTTTTTCAAGTTTTTGAAGTTTTCCTTTAGTTGTACCCATACCTGTTAAGAAAAGGACGGATTTTTCATTTGCAAGTTCATCTTCAATTTTATATTTATCAAACAGTATATCTGAAAGTTCAAAACCTGAAATATTAGTAACTTTAACAAGAATTTTAGTTACGTCATTATTATTTGCATATATTTCGATATTTGGGAGTGTTTTTAGACTTCTGATTAATCTGTTAACATTTTTGATTGTTTCAGAAAGTTGATTTTTACCTTTTCCGGAGTTTAAAAAGTTTACCGTTGATTCAATATTTAATAATAACGGGTAGGAGGGCGAGGTTGTTGTTATTATATTTAGAGCCTGTTGAATAACTTTAGGGTTAATATCTGATGAACACCCTATATGTAGTAATGCACAGGGGTTTAATGCTCCTGCTGTTTTGTGGAGTGATTGTACTACAACGTCAGCTCCTTGTAAAAGTGACGGGGTTCCCATTGATTTATGGAAATTCCATAATGCTCCGTGGGCTTCATCAACCAACAGTCTTACTCCGTATTTTTTGCAAACTTCTGAAATTCTTTGAATATCTGACATATAACCCTCGTAAGTCGGGTTTGTCATTATAAAAAGTTTAATATCCGAATTTCTTTTTAAGATTTCGTCGAAATTTTCAACATTTATTGATTCATAAACACCCCATTCTTTATTGTAATGAGGCATTATCCAAATCGGAATGGCACCTGATACAACAAGTCCGTTGTAAACAGATTTATGACAATTTCTTGCAATTAAAACTTTCTCATTTCTTTTTAAAAGAGCAAGCATTGCGGTAACAATTCCTGATGAGGAACCGTTTGTAAGTAAAAATGAATCTTTTGCTCTATATATTTTTGCTATTTCATCTTCTAATAGTTTTATTTGACCGATAGGGTTTGCCAGATTATCAAAACCCTCTATTTCTGAATAATCACAACTATAGAATTTACTTCCGAGCATTTGTGTAGAGTCGGGTGGAACAAATTCTCCTTGCGAATGTGACGGAGTTGTAAATAATGTTCTTTTATTTTGCTTAAAATTTTTGATTAATTTTATAATTGACATACAATAATAATATTAAATAAATGTAAATATTCATATACAATATTAAAAAATATGAATTTGAAAGGTTTTATGAATTACGAAGAAGCAAAAAACAGGATAAGTGATTTAAAGAAAATAATACTTGAAAATAATGAGGCTTATTATCTTTATGATTCCCCTAAAATTACTGATTTTGAGTATGATGAGTTATATCGTGAATTAAGGCGATTGGAAGATGAATATCCCGAGTTAAGAACAAAAGACAGTCCGACCCAAAAAGTAGGGGATAAAATGCTTCAAGGATTCAAAGAGCATAAACATAAGTACAGATTGTACAGTTTGGATAACTCTAATAATTATGAGGATTTAAAAAGGTGGTATGACCGAGTTAAAAAGGAATATCCGAATGAGGGTGACCTTGATTTAGTTGTTGAACTTAAAATTGATGGTTTATCTTGTGCATTATCTTATGAAAAAGGAAAATTAAAAATCGGTGCGACAAGAGGCAACGGAGTTGTAGGAGAAAATATAAGTGAGAATATTAAAGCCATTAAAACAATTCCTCAAGAACTTTCAATGCCGATTGATATAGAAGTTAGGGGCGAAGTTTACATGCCTGTATCTTCTTTTGAGAGGTTAAATGAAGAGAATATCGAAAAAGGGTTGAAAGAGTTTGCTAACCCGAGAAACGCTGCTGCAGGCTCACTAAGGCAGTTAGACAGTAGAATTACGGCACAAAGAGATTTGAATTTTTTTGCTTATACTGCCATTTGCGAGAATAAATCAATTGTAAAAACTCACTATGATGCAATGAAATTGCTTGAAAAATTAGGCTTTGAGACAAATCCTAACTATGTTTTGGTTAAGGGGATAAAGCCTGTTATTGAAAAGTGTGAGTATTGGGCTACTGAAAGATTTAAACTTGACTATGCAACTGACGGTATGGTTATAAAAATAAATGACTTTTCAAAACAAAATGAACTGGGGTTTACCGCAAGAGCTCCAAAATGGGCTACGGCGTTTAAATTTTCCCCCGAGGAAGTCTGGACGAAACTTTTAGGGATTGAGCTTAGTGTCGGGAAAACAGGTGCGATTACTCCTGTTGCTATTCTTACTCCTGTCCGGTTGGCAGGTACGATTGTAAAGCGTGCAAGTTTGCATAATTTTGATGAAATTCAGCGTTTACAAGTTAATATCGGGAATGAAGTTTTAATTAAGAAAGCGGCGGAAATTATACCTAAAGTTATAAGAAAAAGAGAAGAGGAAGATTTTGGGGTATTTGAAACTCCGAAACTTTGTCCTTGTTGCCAAACTCCGCTAGTTAAGCCCGAGGGAGAAGTTGTTACATATTGCCCAAATACATTAAAGTGTCCGGCTCAAATAAAGGGCAGAATTGTGTATTTTGCATCAAAAGAAGCAATGGATATAGATGGAGTTGGGGAAACAATAGTTGAAAAATTGTATGAAAAAGGATTTATTAATGATTTTGCCGATTTATATAAATTAACGATTGATGATTTTATGCAAATTGATTTGATTCAGGAAAAATCGGCAGATAATTTATATAATTCAATTCAGAAAACAAAAACTCCTACAATGACAAAGTTCTTGACAGCATTAAGTATAAAATTAATCGGTAAAGAAACTGCGGATATAATCGCCGGAGAATTCCCGACTCTTAATGATATAAAGAATGCTACGGTTGAACAGCTGACAAAAATTGAGGGTATCGGTGATAAAGTTGCAAAAAGCTTTGTTGAATTTTTTAATAATGAAAATAATAAGGTTATTCTTAAAAAACTGGAAGAATACGGTGTTTATCCGAAAGGTAGTGCAGTAGAGAAAATCTCTGATATTTTTGACGGTAAAACTTTTGTTATAACAGGAACGTTATCTGCTCCGAGAAGTGTTTTTGAAGAAAAAATAAAAAAACTCGGGGGTAAAGTTTCAAGCAGTGTAAGCAAAAAAACCTCATACGTTTTAGCAGGAGATAACCCCGGATCAAAATTTGACAAAGCATCCTCTTTAGGTGTTATAATACTTAATGAGAGGGATTTTAATTTACTATCCGAAGGAAAAAATAATGAATAAGAATTTTAAAGTAATTACCATAAACGGAATAAGAGGTATGATTGTTGCAGTATTTGTTGTACTGGGACTTATTGCAGGTTTTATAATTTCTCCAGGTTGGGTTTGCATGAAAACTTGGAATTATTATATGGAATCATCAACAATGTTTTCTCTTATGAACATATACCAAGGTATTATGTGTTGGGCTATAATAGCTTTGGCATTGTATGCATTGAACGGTAAACGCTCTTTAATCGGGTTTGGAACTTATTCGGGATTATCTCCTCATCAGATTAAAGACATAATGAAAAGAGCAAAAGCAGAAGAAGTTAATATTTTAAAAGAGCTTGATAAAAAAATAGAAGAAAAGCAAAACAATAATTATAATGATGATAATTCTATGCTGAATGAGCTTATTGAAAAAGTTAATGCTTCAGAGAAAAGTTCGGCAAAGGAAGAAGAAAAGGCAGGTAAATAATATGAAATATTTTATATGTTTAGTTTCTGTATTATTAATGTTTGTATCAACTGCTCAATTAGTTAGTGCCGTTACAACAGATACAAAAAGAGAATCCGGTTATATTTCATTAAATACTTCTAAAACAAAGGAAGTTGAACCTAATATTGCAAAAGTTACTTTTGCCGTTGAAAATACTGCTAATGATGCTCAAAGTGCAGCTACAGACAATAATACAATTTCAAATAAAATTATAAACGCATTAAAATCCGTAACAAATTCTCAAACAGATGTTATTAAAACTGCAAATTTCTCTGTCAGACCTGTTTATTCTTCAACAATGAACGGTAAAAGAGTAATCAAAAATTATACGGCAGTAAATTTTGTTACCGTTCAAACTAAAGACATTAATAAAGTAGCCGGTCTTATAGATAAAGCAATTGCAGCAGGTGCAAACAGAACTGATGATTTAATTTATTCTTACGAAAATGATAAAAAAGTCTGCTCTGAAATGTATCCCGAATTAATGACTGAATTAAAAAATCAAGCGGAAGCTTTAGCGGTTGCAGGCGGAACTTCTTTAGACGGAATTAAATATATAAATGCTTCTTGTACAAACGACTCAAATATAGCTTCTAACGGAAGATATTATGCAAAGTCAATGTTAGCTTCTGATTCTTCTCCGGTTGAAGAAGCTGCCGGAGCAGTTGTTGAAGCCGGTAAAATTAAAATCAGAGTATATGTAAATGCTGATTTCTATGTAAAATAGGAAATTTATGTTATTACCTAAAAAAGCACTTCAAACGTAAAAGAGTACGAAATTCCGATGTTTGATGAACATACGGAGTTGAAACTTGACAGTAACGAGAATAATTTCGGACCGAGTCCAAAGGTACTTGAGGCACTTCGTTCGTGTGATATTTCGGAAATCAGTTTTTACCCTTATTATGGTGAGTTAACCGAAAAAGTTGCTAAAAATTTCGGGGTAAAGTTTGATCAGGTTAAAATTACAAATGGTGCTGATGAAGCTTTGCAAAGTATTATTCAAACATACTTAAATGAGGGAGAATCTCTTTTAACTCTTGATATAGCGTTTGAAATGCCAAATATTTACACCCTTATTCAAGGCGGAATTATAAAAGAAGTCCCGTTTGAAAAGAAGTGGGTATTTCCTCTAAATTCGTTTATGACCGATTTAAAAGATAATAACGTAAAAGTTGTTTATTTGACTTCTCCTAACAACCCGACTGCAAATGTTATAGCCGAGGGGGATTTAGTAAAAATTCTTGAGTCTGCGAAAGATAAAGTTGTTATTTTAGATGAAACCTATGCAAATTATTGCGGAGTTTCTTATGTTAAATACATAAATAAATATGATAACCTCTTTGTTGTTCGTTCTTTTTCTAAAGATTATGCACTTGCAGGGCTTAGATTAGGTTGTATTATAAGCAACGAAGAAAATATTATAAATGTAAAAAAAGTTTTGGCACCATACAGTATTAATTCTTTGGTTGTAAAAGCCGCAATGGCTGCATTAGATGATAATTCTTATATTTGTGAAGTAAAAGAAAAAATTGAAAAATTAAAATCAGAGTTAAAACTTTTCTTTGAAAATTTTGGTTTTACTGTATATCCGTCGAGTACAAATTTTTTACTTATAAATTGCGGAGCTAAAACAGGTTTTATATATAATTGTTTAAAAAATGCTAATATCTCAGTAAAAATGTATAAAAAAGGTCCGTTAGCCGGAAATTATTTACGTATTACCATTCCGACCGAAACGGGTGTAAATAAAATTAAGTCTGCCCTTAAAATAAAACCTTATCTGGTTTTTGATATGGATGGGGTCCTTATTAATGCTAAAGCATCTTATCGTGAAGCAATAGCAAAAACGTTTGAGTATTTTGCCAAAGAAAAAGTGTTACAAGAAGAAATTCAAAAAGCTAAAAATCTAGGCGGATTAAATAATGATTGGGATTTAACTAAGTTTTTACTGGAAAAGCGAAATATTTCCGTTGATTATTCAGACTTGGTAAAAGTATTCCAATCTTATTATTGGAATGACGGAAATGGTTTAATAAATAACGAAACACCTCTTTTTGACAGAACGTTATTTGAAGAATTAAAACAAAATTATAATCTTGCGATATTTACGGGAAGATTGAGAAATGAGGCTATGTTTGCACTTAATAAATTTGGTGTTGCCGATATGTTCTACCCGATAATAACAACTGATGACATTCCTTTTGATAAATGTAAACCTGACCCATTCGGTATAAATAAGGTAAAAGAGTTAACAATTGCAGATAAATATTATTATTTCGGCGATACAACCGATGACATAAAGTCAGCTTGCGGTGCCGGTTGCGTGGCGGTCGGGGTTCTTCCTCCTCAAGATAAGTCGGAAGAGCTTTCAAACAGTTATAAAAAACATAATGCGAAATACGTTTTGCAGTCAATTAATAATATTAAATCAATCTTGGAGTAGTGATGAGAGTAAGTACAAAAATCAGAGAAACAAAAGAAACAAAAATCAGTGTAAAATTAAATCTTGATGGACAAGGTGAATACAAAATTAATACAGGTATAAGATTTTTTGATCATATGCTTGAACAATTAGCTCATCACTCTTTGTTTGACCTTGAAATTGAAGCTGTTTCTATAGATAAGGATAATCACCATGTTGTTGAAGATGTCGCAATAACCTTAGGCGAAGCTATAAAAGAAGCATTGGACGACAAAAAAGGTATAAACAGGTACGGAGAAAAAATTCTTCCTATGGATGAAGCGTTAGTATTGAGTGTTGTTGATATTTCAGGCAGAGTATTTTCTAAAATTGATGCTAATTTGAGAGATGAACGCACATCTGATTTTGAAACGGTAATACTTCCTCATTTCTTTTCAAGTTTAGCTCAAGCAGCACTTTTAACTATTCATGTAAAAGTGATTGATGGTTGTGATACGCACCATATAATTGAGGCAATTTTTAAATCTTTTGCAAGAGCATTAAGACTTGCAGTTGCGTTTGATGAAAATAATAAAGACAAAATCCCTTCTACAAAGGGATTATTATAGTCTTTTCAATATCAGGTTTTAAATTATACAGTGTATTCTATATTGTATCTTTTTTCGGCGTGATTTAATATGTCGTCAAAATTAGTGTATGGAGTTATAATTTCACCTGTTTTAATTTGCACTTGTCTTGCTTTATGCATATTTGGAATTACATTTTCGCCTGAAATACTTACAACCGCATCTTGACCTGCTTCTTTTGCAAAATGTACAAGATATGCAAATATCGGTTCTATACTGTTTCTATATTTTTGATTTTCGCTGATTTCTTCAATTTGGAGATATCTTCCGCCTGAAACTCCGCCGGTCATTCTTTTGGTAGTTTCGGCACAGCCTATAACTTCTTGTGTTTTATCGTTCTTTAATAAATAATATTGTTTTAAACTATCTCTGTTAAAATAATCTTGTTCAAAATCAAAAAATATATCTCTTGTGTTTTTACTGCTTTTTATTTCATTATAATCTCCGCCGTTTCTCGGATTCATTTGATATAATGTTGCGTATTCTTTTTTACCTGTTTCAGTGCTTTTAACACTACATTTCATTACAGGAGTTTTACCGAAATTTTGAGAGCCTTTAATATTATTAATTTGCATTTTTATTGTTCCTTTTCTATATTTTTTATAAAACTTGTAAATTTGTTTTTTGCTATTTCTTTAGGTATAATTAGAAAAGATATAGGGATTTTATGATGAATTATAAAAAATTACTTTTACTGCTTTTAGTTACATCAATATCGCTTTTATGCTGCGGTTTTTCGTTTCATAAAAAGACAGTATCTGCTGATACGACTAAAGCAACTCAACAAATTGTCAGTGAATCTTATAATGAAACTCAAAATGATGTATGGTGTATTACATTCCAATTAATTTGGAACGATTTTATGGATAAGTTTTCAGACGGAAAATCCGTTCGATTCGTTGGCGGAAATCCTCCGTTAGCGGATGAATTGAATAAAAAACTTTATACAAAAGACTTATTATCCGATAAATCATACTACATTACACAAGGTAAACTTTCTTTAAAATTAAAGAAAGAGATTGAAAAAGCAATTTACAAGAAGTTTAAAGAAAAAAGTGATGTCTTAGATAGAATTGATTGGAATGCAAAAGAGTCTTATTTATTCTATACAATGTTGAAAAAGGATTTCACCTTCTTAACTCCGTTTGATAAGTTAGATGCTCAACCGTTTAATAAATCAGATTTCGTTGTTAAATATTTTGGTATTAATAAAAAGTCAGACAGAAAACTTCGTCATAATGTTGATGTAATATTCTATAATAACAGTAATGATTTTGCAGTAAAGCTTAATACCAAAGAAAATGAAGAAGTTATATTGTACAGAACCGATAATAAAGATACATTTGAAAATCTTTATACAAGAGTTTACAAAGATTTCAGAAATTATGGTGAATTTGATAAAAATGATGCTCTTTATATTCCGAATATAGATGTAAACAAGTTAATTTCTTACGATGAACTTTGCGGTAAGAAACTTAAAGACAGTAATTATATGATTTCTCAAGCATTACAAACAATTAAATTTAAGTTGGATGACAAAGGCGGTACATTGAAGAGTGAAGCTGCTATGGCTATCATGAAAACTTCTTTGGAACCACTGAGAAAAGAAAGATATTTTATCTTTAATAAACCGTTTGTTCTTTTTTTAAAAGAAAAAGGTAAAGATAGACCTTATTACGCTATGTATATAGATGGTACAAAATACTTAGTTAAAAAATAAAAGGATTAATAATTGAAAAAGTTTCTTATGTTATTAATTTTGTCGTTGCTTATAAAGTTATCTGCTCTTGCGAGTGCAGGTTATGATCTTACGTTTCCTTTAAAGGGAAATTCTATAGTTAGCAATGATATACAATATAAAGTATCATCAGAACTTTTTTCTTCCTCCTCTTTAATGTATACTACTTGCACGAGTTTTAAAATTTCTGATACAAAAGTTATTTATTATCCGATAAATGTAAAAAAGAAGAAGGGTAAAATTATAAAAGGTAATTGGAACGAACTTTGGACGCTGCAATCTTGTGATACGAAAGTTCAAGTTCCTATAACTTTTTATATTAACAAAACAAAAACAAATTATGTGTTTGAGTACCCGCTTTCTCCTGAACAATTTCCCCAAAAGAATTTTTAATTTTTACAGGGCAAAAATTATATTTACATGTTTTCTTTAGAATAAAGAGGACTTAATATGAATATTAATAAAAATTGTTCTTTTAAAGGTTATATTCCCGTAAGTTATTATGCTAAAAATCCGAAAAATAATGAATATGTACCTGTAATAAAAAATGAAAACATTAGAAAATGTAACGGTTTTGTTGTTAGGAATTTAAACGGAACCGCTAAATCAAATATAAATCCTGCTTTTGTAGATAAATTTAAGGCTTATGACAAGGATTATGCTTTTCTGCAAGTTGTAAGGTCAGTGTATGATGATAAATCTCCTACCGTATATTTGATTACCGGCAAAGATGTTGATACTGTTAATGCCATTGCAAAACCCGTAGGCATAGCAAAACGTGAGGCTTGTGAGATGACAGGTAAATCAAAGTCATTTGAATCCGGAATGGCTGTTAATACTTTTTTTAAGCAAATTAAGAATTTTATAAATTACAATTGCAGAAGAATAAAAGATAGAGAGGGTCAACCTCTATCTTTAAATGTATATTTTAATCCGGAATATACTAAAAGTAATTCATTAAAAGGCTTTAAATACTCTCATTGTGAGTATGTTCCCGGTAAATAGGGTTACATTTTCTTTCTGAATATTAAAGTCGATTGAGCAGGCAGTTTTATTGCCTGTTTTTTATCCGACGTATAATAAGTGGTTACGCCCCCATTTATAAAATTACCGCTTCCGCCATACTTTTTATCATCTGTATTAATGACTTCATCCCAGTATCCTTGCGGAAATTCAATATAATATTCTCCTATTCCGTCTTTAGGATAATCAGTATCCATAAAGTTTGTTATAACAAACAGTTCATTTCCTGATTTTGGATCTTTAATGTGTGTTGCATAGATTTGTGCGGCTTGGTTTTTAATTGTATTTTGTGTTTGTATATAACCTTGAGTCAAAGCGGGATTGTCATCAACCAATTTATTCAAATCTTTTGTTAAGGTTCTGAATTTATTCATCATACTTCTGCCCTTTGCAGAGTATGGAATATGCCCCATTTTTGATTCGTAAAAGGCACTATATCCTGTATCATAGCCTTTTTCTGTTGCTAATTTATCATCTTTGCCTCCGTTGCTAAATTTTCTGAAAAATCTGAACGGTGTCATATCAATTCTGTCATCACCCTGGAAAACCATTTTAGGTCCCGGGATTGCGTATGTTCTTGCCAGAGCCATTTTGTTTTTGTTAAAGCATTTTTGGAAACATTCGGCAACTCTGTCGTAGGTGATTCCGCTATGTTCACTTATTCCCAGAGGTATAAGAACTTCTTTTTTGAATCCGTCATTTACTGCATTTATCCACCTTTTTATGTCAATATTTTTTGTGTCATATTTGTCAAGTAACCCTGATTGCAACATCATTACAAGTTTTTCAGCTACAAATTGTGCTTTTTGTACGCTAACTGTCCTTAGTGCCGCATCATATTCGCAGTTTTTATCTTTACTGTATTTTTTTGCACGAACTCTATCTCTTGAGTCAAGTCCCATATTTTCGTTAAGATTTAACATTGGTACCATTAATTTTGGAATAAGTCTTGTGCCTTCAAAATTCCCGATTTCGTCGTGGCTCATTACATATTTTACTGAATCTTGTGCATTTAATATCGCTTTATCGAACTTGTTTAAATCTCCTATTCCGTATATACATTCTTTTAAGTTGTGATAAAAATTAAAATCCCAAATACTGTTATAACCTAATCTGCTTAAATTAGATTCATTGTTTGCAATATTTTGAATTGCAGCCTCGTGTGAAATATTGTATGTACCGGTATCTTGAGGTTCCAACGGACTTGTTATTCTTTTATCGTGAATTTCCTCGGGATTACTCCAGCTGTGTCCTTTCCCGTCAACACTAACTCCGCTTCTTGAGTCTTCTGCAATCAAAAATGTATTCGGGCAGTGGCTTTTTAATTCAGCTGCAATTTGTTTCATTGTATTATCTGATTCCATGTACGGAGTCATATCAAAACGCAGTCCGTCACAGTGGAAATTGTTAGTCCAGTTTATTGCAGCGTTTACGATAAAATCTCTTACATATTCATTATTTTTGCCTTCATAGTTAAACTTTTCGCCGAAACAATTTTCTCCCCCTATAAATGGACCTGTTCTTCTCAGGGATGCTCCATCGGGACCAAGGTGATTGGGTACAATATCCATAATTACGTTTAACCCGATTGAATGTGCATAATCTACAAAGGATTTTAAACCGTCAGGGCCACCCAAGTGTTCCGACACAGCTAATTTATCGACTCCGTCATATCCCCAGTTATATGAATAGGTGTTTTCTACAGGCATGAGTTCTACTGCGTTAAATCCGCTTTCAACAACAGAGTTCAGCATTTTTTTTGCTGCTTCAAAAGTTCCTTTGTTTGTAAATGTCGGAATATTTATTTCGTAAATTTTTGCTTGTGATACAGGAATACCTGCCCGTGCATATTTGTTTGCCGTTATTCTTTTTTTATCGCCATTCATCCAATCATAATCTGACCATTTAAACATTGAGTTATCATACATTGTTGATTCACCCATTAATGTTTCTTGCCTTAAAGAATATGGGTCTTTTACTTTGTCAACGTCACCATTTCCTTTATATATTGTGAAAAAGTATTTGTCGCCGTGTTCGACTTCTCCTGCCGGTATTTTTTCTGCGGTTTCAAATATACCTTTACCTTTATTTTCTAAAACGTAGTCTTTTGTTTGTTTCTCGTCATTTCTTTTTTTTACTGTTACAACAACTTTTTTTGTATCAGGGTACGTTAAAATCTTAAAACTTGCTTCTTTCGTTTTGGGGTCTATTCTTCCGCCCCAGCTTTCATGTTCTTTCCAAGAACGTGAAAATGAAATCGGCTTGTAATATATGTTTGAAAGCTCTTTAATTTGTTCTCGTGGATTACCTGTTACCTCGTTTTTTAAACTTTTTTGACTCTTTTTAGGACTAATTAAAACAATACCATTGACCTGCTGAATTTTCACACTATACCCCTTTTCCCGAATTATCCTGCTGTATTAAACCCAAATAACAGATTTTTTTGCTAGTTTTCCTTGATTTTACTCTAAAAATCCGACTTGATTTCTTCCGTTTTCTTTTGCTTTATATAAGCACTTATCCGCATATTCAATAAGCTCTGTCGGAGTTGTTCCGTTCTCGGGATATGTTGAAACTCCAAGACTTATTGTTATTTTAACTTCCAAATCGGGCGTTAACTCATAGTCCTTATCCGCAATTGTCTTGCATATTTTTTGAGCTATGCCGACTCCTGTATTTCTATCTGCATTATTTAATATGATTGTCATTTCTTCTCCGCCATACCTGCAAACCATATCCTCTGCTCTTACGCATGATTTTAAAGTTCTTGCAACATGTTTTAGCACGGCATCACCTGCTTGGTGTCCGTATTTATCATTGAACTTTTTGAAGAAATCTATATCAATTAATATAAGTGAAAACTTTTTATCTTGCTTTTTAGCTAAGTCAATTTTGTTTCTCATTTGTTCTTGGAAAAATCTGTGGTTATATAATTCCGTTAACCCGTCTGTAGTTGCAAGTTTATATGTATATTCAAAATCTCTTGACTTAAACAGATATTTAACAAGAAATGCTCCCACGAATACCAGTAATGCAAACATGATTGGAACTACGTTCCATATCCACAAACTGAATTTAGACATTATAAAGGTTGTTAAATACAGGTATAAACCGATTGATGATATGAATAATATTACTGATACGTAAACCGAACGAATTCTGATTACAAATATCGCTGATAATATGGATAGTAATAATGCTAAAGCGTAGTTTATCGGTGTATTTACTTTCTTTATTACGTTATTGTCCAGTATATTGTTGAATAATGTTGCGTGGATTTCAACCCCCGGAAGATATTTGCTGGTTGGTACTGTTTTTATATCAGATAACGCAAATACGTTTGTTCCGATGAAAACAATTTTATCTTTGAAAAAGTCTTTTGGCAGAATGCTATGACCGCCATGTTTTTGAGCTTCTATTGATTTTAAAACTTCCCAAAATGAAACATATTGGAATGTATCAGGAACTTCTGTTCCGCTCTTTCCGTACCAGTTTAAAATTATATCTCCTCTTTTTGTCAGAGGAACTTTTCTTGACCCTAAAATTAAATTGTTGTTTTTATCAATTACTAATTTTGTTATATTTTCTCCCTCATAAGTGTTGAGGTAGTTTATCAACATTTTTAATGTCATATAAAGATAATATTCGTCTTTTACGGGTTTGGAGTTTTCATCCAGTAACGGGTAGCTTATAAATGCTGGTATTGTTCTAGTAAATCCGTCATCTGCTTTTGGAGTATTAATATGTCCGACATTATTTGTTGCTTCTATTATTTCATCTAAAATTTTTCTGCAATTTGAATACTTATGCGGAGTAATTTTTTTTGAATCAAACTCTATATTTGATTTGATTTTATCTTGAATTACAGGCGGTTTTCTTAATTCGTAATCATAATCATCAAAATTTAGTGCTGTGTATGTGTTTTGGTACTTTTTAAACGCTTCAATAAGTTTATCATCACTTCCTGGAACTCTTTTTAGTGATTTTATAAATAATAAATCAAATGCAACATACTTTGGTTTTTCTTTTTGTACGTAATCCAAAATATTTGCGTAAACATTTCTCGGAATCGGCCAATCTCCGTATGTATCTATTAAATATTCGTAAGAAGGGTCGTCAACGGTAATAATAACTATATCTTTTCTTGAATGTTTATCTTTTGCAATTATGTTCTGTCGAATATCAAAAGTTTTATTTTCTAAGATATTTACTATGTTCTTTGTTTCATCTTTCGGTAAAAGAACTACTATAAACAGTACCAGTAATACTAAAATGACTGAAAACAATATATCAAATCTGTGCCTGTGTATCAAATTAAAAATTTTATTCATAAAACTCCAAAAAATGTTTAAAACACTATTATTTTACCATGATTTTTTACTGCGGAAAAATATGTTAATTGTATTTGTTTTGCACTTTTGTTATATCCCCGTTTGTATCGCAATAATATAAAAACGCATCGACACACTTTGGTAAAACTTCTGAAAGTATTTTCATTTCATCACTGCTGAAATTTTGTAAAACATAGTCTTCTGATTTCATAAACGGTGGTTGTAATCCTATTCCGATTTTTAATCTGCCGAATACATCCGTTTGTGCGTGCTTTATTATTGATTTTACTCCGTTATGTCCGCCGTCAGAACCCTTTGCCCTAAATCTTATTCTGCCTGCTTCAAGTGAAATGTCGTCATAAGCTAAAAATAAATCTTTCATATCTAATTTGTAAAAATTCTTTAAAGCAAGCAACGCCTCTCCCGATAAATTCATAAAGGTTTGAGGTTTTACAATCCAAATTGCTTCCCCGTTATATTCTCCTTTTGCAATCTGTGACTTAAATTTGTTCTCGTTTGAAAAATTTATATTTAATCTTTTTGCAAGTTTATCTGCAAACATAAAGCCTGCATTGTGCCTTGTTCTTTCATATTTTGTTGTTGGGTTGCCCAAACATATTACTAACTTCATTGCATGCCTGTCTTTCTTATATATAAGATTATCCCATGCTTTTATTCTTCTTGCTAATTAAATTATTAATTTTTTAATTAATTATAATTGAAAACAGGAGAACGATATGACGAACAAAAAGACTTCAATTATTAATTTAAAAAGCAGTGAAATGTTAAATAACTTTCTTCACAATACTAATTTGCACAAGAAAGATTTTGCACAAATGATTGGTGTTACATTGTCTTATGTATATAACCTTATCGATGAAACTATTCCTTTTTCAACAAGAACAACAACCTTGGAGCGTATTGCAACCGTTATGGATATTGAACCTGAAGAATTTACGGAATATAAAATACCGCAAGATCCTATTCTTCTTGATGAAACAACTATGTTTTTGAGAGAAAAGCAAAAGGAAAAACAATTATCAACCGTTCAATTGTTAAAATCTTTCCCCAGAAAACAAAGACTTGATATCGTTGATTTGTTAAGAGGTGCAGACCCTTG
>CAYYPD010000030.1:0-21282 GCA_964473445.1 uncultured Muribaculaceae bacterium
GTTGCGGTTTTGTGAAACTTTTTAAAAAGTTTCCCCGTCCGGAGGACATAAAAAAGAATTAAATTATTAGAATGATTACATCCAAAACTCAAATTATTTTTAATATGGTACTTTTCTCATTGCAAAAAAGTACCTCAAAGGCTAGCAACCTGATATTCCATTTCTACTTCACTAATTTCAACCTGAAAGCCCTAAACTCACTTCGTTCAAACAGACGGACTTTTGTAGTTGTTTCAATAAGTGAAGTTACGAAATTCCATATATGGTTGCATTATATTGGCTAATAATTAAAATTTGATGAATTTATAAACAATGAGATTCTGAACAGATTGAAAAACTACGTTAATGCTCGTTTTTCTAATCTTTCAGAATGACATGAGGCTATTATTCGTTTTTACGAGGCGAGTTGAAAATGCAACAAAGAAACCTTGTTGCATTAATTCTATTGTTAATGGATACATGTCGCCCTGAACTTGTTTCAGGACCGCAAGGGTGCCATAGTAAAACTCAATATACTTAGGACAATTTTATGGTACAGGGTCATAGCCGCCGGGGTTAAAAGGATGACACCTGCAAATTCTCTTTATCCCAAGCCAACCTCCTTTTAAAACTCCGTACTTTATTATTGCCTGTTTCATATATTCTGAACACGTCGGAGTAAATCTGCACACAGGAGGTGTCAGTTTTGAAAAAAATTGATATATATTTAGAATTTTTAATAAAATTTTCTTTAGCATAATTACATTATACTCTTTAAAAAGCAATTATATCAGCTTCTTCCTTAATCGGTTCCCCCGGTAAATATTGAATGATACAATATCTTCTGCCTGAATTTATCAACATATAGTTTATTGAGTTCTTTTCTACTTCCCAAAGTGTCTTTATCTCCGTAATTACGTAATCTTCAGGATGTTCTCTTAAATAAGTTCTCAATTCTTCTATTTGTGTATCCTTATAAAATTGAATCGGTTTATCATAGTAATAAGTAATACTGTATTTTTTTGACGGTATAAACGCACTTAATCCTAATTTTTCTTGATGTGCAATTGCCGCAAAGGAGATTAAGTCGCTTTCACCTTTGATATCTATTACAAAATTGAAAATATTTGAAGAAAGTACAAATGAAAGCATAATCATTAGTATAATATTTGAAATATATGCTTGAATTCTGCCCTTTAAGAGAATTGCAAAAATACCGACTGACGGCAGAGCAAAAAATATTATAATTAACAGAATAAATAAGTGGTTTAGTTCCCTTAACATTATCGTATTAATAAAGTTATGTCCGAATAACCCTAATAAAGAACATACGATAAATACTAAGTTTGGAATTAATATTGCAAAGAAAATACTTTTATCGTGTTGTTTTTTTACAATGTATTGATACCAATAGTAACCTGAAATGCAAGCAGACGGGAAAATTTGGAATAAAATCAAGTATGAAAACTTTGTTCCCCAAACTATTGCAAAAAAGAGAGTTGTAAAAAATACTATTGTATTTAAAGAAACAAACTTTTCTATTTTTCTTAGTTTATCCCATTTCTGATGAAGTTTTTCTTGTGAATTATCTTTAAAATACATCAAAAAAGAAGTTAGAATGTCTTTAAATCTTCTGCCGATAATCCAAAGAAAAGCAAACGACCACGGCAAAAAACCCAATATTGAATATCCGAATGAAATTGCTGCATTCTTTAATGATAAATAATTTGTAAAATTATATACGGATAAATATTCTTTTGCAAAAAGCAAACCATATTTATAAAACATAAATAAATGCCAAGGCAAAACAATTATTAAAAATAAAATTCCGCCCCCAAAAACATTTTTGGGTTTAAACAATTCTTTTAAATTTCCTGCAAAAATATGCATTGTAACGATTGCACAAACAGGAACAACAAATCCCATAAGCCCGACCGTTAATGTTGATAAAGATATAAATAATGCAGTAATAAACCAAAGTTTACTGTTATTATTCTCTTCACGGCTTAAAAGTATTTGATAAGATGATAGAATTGCACACATTGAAAACACAACAAACAAAATATCCGTAGTTGCGAGTCTTGAAAAGACAATAATTCCCAATGATGTGATGAAAATTAATGTTATCAAAAATGCATAAAATTTAGTAAGGATATTTTTTAAAGAGAAGAACATAAATAAAACGCCGAATGTACAAATTATCGAAATCGGCAGTCTTACAATGCTTTCTGATATTTTAGCAAAGATAAAGCAAGACAGGTTTATAATCCAAAATAATAATGGCGGACAATCAAAGAAGTTTTGACCGTTTAGTTTTAAATTCAACCAATCATTATTATTAAGCATATCCTTTGCTATAGATACCGGTTTTGTTTCACTTGTATCTATGAAAGAATATGCTCCTAAATTAACAAAGAATAAACAAAAGCATAAAATTAATAAAACCGCAGTCATTATTTGAGTTGTATGCTTTTTTAAATATTCCATTTTGTTACCTTCTTATTTTGAAGAATTTATATAGTTTTCAATTTCTTCTTTCGTATTTACTTCTGTTGTACAAACAAGAATTTGTTTATCGTTAAGTTTATATCCTGCTAGGATATTATGCTTTTTCATCTCGAAAATGAAATCATCCGATGAGTTAACTTCAAGAACAAATTCATTAAAGAATCCTGTGTTTAAAACTTTGAATCCTTTTTTCTTTAATCCGTCAGCTAAAATATTTGCATTTTTTGCACTTAAATATGCCGCTTGAGTAATGCCTTTTTTGCCGAGCAATGCAAGATATACAACACTGTTTAATATAGCTAAACCTTGGTTTGAACATATATTACTTGTAGCTTTTTCTCTTCTGATGTGCTGTTCACGAGCTTGCAGAGTAAGCGTGAATGCTTGTTTCCCGTCTGTATCAAGCGTTCTTCCGACAATTCTGCCCGGCATTTGTCTTTTATACTTATCTAAAGCAGCAATAAATCCTGCATAAGGACCACCGAATGATAAATTGTTACCAAAGGATTGTACATCTCCAACAACAATATCAGCATTGTACTCAGAGGGTTTCTTTAGTGCAGCAAGGCTCATCATTTCAACTTCGGCGATTAATAATGACTTTGGTTTTTTTTGAATTTCTTCGCAATTTTCAACAGAACCAAAGAAGTTAGGATTTTGAATAATTAAACCTGCATATTCTTCAGTTGCTAATTTTTCGTTAGCAGCAGTTATGTCGGTTCTGAAATCTTTTGCTCCGATAACTTCTACTTCAATATTGCCTGCGTAAGCATAAGTCTTAATAACTTCCATATATTGAGGATTTATACATTCACTTACAAGGATTTTGTGTTTTCCACTTATTCTTGCTGCCATCAGCATTGCTTCAGCACAAGCATTTCCTGCATCATAAACGGAAGCATTACATACTTCCATGCCTGTTAAATCACAAATCATTGATTGAAATTCATAAATAACTTGCAGTGTACCTTGCGAAATTTCAGGTTGATAAGGTGTATATGCAGTGTTAAATTCAAATCTTGAAGAAATTTGAGAAACTGCAGCAGGAATAAATCTTTTATACGCACCTGCTCCCAAGAAACAATCGTAATTAATTTTATCTTCATTTGAGATTGCTTTAACTTTTTTCTGAGTTTCAAGTTCACTTAATGCGTCAGGTAAATCCAATGACGGCATTAAGGCTCTTTTATCAATCATTGAATATAAATCATTAAGATTTTTTTCGCCTATAGATTGAAGCATTTCTTCAATTACATTATCAGGATTAGCTTTAAAATTATTCATTATTTCACTTCTTCTATATATTTATCGTATTTTACTAAATCTTGGCTATCAACATCAAAGAATTCACAATCAACTTTAATTAACCACATATCTTGAAATGGTTGTTCGTTTAATAATTCAGGTTTTTCAATTAATTGTTCATTTATTTCAACAACTTTTCCGCTAACGGGCATGTAAATTTCAGAAGCTGCTTTTACGGATTCAACCGTACCAAAAATTTCACCTTTAGCGTAGCTTGCACCAACTTCAGGCAACTCAACAAAAACAATGTCGCCTAATTGTTCAATAGCATAATCTGTTAAACCGATATAATAGATTCCGTCTTTTTCATATACATATTCGTGTGATTTACTGCATAAAATAGTTTCACTTCCGACCATTTGTTTTCTCCTTTAATTACCTTTATTGTGTTTTTCTATAAATTTTTTACTTGATATTTGTGCATTATACAACTTGTTTCTTACCATAATTTGTATATTATCACCGATTTTCAAGCCATATTTTGTTTTAATATAGCCTAAACCTATATTTGCATTTATACTTGGAGCAACGCAGCCGCTTGTAACATACCCGATTTCTTCATTATTGAAATAAATAGGATAGCCGTTTCTTGCGATTGCTCTATCTGCCATTTTAAAAGCAATAAGTTTTTTCTCTGTACCGTTTTCAAGTTGTTTTTGAATAATATCTTTGCCGATATAATTTTCTTTTTTATCTTTATCCAGCGACCAGCTTAAACCTGCTTCTACCGGAGAGGTTTCTTCCGTAAGCTCATGCCCGTATAAGCTCATAGCGGATTCCAACCTTAAAGTATCTCTCGCCCCTAAGCCAATTGGCATAATTCCGAATTCTTTACCGTTTTCAAGTAACTTATTCCAGAGCATTGCGACTTTTTCGTTTTTTATTATTATTTCAAAACCATCTTCTCCTGTATAGCCTGTTCTTGAAATGAAAACATCCTCTCCCAATAATTTTTCTTCCGAAATATACATTGTTTTAGGTTGTTTATCTTTGCCTAATCCTATTTTTGCAATAATATCGGTTGCTTTAGGACCTTGAAGAGCAAGCATTGAATAAATATCCGATTCATTTTCAACATTCACCTCAAAGTTACCCTTGTGTTGCACCATCCAATCGTAATCATCAGCCAATCTTGAAGCATTAACGATTAATAAGTAACTGTTATCTTTTAACTTATAAACAAATAAATCGTCAACAATACCGCCTTGTTCAGTTGTAAATTGGCAATATTTTGCTTTTTTATCGATAATTTTTGATATATCTTGAGGAACAAGTGTTTGCAAATAATTCACAGCATCTTTACCGGAAACAAATATTTCACCCATGTGAGAAACATCAAACAAACCTGCATTTTTTCTTACATTGTTATGTTCTTCAATAATGCCTGTATATTGTACGGGCATGTCCCAACCTGCGAAATCAACCATTTTTGCCTTTAATTTAACATGCTCATCATATAGAAAAGTTCTTGCCATAAATCCCCTTTCAAACTATCTTGAACAAATTACTCTTGCAGCGTGTACGCCTGATGCCGAGGCTTGAATTAATCCTCTTGTAACACCGGCTCCGTCTCCGATTGCAAATAAGTTCTTTACTCCTTCTGTTTCAAGGTCGTTAGTTAATTTTACTCTTCCGGAGTAGAATTTAACTTCAACACCATACAATAAAGTATAGCGAGAAGCTGTTCCGGGGGCAATTTTGTCAAGAGCGTATAACATCTCTATAATTGCTGTCATTTGTCTATATGGAAGAACCAAACTTAAATCTCCCGGAGTTGCACAAGCAAGCGTTGGAGTAATTATGCTGCTTTTAATTCTTTCAGGAGTAGAACGTCTTCCGTCAAGCAGGTCGCCGAAACGTTGAACAAGAACTCCTCCCGCTAACATATTTGCGAGTCTTGCAACGTGTTGCCCGTATGCAATAGGTTCTTTAAACGGTTCTGTAAATTTTTCGGAAACCAAAAGTGCAAAGTTTGTGTTTGCAGTTCTGTAATTTGCGTAGCTGTGACCGTTAACGGTTGCAATACCCGAGTAATTTTCGGTAACTACTTCCCCGTAAGGATTCATACAGAATGTTCTTACTTCATCACCAAATGTTTGAGAGTGATATATAAGTTTTGATTCATATAATTTTTCTGTTATCGGTTCAAATACCGGAGCAGGCAATTCAACACGAACACCTACGTCAACCGCATTATTTACCATTCCGATTTTGTTTTTTGCAAATTCGTGTGTAAGCCAATCCGCACCTTCTCTCCCCGGAGCAATAATTATATTGTCTGCTTCTATTTTCTTATTATCTTGAGTAATAATACCTTTTACGGCACCATTTTCTACTATTAATTGGTCTGCAATTGTATCATACAGAATTGTAATTCTTTCGCTTAAATAGTCTTGCATATTTTTAAGAACATTTAAACTTCTTTCAGTTCCCAAGTGACGAACAGGAGAGTGAACAAGTTTTAATTCTGCTAAAGTGGCAACTCTTTCGATATCTGCAAAAACTTCTTTATCTGTACCGAAAACTTCATCGGTCGCACCAAATCTAAGGTATGTATCATCAGCATATTTAACTAATTCTTCAACATTTTTTCTTGGCATGTAATCAAGTAAGTGACCGCCGACATCAGGAGTCAGTGTTAATTTGCCGTCTGAAAATGCACCTGCACCGCCCCAGCCGCAAAGCAGACCACATTTTTTACAAGTAGGACATTTTGAATACCCTTCTCTTAAAAGGCATTTTCTTTTTTCAATTTGAACACCTTTTTCAACAAGAACTACTTTCCAATCCGGCTTTAATTTAGTAATTTCTAATGCCGCAAAAATTCCCGCAGGACCACCACCAACAATTGCTACGTTATACATAATTCTCTCCGATTTCTCACCTATTGTCTTTTCACAACATATAGATTGTAACTTAAACCATTCATCTTTTGAACCAATCTGAGAAAATATTTACTTTACTCAATCAAATTTTGTATAATGTTTTTATGAATATAAAAATAATAGCAGTCGGGAAAATAAAAGAACAATATTTAAAAGATGCCATAAAAGAGTATGAAAAAAGACTTTATCCTTTTTGTTCTTTTTCCGTAACCGAAATTCAAGCGGAACAAATTAATGATGAAAGTTTAAGTGAAAAGTATAAAGAACTTGAAGCAGACAGAATTTTGCAAACAATAAAACAGGGTTCTTATGTTATTACACTTGAAATTTTTGGGAAATCATTATCATCTGAATTATTTGCAGAAAAAATAAAAGAAATATCGAACTCCGGAGTAAATGATGTAATTTTTATTATTGGCGGTGCAAACGGCTTGCACACTAAAGTAAGTAATATAGCTTCTTTTAAACTCAGTTTTTCAAAAATGACGTTTACTCATCAAATGATAAGACTTTTGCTGACAGAACAAATTTATCGTGCATTTAAAATTAATAATAACGAAAAATATCACAGGTAGGGTTAATATTAAATTGTTTCTTGATTAATCCATTTAAGATATTTTTGATTTGCTTCTGTTATTTCAAGTGCAATAATTTCAGGAGTTTCATAAGGATGAATTTGCGTAATTTTATCTTTTAAATTTCCAAAAAGATTTTGTTTGGTTTTCATAATCATAAGAGATTCTTCATCGTTTTGAATTTTATCATTCCACCTGTATACAGAAATAACTTGCGGAACGATATTTACGCAAGCGACAAGTTTACATTCCACTAAAATATTAGCAACCTTCATTGCTTGTTCTCTATTGCCGATTGTACATAATACAACGATATAATCCATAATTTCACCTTATTAATACTATAATTATAATTTCACAACATTACACGCTTCTTGTCAAAAACATGTCTTTAATTTTAGTTATTTTATGAAACATAAAAAGCCGGTTTTAGTGTATCAGATAAAAGATTTTAGCTTATCCGAATTTACAAAATAGTAATGAAAAGTAATAATTTATAAAAAAGATTTTATGTTTTTGGTAAAATATTAAAAGTAGAGAGAAAATGGGATATCTTAATGAAAGAGAGAATAGTTCTTTTAACCATAGTATCATTATTACTGGTCATTCTTTATTTCTTCCAAAATCATATGAATACACCATGTGCATTTTTATCAATTGTTATTGCTATTTTTGCTTATGGTATCTACATGCAAGTTGCTTTTAAGCACAGAATGAGAAAACAAAGAAAACATCCCGTTGAAAAAAACTACAATTATAAACCTTTTGTAAGTATTTTAATACCGGCTCATAATGAAGCCGATGTCATCGAGAAAACAGTTGAAAATATCTCTCAATTAGACTATCCCAAGTTTGAAATCATTGTTATTGATGACAGAAGCACAGATAACACAGCCGAAGTTTTAGAACAAATCAAGTCTAAATATGAAAAAATGAAATATTTTTCAAGAACAAAAGACACCTTCGCAGGTAAATCGGCAGTTTTAAATGATGCAATGAAAATTGCAAAAGGTGAAGCCATATTGGTTTTTGATGCCGACGCAAGAGTAAAATCAGACTTTCTTAAAGAACTTATTCCAAATTTAGAACCCGAGCAGGTTGGTGCAATTCAAGCAAGAAAAGTAATTATAAACCGAGAACAAAATTTTCTTACCCGTTGTCAAGATAATGAAATGGCACTTGATACACATTTTCAAGTCGGCAGAGATGCCGTAAAAGGGGCGGTTGAACTCAGAGGAAACGGTGAACTTATAAAGAGAGAAGCTCTTGAAGATGTCGGATTTTGGAATATATACACAATAACCGATGACCTTGATTTATCTACAAGAATGCAGATTAAAGGGTGGGACGTTCGTTTTTGCCCTGATATTTGTGTTTATGAAGAGGGCGTTGAAAAATATATTCCGCTGTTAAGACAAAGAAGACGTTGGATTGAAGGAAGTATCAGAAGATATTTAGAGCATTTTTATGATGTATTAAATTCTAAAGATATGTCACTTCGTGTAAGTTTAGATATGACAGCTTACATTATTGAATTTATTCTTCCTGTTTGGATGGTATCAGAAGTATTAATTCAAGCATACAGATGGATAAAAGATAATGACAATTGGATTTTATCATCAATGGTACTTTCATTATGTATATGTATTTTCTTTGTTATTACTTTATTTTACAGCCTTAGAAAATATGTAAAACTAAAACTGACAGAAAACTTTATTCAATCGGTAGAAACAGCAGCTTATATGATGATTTTATGGGTACCGATTGCAATATTTATTATATTTAAAATTATATTTATGAAAAATACTATGGATTGGGGCAAAACACAACACGGTAATGCTCTGATTACAGCAAACATTTCCGACGATGCCATAAAAAGCAATAAATTGGAAACAAAACCGAAAAATTAATAAAAGAAGGGAGAACCTAAACAGTGGATTTTACATCATTAACGGTTGATTTTTTAAAAGTTTTAAATAACATAACAGGCAGTTACGGAATGGCTATTATTACCCTGACTCTTATTGTCAGAGCTGCATTATGGCCATTAGGTATTTCTCAACAACGTTCAATGAGAGAAATGCAAATATTGCAACCTAAAATAAAAGCTCTTCAAGAAAGATACAAGAGCGATCCGCAAACAATGCAAAAGAAAATGATGGATTTATACAAAGAGCATAAATGCAACCCGATGTCAGGCTGTTTACCGCTTTTAATTCAAATGCCAATTTTCATTTTGCTATACACAGCATTAATAAGCCCTCAATTTATTCGGGAAGCGGGAAATTCTCATTTCTTATTTATTGACAGACTTGATAAAACTCTTCAAGGAAGTGCAGGAAACTCTTATGACGGAAGTTTCAGCGTTACGGGGAATGACAGATTTACTGTTTACAAGAATGTTAAAGTATTCTTAGGTGATGAAGAACTTGACAATGTTAAAATTAAAGGGAAAAACTCTGTAGAAGTACAAGGGGCAATTGTTCCGAATGAACCTGTTGATTTAAAAATTGATTTAGACAATCTTAACTTAAAATACAGTCAACTTGATAAAATCACATCAGCTTCAATTGATATTCAAAACAGTTCAACAAGAGAAGTTGAAACGGTTAACTTTGAAAAAAGAGGTAATATCTTAGCTGCTTCCGTACCGTCTGTAGTTCCCACCAAAGACTTTAACTGGGATGTTCTTGCATTAATCATAATGTTTGCACTAACAATGATTATTACTCAAAATGTAATGATGCAAGCTAACCAAAATGCTCCTCAAGATCCTATGCAACAACAAATGCAAAAAATGATGAAGTATTTTATGCCGATAATGATTATGTTTATGTTTGTTATTGCACCTATTCCGGCAGGTGTACTCTTATACTTTGTTGTCAGCAACATTTTCCAAGTATTCCAAACAATTATTATCAACAAGCAGTTGGAAGCTGAAAGTGCAGCAAAGAAAGCCGGAAAAATTGATTTAGCTAATGCGAAAACAATTACTCCGATAGAAACAAAAACAATAGAATCGGAAAAGAAATAATGTTATTAAGCGAATTTGATTATGAATTACCCGGAGAATTAATTGCACAAGTTCCTGCTCAAAAAAGGGACATGTCTAAAATGCTTGTGTTAAATCGAGCTGATAATTCTCTGATTCATAATCATTTTTGCGATATTACAAAATATTTAACTGATAATGATTTTCTTGTTCTTAACAATACAAAGGTAATTCCTGCAAGATTATATGCAAAAAAAGATACGGGAGCTTTAATTGAAATTTTTCTTGTTCGAGAAACAGAAAAAAATGTTTGGATTTCACTTATAAAACCGTCTAAGCGTGTAAAAACAGGAATGGTTTTAGAGGTCAGCCCTGAGTTGAGTGTTGAAGTTCTTGATAAAGATGATGATAAATGGCGTGTTCGCCTGTTATATTCAGGTAACATCTTTGAAATATTGGATAAAGTCGGAAATATTCCGCTTCCCCCTTATATCGAAAGAAAAATGACTTCGGAAGAATATAAATCACTTGATTTTGACAGGTATCAAACGGTTTATGCTTCTAAAGAAGGGGCAGTTGCAGCTCCAACGGCAGGGTTACACTTTACAAAAGAAATTTTAAATAAACTTGAAGAGCAAGGTACCGAGCATTGTTTCGTAACATTAAATGTTGGGTTAGGAACATTTAAGCCTGTTAAATGCGACAATATTTTAGAGCATAAGATGGATTCGGAGTCATTTGAAATTACGGAAGAAGCAGCAACAAAAATCAATGAAGCAAAAGCTCAAGGGAAAAATATTGTTGCAGTCGGAACTACTTCTGTCAGAACTCTTGAAACCGTAATGAACAAATATGGGAAAATAATTCCCGTAAAAGACAGCAGTGAACTTTTTATTTATCCCGGATACGAATTTAAAATTGTTGATAAATTAATTACAAATTTTCACTTGCCAAAATCAACTTTGTTAATGCTTGTCAGTGCATTTGCAACAAAAGAATACATTTTTAAAGCATATAAAGAAGCTATTGCTAATAAATACAGGTTTTACAGTTATGGCGATTGTATGTTTATAAGGTAGATTATGATTATTATATCTTTAATTTTAGTTCTCTTATCCTCTTATTTGTTAACTTCTGTGGTGGTAAAACAGGAAAATAAGAGCGTTTTAGGAGTAATTTATTTTATTTTGATTGCTTTTGCACAAATTGTATTAGGGTTTGAGATTTTATCATTATTAAATGCTGTTAATAAACTTCATTTTATATTTTACAATATAATATTTATGATAATTTCGCTAAAATTTTATATGCAATACGGCAAGGAGTTTTATATTCCGAACTTAAGTGATTTTAGAGATAAACTGTTATTTGCATTGAAAAAAGATAAATTCTTAATGGTTCTATCCTTGTGTTTTCTTGTTTTTCTTATTGTACAGTTAATTTTTGCATTATTTCTGCCTGTTAATTTTGGGGATTCGCTTTCTTATTATTTCCCAAGATCCATATCGTGGCTTCAACAAGGTAATTTAAACCACTTTGTAACTCCGGATTCAAGAGAATTAATAATGCCCATAAACTTTGATTTACTTTATTTATGGGTAATGATGTTTACGAAAAAAGTCGCATATATGGGAATTTTTTCGTATGTCGGGTATTTAATTACAATTATTGTTTTATATAATTTCGTAAAAGAACTTGGCTTTTCGGTAAGAAAAGGCTTGTGGTGCGTTTTTGTGTTTTCTTCTTTTATTCTTGTTTCAATAGAAATACACATACCTGTTTCTGATTTAACCGTAGGCGGATTAATACTTACTTCACTATATTTGTATCTTATCGGGTGTAAATATAATAATAAAACTTCTTTTTACTTTTCGGCATTGGCTTATGCTCTTTCAGTCGGAATAAAAACAACTTCAATAATAGCATTGCCGTCACTTTTAATCCCTTATACCGCTATAACATACTTATACGGGAGAGAACTGTTAAAGAGAAATACCATAAGATATATAAGTTTTATAATATTAAACTTTATTATTTTTTCTTCATATAATTATATTTTAAATTTTATTCAATTTAATAATCCTGTTTCAAACAGTGAACAGTTCCTCTTAAACAGTTTTAGAGGCGGATTTGAAAGCTGGTTGTGTTCTGTTATTAAATATTTTTACATGTTGTTTGATATATCAGGAATAAGCAATATTTTCAATTTTAGCGGAATAATAGCATACTTACAAAATGCTGCATTAGCCTTAATCGATTGTGATATTAATGATTATGCAAGCGAATACTTCAACAGTAAATTTGAATATTCAAACCCTGCAACTATAGAGTCTTGTTTTTTAGGTGCCGTCGGGTTATTTACATTTTTACCTGCTTTAATAATTTCTTTTAAAAGATTTTTTAAAAATAAATTATCAAAGAAAAGAATTATCTTATGTTCATTAGCAGTTTTTTATATTTTTTCAGTACTTATTTTTGCAAGAACAATGGTATATACAGGCTTTAATGCAAGATATCTTTTAACCTTTGCAGTAGTTTCGTCTCCGATATTGGCTTATACATACGTTCCTAAGAAAAGTTTTTATAAATACATAACGGCATTCCTTGTTGTTATATATCTTTTAAGTTTAGATAAACATATTCCGCAAGATATCAACCCGATTTCAACTACGGAAGAAGCTCAAATATACACATATTTATCAAGAAAAAACCCTGCACATCTTGCAATAATGATTGATCAAGGAAGTATTCCGTTAACAGAAATAGAAAAATTGAGTTTAACAGGAGTTAAAATTGATAAAATTCTGCCCGAAGTTATGGAAGAACAAGATTTATCAGACTATGACTATATTGTAGTTAACAGATATGATATGACCTCAACCAATATAATACGTTTTAAAGAAAGAATAAACCAAACCAAATACTATTACAGTGATTGTTCATATTGGGATATGGATGCAGAACAAATATATTATGATAACGAAGAAAAACCGGCAATGGTATTATGTGATGTGCCTTTTGATTATTTTAACAAAATCGGTTTTTATGAATTAAATGAAATTTATTTGAAAAATTATGTTATCTTAAAAAGGAAGTAGAGGAGATAGTTGTATTGTTTGCAGTTTCATTATTAATGGTATTAATTTCAACTTATTTTTTTAGTTCTGTTTTTTTTCAAACAGGCAAAAAGAATTTATTTTTCATTTACTTTTTGATTATAGCTTTTGCACAAATTATATTATCTTTTGAAATATTATCATTATTTAATGCAATCAGTGAAAACGGTATATTAATTTCTAATTTTATATTTTTGATTATTTCTGCAATTTTATGGCAGGTAAAATGGCATAAGGTTACAGATTTAGGCATTAAAAGTGAAATTGAACAAATCTATAAGGCTTTAAAACAGGATAAATTATTAAAAGCTATCTCAATTTTGTTCATATTCTTTTTAGTTTATGAATTTATATTAGGAACTCTTTATCCTGTCACATTCGGAGATGCTCTAACTTATTATTTTTCAAGATGTACAACGTGGTTTCAGCAAGGAAATCTTAATCACTTCATCTCTACTGATGTAAGAGAAGTAATTATGCCGATTAATATGGAATTATTATACACTTGGCTGTTTGCTTTCAATAAAAATGAAGTCGGTACGCCATTATTTTCATATATTTCTTATATCGGAGCCATTTATGTAATTTATAACTTTTTAGGAGAACTCGGATTTTGCAGAAGAAAAAGACTTTGGAGTGTATTTGCATTTTCTTCGCTTGCACTTGTTATAACAATGGCATATACTCCTTGTGCAGATTTATTTATCGGAGCTTTAATTTTAGCTTCCGTTTATCTGTTTTTTGTATTTTGTAAATACGAAAACAAAACAGCTTTTTACTTCGCTTCATTATCTTATGCACTGGCTATCGGAACAAAAACTACCGCTATTCTTGCATTTCCTTGTGTATTTTTAATATTTCTATTGTTTTTATACAGATTTAGAAGAGAAAATCATATAAAATTAATTTTCAAATTTTTATCTTTATTGTTTATTAACTTTATGATTTTTTCTTCTTACAACTACATACTGAATTTTCTAACCTTTGGTAATCCGATTTCAAATCAAACCCACATTCTGTTAAACCAATTTAGAGGCGGAATAAGAGGTTATATATTTAACCTGACAAAATATGTTTTCGCATTTTTTGAAATTTCAGGTATTGATAACTTTGATTTCTATAATGATTTTTTGACAAAATTACAACATTGGGTTTATTCCCTTATTGGTATGACTCCGACAGAGTATATGACAAATTATTATATTGAAGATTTTGAATATAATTCCAGTCTGACAACACTATATTCATTTTTAGGGGCGATGGGTTTTCTTGCATTTCTTCCGTCTCTTGTTATCTCAATAAAAAACGGAGTTACAAAAAATCTTTCCGATAAAAAGTTTGTTTTTTTCTTACTTGGACTTTCTTCCGTTGTAAACATACTTATTTTTGCAAGAGTTATGTTTTTCACAAGATTTAACATGCGATATCTT
This sequence comes from uncultured Muribaculaceae bacterium, assembly GCA_964473445.1. Taxonomy (GTDB): domain Bacteria; phylum Cyanobacteriota; class Vampirovibrionia; order Gastranaerophilales; family Gastranaerophilaceae; genus Avigastranaerophilus. Next base: position 14,791 of record CAYYPD010000030.1, read on the forward strand.
CTGACATTTGTTGTTATTGCCGCACCGATTTTGGCTTATTCATATATAAAATCAAATAAAAATTTTTATAAATGTTTTATGTCATTTATTATGTTTATATATCTGTTTCAAATTCCGTTCGCTTCCGTTACACCTTACGTTCTGTCATATTTAAAAAGTGAAGATAAAAGTTTAAAAGCATTTTGGAATATAGTTAGAGAAGAAACTAAAATATACGATTATTTAATAAATTCACAATACAGAAATGTTTTATTCATAGCGACTGAAAAAGATAATGTTACTTTTGACATTGAAAAGTTAAAATTACAAGGATTTCATATAGATAAGATATTAGCGGAAAATATTGAAACTAATGATTTATCAAAATATGAAATGATAATTGCACAAGAGAATAAAACAGTATCCTCTTACATTGTTGCCTACGGTAAAAATAAACCTGTTGCAAAATGCGTTTATTACGATTATGACAAAAATATAATCACTGAAATTGAAAACAATCAGCCTGTTAAATCCGAATGTATAATTCCTTTAAAATATTTTGAAGATAATAATTTTGAAAAAACAGAAATTTTACCGTTAACAAAATATGTAATTTGGGTGAATAAAAACAGGTAGAACAATTTATTAGAAAAAATCTCATACTAATGTATGAAATTTTGTAAAAAACACTAAAGTTTAAGTTATAATATGCCGATAGAGGTAGTATTAAATTTTGCATAAAATCGCAATCTAAAATATAATAAAGAAAGATAGTTGATTAAATTCGGAACAAGACTTCCGAAGATAAGATAAGGATTATAAATGACTGACGAAAAAAAAGATAATAAAAGTGTTTCTGTATTTTCAAGAAGTGATATTTCTTTGGAATCAGACCCGCTTGAAGAAATATTTGCATTAAATCTTGGGGATTTTGTATCAGAACATTTGATTTCGGATGAATTAGTTCAAAAGATAAGTCGTCACAGTGTTGATAAATCAGTCAGTTTGAAAAACCAATTAAAAGAACTGATTTCAATTTATTCAATTGATAATACACTTAAAATTCTGGGGTTTAGCAGTAAAGAAGATTATGTTATTTATAATTCAATTGCAAAAACGATAAAACAAATGCTTGAGATTGACGCTTGCCATATTTTCTTATCAAAAGATAATGCAATGGGCTTAAATACAACCCAAAATGATTTATTGTTGGTAGGGTCATCATTAAACTTCAAAGATGATATTTATGAAGCGGAAATCGGCTATAAGTATAATGATGAAAGTTCTGTTTCTACGGCATTTAATTCAAATAAATCGGTAGAAATAAAAGACTGCCAAAAAGATGATAATTTTAAACAAATTTTGCTTCTCGGAGAAGACAAAACAAGGTATTATTTAGCCGTTCCGATGTTTAACAACATGGAAAGAGTCGGAGTTATTGTTGTTGAAAACTATAGCGAAAAAACCTTGTCTTCAGAGTTTATTGAACTTTTAACAATTACGGCTCGCTTATTTGCAACATCTATGTCACTTGAAAAACTTACTGAAGAAACCGGTAAGTTAATAAATCAAGATGATGTAACAATATCTCAACTTCAAAACAACAGAGCTGAACTTACCGCCCTAATCGGCGATTTAAGCACAGAACAACAGTGGTTTGTTGAAAATTTAGCAAAAGCAGTTGACGCAAAGAGTAATTTCAAGAATAATTTTTCTCAAGATGTAGCGGATTTATCAAAAGAAATTTCAACAGAACTCGGGTTAAATGAGAAAACAAAAGATTTAATTTATTACGCAGCCTTATTGAGAAACATCGGAAAGATAACACTTCCCGAAGAACTCTTTAATAAGAAAGAAAAGTTATCAAAAGAAGATTGGGAAAAACTTCAAAATCACCCGAACGTCGGTGTAAGTATATTAATGAGTATTAATTTCTTATCAGAAGTTGTTCCTTATATTAATTATCATAAAGAACGTTGGGACGGAAAAGGTGAACCTGAAGGATTAAAAGGGCAAAGTATTCCTCTCGGCTCAAGAATTATAGCACTTGCTGATGCTTATTGTGCTATGACAAGCGATAGAATTTACAGAAATGCAATGGATAAAACAAAAGCACTTGAAATTATTAAGTCAGAATCGGGTATTAAATGGGATCCCGAATTGGTTGACGTTTTAATAAAACTAAAGAATTAAATTCGGAACGTAAAAGCAGAAGAGGTCAGATTTCTGACCTCTTTTTGATTTGAACATTTTTAGCAAATTTTTTATTTAGAGTTTTTGTATCCATGTTACTAAAACTCGGGGTGAAAAATGAGAATATCAGGTATTAACAATTTAAACTTTAACAGAAGTTTGACTTCTTTGGCATTTTCAAATATAAATGGGTCTAAGATGTTAACATTCCAAGGAAAAGATGAATATATGCCAAGTAAAAAAGTTGATGAAGTAAAAAGTGTTGATTTTATTAATGATGAAACTTTTAAAGCGATAATTGATGAATTTAAACAATTTCCGCAAGTCCGTGCTATTGCAATTGCCGGTTCTAAAAAAGCAAATACGGCAGATAAGAAATCGGATATAGATGTCGATATTATTGTGGATGGAGAAATTCCTGTTGAAGAGAGATTAAAACTTGTAAAAAAATACTCATCAAACTATGAAGTCGGTGGCGAATATTTTGGACCCGATGATGAATTCTATGTTGATAAAATGGAGCAACAACTGGATGTTGTTTACGCAGATAAAAACCGGATGGAAGATAACGTTAAAAACGTATGGCAAAATCATAATCCCTCAAACGGATATACAACTTGCTTTTTGTTTACTTTAAAAAATTGTGAAAGCATTTGTGATAAAGACGGGTGGCTTGACGGAATAAAGAAACAATTAGCGACCCCATATCCTCAAGAGCTAAAAGAAAATATTATCAAAAGAAATATGATGTTGTTAAAAGATAAGCCTTTTGCTTCATACTATGAACAAATTAAAAATGCTGTCGCCAGAAACGATTATAATAGCGTAAACCACCGTATAGCAGCATTTATGGCAAGCTATTTTGATATTTTGTTTGCCAATAATGAAATGTTGCACCCCGGGGAAAAGAAACTGGTAAAATATGCAAAACAGAACTGCAAAGTTCTTCCTGAAAAATTTGAAGAAAATATTAATTCATTACTAACACAACCAAACGATAAAACTTTGCAAATTCTGGATGATATGGTTGAAAAATTAAGAGCAACTCTGTAGATATCATAAACTTTTAAATAAATTATTTATAAAAATGTATCTTTTATCGAATTAGAAGATACATTTTTTGTGCAATTTTAATGTCCCAAATTACGCATGTAAACAAATGTTAAGCCGAAAAGTATTGATTTTATTAGATTTTTGAAATTTTCTAAAAAACAGTTAAAGAAAAAACTAAAGTTTTCAAATAATTGTTCCGATATAGTAATTGTTGAGCGAAAGCTCCATAAAACCTCCCTCCCCTAAAGTCTAGTAGCCGCCTTAGTCAGACGGCTTTTTTTTTACTTATTTTTTCGTTTAATAAATCTCAACATCTTATTAAAAGCATTGATTTTTTTCTGATATAATAAGATAATCATTATAAAAGGATTATAGGGAGGAAGGGGCCATTAGTATTAAGTCTTTTTTAACCATTGTTATAGTAGCAAGTTGTTTATATTCTGCCGCTTATGCAATGACAACAGAAGCAAATCAATACTATAGAAACGCTTGTACACTTGCTGAAAACGAAAAATACACTGAAGCAATTGAAAACTTAACTAAAGCTGTTCAGTTATCACCTTCGGACGCTTTACTTTATACAAAATTAGCAGGCATGTACTCCGAATTAGGCGAATGGGGTAATGCGGTTGAAGCATATAAAAATGCTGCAAAACTCAGACCTGATGACGCATTTATATATATAAGTTTAGGCAATATATATGAACAAATGCAAGATTATAAAAACGCCAATAGTGCGTATAATCAAGCTATGAAAATATTTCCGGAATACAAATATAATTACTTGAACTTAGCCAGCGTTAAAACTCATTTAAAAGAAGATGAAGAAGCTATTAAATATTATCAAATGTTTTTAAATTATTATCCTGATGCTCTCGACGCAAGAGAGAATATGGCTTCTATATACCTTAGAATGAATAAACCCGCAGACGCAGTTAATATTTATAACCAGCTTTATATGCAAAACCCTAACAATTTTAAGGATTTTTCGAATTACGGGTTAGCATTATACAGAATTTCCGATTTTGAAAATGCAGAAAAAATATTATTAAAAGCTATTCAAAAAGATTCTGATGATTATGTTGCAAGAGCTAACCTTGCTTACGTATATATGGCTCAAGATAAAACAGATTTAGCCATTCAAGAATTCGATAAAGTTTTATCCGCTCAAAGCGAAATGAATTCTATTCGCTTTGATTATGCCAATTTACTTGCCGATAAAGGGAAATATGACGAAGCATTGGTTCAATATCAAGAGTACTTAACTGCTGTTCAAGATAATGATATTGCATATCTTAACGCAGGAATAATATACTCTAAAAAAGGTGAATATGATAAATCTATTGAAGTTTTAGAAAAAGGAAGTAAAGTATCACCTAAAAATGTTGAAATTCAAAAAGAGCTTGCAAATTCTTATCACTTGGCAAAAAAATATGATAAAGCAATTCAAGTTTATGATATTTTGCTTGCAACAAACCCTGAAAATACGGATTATATGTTAAATAAAGGTATTGCATACCACGCACAAAAGAAATATGATGAAGCAATTGCACTATATAAAGCAGTACTTTTAAAGGAAACAGATAATAAAACGGCTAAAGACTATTTATTAAAAGCATACATTTCACAAGGTGATGCGTTTGTTGCCGCTACAAACTACAAAAGAGCCGTTACATCTTATGAAAATGCTATAAAACTTACACCGGATAATCCTTTCTTGTATATAAGTGTTGCCAATGCTTATGAAAAAGCAGGTTCAAAATCTAAAATGACAGAATACTACGAGAAAGCTATGGAGTTAGCTCCTGAAAATCCGCAAGTATTATCTGCATACGCTAAAAATCTTAATAAATATGACAAAACCGACGATGCAAAAGTTGTTTATGAAAAAGCAATGAGCGTTTCAGATTCTTCTAAAGAGGAAAAATTCTCTTATTTTGAAGATTTAGCAGATACTTATTATAAAAACAAAGATTACGCAAACGCTTTAACGGAATACAAAAAAGCACTTAACCTTGTTCCCGATAACAAGTTTATTAATATAAAAATCGGTAACACATATAAGGGTATGTCTGATTTGGACAATGCAATTAAATCTTATAATGCAGCTATTAAAATTACGCCTGATAACCCTGACGCTTATTTCAATAAAGGTTTATGCCAAGCGGAACTGAATAATTTATCTGCGGCAAAAGTTTCATTTACAAAAGTAATTGAACTTAAACAAGATTATCCTTATGCGTATTACGCTTTAGGTTTAGCTTATGAAAAAGAAGACAATATTGCCCTTGCAATTGAGAATTATTCTAAATTTGTTGAATATACACAGGATAGAAATTTAAAAAATAATATTCAAAATAAAATCAATAAATTAAAGAAAGAATTACCTCAAGAAAAAGCTGTTGCTCCTGTTGAAACCGAAAACGCCGAATAAAAATGAAAAAGTCTATACTTTTAATTTTAATAATGTCACTAATTTTGTTTTGCGGATTTAAACGAGCAGAAAAACCTTTTGCGGTAGTATCGGCAGGAACAATAAACAGCGAAAATCTTCAAAGATTTGAAAGATTTTTTAGTGTTGGTCAAAGAATTAATTATGCTCTTATTGCTCCTGAAGGTATAAAATATGAAGGAATAAGAGTTCAACTTTCAAAACAAGAGGATAAAGTATCTAATTGGGGATTTTCAATTATTGAAAGTAAAGATATATATTTGGTTAAAGGTCAAAATGCGGTTTATTATGATTATTTTGTGCCAAGAGCAGGCGGACATTACATACTTCAATTCTTTTACTTGAATAAAAAAACTTACCCCTTTGCCAGACGTGAATTTTGGGTAAAATAAATGTTTAAATACATAAAATTTTTACTTCAAAAAGTCAGTTCTTCAAAATATATAAAAAAAGGTAAATGTAACAAATGCGGAAATTGTTGCAGGAACATTCTTCTATATACAATTGAAGATTTTCCGATAAAAACAGAGGAAGAATTTAAAAAAGTACAAGAAAGGGACAAACACTTTCTTAATTTTTATATTTCGGGTAAAAGCGAAACAGAAGCATTATTATTTACATGCCGACAAATATCAGAGGATAATAAATGCAAAGTCTATTGGCTTCGAGGGATAGGTTGCAGGCAATATCCTAAAATAAATACAAAATTTCTTATCAATGGCGGTAAACCGCTCAACGGTTGCGGATATTATTTTGAACCGAATAAATTATTTAAAGAATACCTTGTTTTAGGAGGATACCCTAGAATAGTTGAT
>CAYYPD010000030.1:21292-25992 GCA_964473445.1 uncultured Muribaculaceae bacterium
ATACTTTAAGTAATCAGCTGATAATTTTATATATAATCAAATGAATATTCGTGGTATGATTTTACTATAAGAAACATTAAAAGAGGTTTGATATATCAATGGCAACAATGGAAGAATTAAGAGAAAAATATGAAGTCGTTATCGGACTTGAAGTTCACGCACAATTAAAAACAAAATCCAAGATTTTTGCTTGTGATTCTACGGAATTCGGAAATGAACAGAATACACAAATCAGCCCTATTACATTAGGCATGCCCGGTGTACTCCCTGTTTTAAACAGAGAAGTTGTTAATATGGGGATTTTAACAGGTTTAGCATTAAATTGTACAATTCCTGAGTTTTGTAAATTCGACAGAAAACAATATTTTTACCCTGATTTGCCGAAAGGTTATCAAATTTCACAATATGACCAACCTGTTTGTATTAACGGTCATATAGATATAGAGGGCAAAAGAATAGGCATTACAAGAGCTCACTTAGAAGAAGATGCAGGAAAACTTGTTCACATGGGTTCAACAGGTATTGCAGGTTCAAGCTACTCTTTAGTTGACTTAAACAGAGCCGGCACACCGTTATTGGAAATTGTATCCGAGCCGGATATGCGTTCATCCGAAGAAGCAAGAGCTTATATGGAAGAATTGAGAACAACTCTAAGATACATCGGGGTATGCGACGGTAACTTAGAAGAAGGCTCAATGAGATGTGACGCTAATATTTCAGTTCGTCCGAAAGGTCAAAAAGAATTTGGGACAAGAGCAGAAATTAAGAACGTAAACAGCTTTAAAGCATTACAAAGAGCAATTGAATTTGAAATTGACAGACAAATCGATATTGTTGAAGCAGGCGAAGAAGTTGTTCAAGAAACAAGATTATGGGATGATAATCAAGGTGTAACACGTTCTATGAGAGGAAAAGAAGACGCTCATGATTATCGTTATTTTCCTGAACCTGATTTAATGCCGTTACAAATTTCAAGAGAATGGGTTGATGAAATTGCCGCAAAAATGCCTGAACTTCCGACCGCAAGAAGAACCCGGTATGTTTCATACGGTTTAACTCCTTATGACGCAAATGTTTTGGTTGAACAACAAGATATAGCTTACTTCTATGATAAAATTGTAAAATTAGGAGCAGACCCGAAAGTTGCAAATAATTTCTTAATGAAAGAAATTGCAGCTTATATGAAAGAAGAAAAAGTTACTATTGAAGATACAAAATTAACTCCTGAAAATTTCTCTGAACTTATAAAATTAGTAACATCAGGAGCAATTTCAAACAATATTGGTAAACAAATTGTAATTACACTTTTAAAAGACGGCGGAAGTGCAAAAGAAATTGTTGAAAAACAAGGTTTAAGCGTTATTTCTGATGAGGGTGCTTTAAAGGCAATTGTAGAAAAAGTAGTTGAGAATAATCCTTCACAAGTTGCTTTATATAAGGGCGGACGTGATAAGTTATTCGGTTTCTTTGTCGGACAAGTTATGAAAGAAACTCAAGGCAGAGCGAACCCTCAAACTTTGAACAAATTATTAAAAGACGCTTTAGATAAATAATAGAAGATAACCATAATGAACGGCAATATCTCTGATACAATCTGTGCAATAGCTACTCCTATCGGAAACGGTGGGGTTAGTATTGTCAGAATATCAGGAGATGAGGCTTTTCACGTTATTGATAAGATGTTTTCTTCAAAAAATTTGGTGCCTGAAAAAATATACCACGGGCATATAATTGATAACGGAGAAAAAATTGACGAGGTTATTGTTCTTCCGTTTAAAGCTCCAAGAAGCTACACAGGGGAAGATATAATTGAAATTCAATGTCATGGCGGCATTCATATTACAAACAGAATTCTCGATTTGGCAATTAAAAATGGGGCAAGGCTTGCCGAAAGAGGAGAATTTACAAAACGTGCTTTTATAAACGGTAAAATGGATTTATCTCAAGCAGAGGCGGTTTTGGATTTAATTCAGGCCCCAACGGAAAAATTTGCTGTTACAAGTGCAAAAAACCTGTTTGGAAAGCTGTCTGTTGAAATATCAAAAATCAGACAAGAAATCATGATCTTAATGCAAAGAATTATTGCTGCCGTTGATTTCCCCGAAGATGTTGCGGAACCTGAATATTCTTATATTGAAAGTACAATTGAGGGTATAATAGAAAAAATAAACTATATCCTAAGTTTTTCAAAAAGTTCTAATATTTTTAGACAAGGGATAAAAATTGTTTTGGCAGGTCGTCCGAATGTCGGAAAGTCGTCGCTTTTTAATGCTTTACTAAATCTTGATAGAGCTATTGTAACGAATATAGCAGGTACAACAAGAGATGTTATACAAGAAACCCTTGATATAGACGGAATTGCAACAACTATTATTGATACCGCAGGAATAAGAGATAATGAGGGTATAAATGAAGTTGAAGCCATCGGCATTGATTACTCAAAAAAATATGTTCAAGAAGCCGATGTTGTATTGTTTTTATATGATTTAAACGAGGGTTTCACCACTGACGATGAAGAAATATTTTCGTCCTTAGGTAATAAAACGTATATTAAAGTTGCCACAAAAGCAGATTTAACTTCAAATACAGATGATAAAGCCGTTTGCATATCATTAAAAACGGGTGAAAATTTAGAAGAATTAAAACAAAAAATAAAATATGCCGTAATTAGCCAAAATTTAACCGAAGTTGAATTCATTACAAATCAACGCCAACAAAGATGTTTGACAGAAGCAAAGAATTCACTTATAAATGCTTTGGTTGCCGCAGAGGACAGAGAAATTCAAGATTTGATTTCTATTGATATAAAATCTGCATTAATGTATATCTCGGAAGTATCGGGAGAAGTAATCACTGACGAGATTTTGAACAATATTTTTGATAATTTCTGTATTGGGAAATAGCCCATGGATATTGCCCACTCGGGTAATATATTTTTTGCCGATATAGTATAGATTATATAGTATGAGAATATGTAATCAGAAATAGGCAATGATGCAATTAACTACTTTACAACATAATAATCGCTATTTTATGAATGAGGTGTTTACTCACATATTTAACTATGCAGGAAGTGATATTATTATCACTGATGAGAAATTAAACATTTTATCTCAAAATTCCGGATTTGAATTTAAAAATAACATTTTTTCACTTGAAAACTTGATTCCAAGCAACGTTTTTAAAAAAGTAAAAAAACATTTTGAACATTTTAAATTATCAAACAATAACCATATATTTTTTAAAGTGATAATTAATGATATTCCGATGAATATAAATATATGTAAAATAAATGAAAAAAATGAAGAAATAAAAGGTTTTTCGATAATTTTACAAGATATAACTCAAGAATTGAAACGTGAAATTCAAAAGGAAACTTTTGTAGATATTTTAAACCACGATTTCAAAAATCCGCTTCGTTCAAACATACAGATATTAGAGTTGTTGCTAAACGGACAATTTGGAACCCTTAACAGCAAGATGGCAGACGTTATTCAAGAACTGTTAATTTCATCAAATTACTTAAAATATATAAGTGAAAATCTAATTTTAAAATATAATAATGAATTTAACTCAAATGAATTACAAAAAGAAGAACACTCTATGATTGTATTAATTAAAGAAAAATGTAACAGATTAATGAAATTTATCGAAAGAAGAAAACAAATTATCGAATTAATTACAAAAGGCGATATTTCAGATGTTCCTATGGACGTAGAAGAAATGGGTAAAGTTGTAAATAGTTTAATTATTAATGCATGTGAACAGAGTGTAGAAAACGCAAAAATCATTATAGAAGTAGAAAATAATATTGATAATAATAATATTCAGGTATCATTTACGGATTATGGCTACAATAAGACAGAGGACAACATAAACGAAATATTTGATGAATATATAACCTGTTCAAATAAGTTCAGAAAAATAGGTTATAGCCTTGATTTATATAACTGTAAAAAAATAGTTGAAGCCCACGGCGGAGAAATTCATGCACAAAAATCAAACAGAATCGGCACAACCATTATATTCTCTCTCCCAATAACTTGCTAAGTATTGGCTATCAATAACTTCATTTTCTCATTTTATTAATAGCGTCGGAGTTTACAATTTTATAAATTCTACATTCGCCGGGTTTTAAATTTCTTATTTTATATTTTTTACCCTTAACAATAATTTGACCTTCATTAGGATTTGTTTCTTCGGTAGAATAAATTTGATTTGCAACAAGGGAGTCTTTCTTTTTCCCTACTACTTCTCCCGGGGTTGTATCAAAGAGGTTTTGTATTTCAACTTCATTTTTTGCGTTCGTATCAGCATTTGATACAAAAATGTAGCTTGGCATTAAAGTTTCTTTATCATAATAGAACCAAGAAGCAACTCTTTTATCGCTTGTATGTACCCAATAGTGGAATTGGTTTTGAATTTCATCTTTTATTTTGGCAAAAACATTTCTCATGCCTGATATTATGTTATAGAAACAGTCATTTTGACCCCATTCATATTTCCCGTTACCCCAATCATTAATAAAATCTTTGGTAAGTTTTTTACTTTCTGTCGGATTTACATCTCTTGTTTCAAGTCCCATTCCCATGTAAGACGGTTGATTTAAAAATAAAGCGTAGAATGTTCTTATTTTATTTTGGAAATCATCAAAACAATGGTTATAACATCTTTTATCAGCGTCTGCCGTAAAAGTTGTT
>CAYYPD010000031.1:0-24708 GCA_964473445.1 uncultured Muribaculaceae bacterium
TATCCTCTGATTTTTCTAAAATACCGTTTAGTGGCGGTTATTTAACTGCTGATGAAGAAAAAATTAAAAAATTTAAACTGCTTGATGAATTTAAAACTGATAAAATCAAAGTTGGTATTTTTAATCAAGGGAATAAAAGAATTTATAAAAACCGTTCAATTTCAATTAATGAACTTGAACCGCTCTTATCTAATACAAATGCAACTTTTTACTCTTTTGTCGATACAAATAGCAATTCAATAGTATCTTTATCAAAATACATAAATGATTACTCTGATACGGCAGCTCTTTTAAAATGCATAGATTTACTTGTTACGATTGATTCTTCTATTATCCACGCAGCAGGAGCCTTAGGGGTAAAAACCTTTTTGTTTCTTCCTCACACAGCAGAGTGGCGTTGGTTTAATGATGATAAAACTACCCCATGGTATAATAGTGTAAGAATTTTTAAACAAAATAAGTCTGACAATTGGTCTGACGTTATAAGTTCCGTTTCGGATAGAATTACAAATTATGCAAATTAATGACATTTTAGAAGTTAAAATTGAAAAAATGCTTTATGAGGGTAAAGCACTGGCAAGAGTTGAAAATTTCCCGATTTTTATAGAAAATGCCTGTACTGATGATATTTTAAAGATAAAAATCGAAAAAATTAACAAAAACTATGCAATTGCAAGTATAGTTGAAATTATAAAACCGTCAGAATACAGAGTTACCCCTCTATGCTCAATGCATAATGTTTGTGGAAGTTGTAACTGGCAATATATTAAATATGACAGGCAGCTTATTGAAAAACAAAATATTGTCTATGAAACAATAAAGCACATTTCAGGAATGGAACTATCTGTTAATCAAACTGTTAAATCACCTAAAACAACAGAATACAGATGTAAAATTCAATACCCTGTCAGTCAGACAAAGGTTTCTAAAAGAATTTTAGCTGGATATTACAAGAAAAATTCGCACGAACTTATTAATATAAAATATTGCCCAATGCAAGATGAACATATTAGCGAAATACTTGAATTCATCAGAGTTGAAGCTCAAAAACTAAATATAGCTGCATACGACGAAAAATCGAATAAGGGATTATTAAGGCATATTATATTTCGTGAAGCATCAGATTTTAAATCTGTATTAGTTATTTTTGTAATAAATTCAAATATAATTGATAATGAAATAAAAAATCTGGCAGAAATTACAGCCTTAAATTTTAAAGAGATTGTAGGAATTTGTGCTAATTTTAATACTAAAAAATCAAATGTAATAATGGGAAGTGAAACAACCTGCATAACAGGAAATGACTACTATATTGAAAACCTTTCGGGCAATCAATATAAAGTCAGTGCTAACAGTTTTTTCCAAGTAAACCCATATTGTGCAGAGCTAATTTTTAATGAAACAAAGAAGTTTATTGAAGAAAACTTTAAGAATAAGCCGACTGTTCTGGACGCATACTCAGGAGTTTCAAGTTTCGGTATTTGGGTAAGTCCTGTAGCCAAAAAGGTAATAAGTATTGAAGAAGTTGAGCAGGCAACACAAAATGCGAAATACAATAAAAAGCTGAATAACGTTACAAACCTTGAAATAATGACGGGGGATGCAACCGTTAATTTTAAAAAATTAATTTCAAACGGAACAAAATTTGATGTAAGTTTGATTGATCCGCCAAGAAAAGGTTGCAGTGAAGAAGCTTTGAATAATTTGGTTAAATTGACAAAAAACTATATTATTTATGTAAGCTGCAACATTTCAACACTTGCAAGGGATATGAAAAAGCTCAATGAACTTGGCTTTGAACCTGCAACGGTTACTCCTTTTGATATGTTCCCCAACACCTACCACATAGAAACAATGGTTGTGTTTAAACGAAAAGTATAAATTACATGCTATAATCACAATATGGAAAACATATTTGTAAAAACAGTCAAAAATAATATAAAAGAAGAATTAAATTCTGTCGGGTTTGATTCCGTTTATATTGACGAAGCCTCAAAAAAATATATAGGGCAATGCTATAAAATATACAACCTAAAACCTTATGAAGCAAATATTTTAAAGCAATTATGCCTTTCTTTAGGCTTTGACTGCGGAGTTAACCGCGAAACAATTACCTGCAAATGTGAAAAAACCAATGCAATTATTTTTGCAACAGATAAACAAGTTACCTTGCTTATAAAAAAATTAAGGGTACAACCGTTTAAACTTAAATTTTTAGCAGATGAATTTGAAAAACTTACAAATAAAAAACTCATTGAATTAAAAATTCAAAACAAAGTCTTTAATTGGTCAAGACCGTATATTATGGGAATTGTAAATGTTACGCCGGATTCTTTTTCTGACGGCGGGAATTACTATGATACAAATATAGCGTACAATCACGTAATACAGATGATAAATGACGGGGCGGATATAATTGATATCGGCGGAGAATCAACACGCCCTAATGCAACTACGGTTACAACAGAAGATGAAATAAAACGAGTAGTTCCGTTAATAAAAATGATAAGAGAAAATAATATAGATATTCCGATAAGCATTGATACAAGAAACTATAAAACGGCAAAAGCCGCAATTGAAGCGGGTGCAGATATTGTAAATGATGTATCGGGGCTTGATTATGACGAAAATCTTATGAAATATGTCGCCCAAAATAATCTACCCGTAATTATAATGCACTCCGACAAAGTGCCTGTTTCATCAGATAATTTTACAAACAAGGACACTGTTGAAGAAGTTTATATTTCACTAAAAAACAAAATTGATAAACTGTTAAATCTCAATTTTGACAGAAAAAACATAATTATTGATGTAGGAATAGGTTTTGGAAAATCCGCAGAAATAAATTTTGAGTTATTAAAAAGAATGGAAGAATTTGAGTCGTTAGGCTGCCCTATTCTTCTTGGAATTTCAAGAAAATCATTTATACGAAATACCTTTAATTGTAATTTTGATGACTCTGATAATGTTACGGCACTATATTCATCTATGGTTAAAGGGGTAAATATACACAGAGTTCACAATCCTGCTTTAACAAAGAAATACATTGATTACTCATCAAAGCTGTTTTAATTTCTTTTTGTATTCTTTTTGTATTCTTTTTTCAATACGTCTTTAAATGACTCTATCGGAGTAAAAGAGTAACCGCACCCCTCTTTTAACTCGGCACCGTTTTTAAAGATAACTTCAGATGGATATCTTCTGCAAATTCCGGGGCGAAGTTTATGAATTTTACAAATATGCTTAATCTCATCAAATTGGTTACACCTAAAGACAAGTCCTTTCTCGTCTTTATCTATTACAGTCAAATATGTGTAAAAAGGATGTAATTTTTTTAACTTTTCAAACTCCTCTTCCGTTTTAATCATTCCTTTTTGATGAGAAACATAAATCGTTGTACAACAAGCCCCGCACCTGTTACAATGTCCGCTAAGATAATATTTTCGTCTTAAAATATATTTGTAAAAAAACTTTTTCAAAAACATACAAATATTATATCAGCAAACGAGAAAGTATTGTAAAATATAAATATGAACATAAAAGAACAGTTAAGATTAATACCCGAGTCCAGCGGCTCTTATCAATTTTATGATAAGGACGGCGAAATTATTTATGTCGGAAAAGCTAAAAATTTAAAAAGAAGAGTGTCCGGTTATTTTAATAAAAAACACGATTCCGTAAAATTAAAAGTTATGGTTCCGAAAATCGAGAAAATTGAATTTATTATTACAAACTCGGAACTTGAAGCATTAATTTTAGAATCCCATTTGATAAAAAAATACAAACCTAAATACAATGTATTATTAAAGGATGACAAAAAGTTTCCCTATTTTCTTATTACGGATGAAGATTATCCGAGAATTTTAGTAACAAGAAAACGAAATAAAAACGTATTAAAGGGAAAATACTTTGGACCTTATACAAACGGAAAATCAATGTACACAACGCTTGATTTATTAAAGAAATTGTTCCCGTTAAAACAGTGCAAAACACCAAAATTTAAAGACCGACCATGTATTTATTATCAAATAGGTCGTTGCATGGCACCTTGTCAAAAGATGATAAGTTCAGAGAATTACAAAAAACTGATAAAAAATGTTGAACTGTTTTTATCGGGGAAACAAATGCAGCTTGTTGAAGAATTAAAAACTCAAATGGAAAAATGCTCTGAAAATGAGGAGTACGAAAAAGCTGCAAAATTCCGTGACAGCTACTATGATGTGTTAAAGACAATTGAAAAACAAAAAGTTGTTTACGAAAACACTAATATAAATCAAGATATTATTTCATTAAGCACAGATGATTTTATAGGCGGGATTTCCGTTCTGCAAATTCGTGACGGACGTTTAACAAACAAAATTGATTTTGAAATTTCAAAATCCGATTATGACGGGGAAGATGAAATTATTTCATATTTTATTAAAGAATATTACCAAATGATAAGTGATGAAGATATCCCGAAAGAAATAATTTTCTCAGGAAACATCAACAATGAAGACAAAGAAATATACGAAAAATGGTTATCTTCAAAGAAAGGAGAAAAAGTAACCATTAATCCGACAAAAACAAAGAAAAACAGTGAAATTTTAGAGCTTGCACTCAAAAATTCAAATTATCATCTTCAAGAATTGAAAGTAAAATCTTTACAGGAAATTCAAGAAAATTACAACGAAACAGGTTCTTATATACAAAATAAGCTGGGATTAAGAAAATTCCCTCACAGGGTTGAATGTTTTGATATTTCGCATATACAAGGTACAAACACAGTTGCTTCAATGGTAAGTTTCTTTAACGGAATGCCAAAGAAAAGTGAATATAAAAGATTTAAAATTAAAACTCTTGAGGAGGGAAAGCCTGATGATTTTCAATCAATGAGAGAGGTAATAACAAGAAGATATTCAAGACTTCAAAAAGAGGGATTAGAGTTTCCTGATTTAATAATAATAGACGGAGGAAAAGGGCAATTATCAAGTGCCGTTAAGATATTAGATGAACTCGGAATAAAAAATCAAGATATAGTTTCACTTGCAAAAAGGATAGAAGAAGTGTTTATTCCGTACAAATCAATACCTGTTTTATTTCCGACAAATTCACAAGCACTGTTCTTCTTCCAAAGAATAAGAGATGAAGCCCACAGATTTGCAATAACTTTCCATAGACAGTTAAGAGGCAAATCAGCACTTCACTCCGAACTTGACGAAATAAAAGGACTTTATCAAAAAAACAAAAAACTTCTGTTTGATAAATATTCTTCAGTTACTAAAATTTCAAAACTTACAAAAGAAGAATTAATGCTGCTCCTATCAAAAAATCAAGCACAATTGGTTTACGACTTTTTTAATACACAAAGTAAAAATCTTGACAGAAAAAACTCTGATTGATACGATTTTAAGTGTATAAAGGGATATGATTATGAGTGAAAATTTAGGTAAACCGCAACAAATTACTTTTGATATAACAGACAGATGTCAATTAAGATGTGTTACTTGCTCTAAATGGAAAACAGTTGCGTCTGACGTAATCGGTAAAGAAATGACAACCGCAGAGTGGAAAAAAGTCCTTGATGACTTGCACGCTTGGCTTGGTGACGGGCAGTGGTTTTGTTTTTCAGGAGGAGAACCTTTTTTAAGACCTGATATTTTTGAAATTGCAGAATACGCACACTCAATCGGATTTAAAGTGGCATCTATGACAAATGCGTTCAGTATTCAAAATCTTTATGAAAAAATAATTGATTCTCCAATTGAATCCCTAAACTTTTCGCTTAATGCAATTACAAACCCTTTAATTCACGATACATCAAGAGGTCGTGAGGGTTCTTATCAAAAAACGCTTGACGCAATTATGGAACTCAAAAAATTAAGGGACGAAAAACATACAAATCTCGGCATTAATATTGCAACAATATTTTTCCCCGAAAACATAGATGAAGCAATCCCTTTAGTCGAGTTTGTAACTAAAAATAAAATTAACGGAATTATGTTCCAATTACTTGATGATAAAGAATCTTTCCACGGATATTTTTATCAAAAAGATTGTAAGACAGGCTCTTATGTTATGCCAAAAGAATTAAGAGCCGGATACAAAGAAATGGCAAAACATGCTGTTGAAGTAATTGATAAACTAATTGAAATGAAACAGGCAGGTCATTCAATATATAATTCTTACGAGCAGTTTCACGCAATGAAAATATTTTTCAACAATCCGGAGGACATTTTAAAAGCAATTGTATGTGATGTCGGCTCTACAAACTTTGCAATTGACCCTTACGGGGATGTAAGATTATGCTTTAATATGCTACCTGTCGGTAATATAAAAGAAAATACCGCAGAGGAAATTTGGAATAACGAAAAATCCACAACCTGTAGAAAAATGTCAAAAACGTGCAAAATGTACTGTAGAATGCTCAACTGTAATTTTAAACAAAATTTTGCAAATTTCAACGTTTCTTTCTTTGACAGAGTAAAAAATAAAATCTCTAAAATACTTTGCGGACAAAAATAAAATGGAAAAATTTCTTTCATCTTTAAAACTTATTTGCATATACAAAAATGTAATTAATGATGAAATTGTGTCTAAATTTTTAAAAGTATTATCGGAAATAAAAAAGTCAAGCTATGATGACATTTTAGTTTCTTATACAGATTTTATATCATTGTTTTATGAAAAAGAAAAAACTCTAAACTTCTTTAATTACATTAAATTTTTGATTTTTACCGATGAAAATTCAGTTTCAAAAAATGCAAATAATACTCAACTTTCAAATGAAATTTTGAAAACCGCAGAATATGAGCTTTCCGTTATTTCAAATATATTTGAGTATAATTATAACTTTATAAAAGATGAAATAAATAAGAAATTTCCAAAATTTGAAGAATTAACACAGCATTTACCGATTTTTTATACAAAAGGTTACTCCAGATTTTATTTAAAAGACATTTTAAATACATATAAAACTAACGGTTACGGAATGCTCTCATGTTATAACGCATTCAAATTCGATAACGAATGCAACATAATTCCGGTAAAAAACTTTGATTGTACGACATTTAAAGATTTAAAAAATTACGAATATCAAAAAAATATCATAAGAAACAATACTTTATCTTTTCTTAACGGTAATTCCGCAAACAATATTTTACTTTACGGAGATAGAGGCTGCGGAAAATCCTCAACAGTAAAAGCATTAGTAAATGAATTTTCATCATACAATTTGAAAATAGTACAAATTCAAAAAGGTAATATTGTAAATTTACCCGAACTATACGAAAAGCTAAGGGATTTTCCTGCAAAATTTATAATTTTTGCGGATGACATTTCATTTGAAGAAGATGACAAAAATTTTTCTGCTATCAAAGCAGTGTTAGAAGGTTCCATAATATCAACCCCTAAAAATACTCTTTTATACGCAACCACAAACAGAATTCACCTTATAAAAGAGAGTTTCAAAAGCAGAGAGGGAGATGAAATACACTATAATGATACAATAGATGAAGCAGTATCACTCTCTGACAGGTTTGGAATTGTATTAACATTTTCGTCGCTTAACAAAAGAGAGTATGTTGAAATAGTAACTAAAATTGCTTCTGATTATTCAATTTCAATAAATGATGAATTTTTGAAATCGGCAGTAGCATTTACAATGCAGAAAGGAATTATGACGCCGAGAATTGCAAGACAATTCACAACAGATTATTTAATGAGAAAAAAGTAAGCAAAAAAATTATTTAGAGGGTTTATATTTTTAGATTTTGTATCAAGGGAAAGGGTTTATATGAGAATTAACAGTATCAATTCAGCATCAAATGTTTACAAAAAAGCAGCACCTGCGTTTAATGCAAAAAATGGTGAAACAAAAGTTGACAAATTTTCAACAGAGGGTATTAATGGTGAAAAACTTGTAATGAAAGGAGATGCAAACAAACATTTTTTAATGCTTGAAAATATATCTAATCAAAAAGTCGGTTCAAAGTTTATAATTGCACCAAGAGATCCTAAATACCGAGATTTAAAATTATTAATAACACCTGAAAGCAAATTATATTCCGATAAGATGTCTATAGGTATAGAAAAAGATGAAGAAAACAAAAAAACATCGTTCAAAGGAAGATTATACGGAAGTATCAGAGAAAATGATGACGGAAGAATCGATTTTAAAATGCAGGAAGAATACATTCGATACTGGGCAGACGGGATGCACAACATGACAACAAACAGGTATGCCGATAAAACTTATGCTCCAAAATTAAAAGATGATTATAATTTCTTTATCCCGAGTGATGGCGACGGGACAAGATATAAAGACATAACCGCTCTTCAAGGCGGAGTTACAAAACCTGCTTCATACATACCTGCAACAATGAACGACAAACAAATGTCACTTGTTCAAGGGGTTATTACAAACTTTGCAAAAACACAAAAACTGGATAAAATGTATGATTTTGTCAGAGTTGAACCTGCAAAAGGAAGTGCTTATGCATTCTTAGAGGGGCTAAGTTCAGGTCAAATCAGCACTAAAAAACCTTTGGTATTTAGCTGGGGCGATAATTTCTCAGATATTAACGTATCAAGACTAATGTATAACCACGAAAATTCTAATTCAGGATTTACTATTACCGTAATTCCTGTTGAAAAAGAAAGAACAAAGGCTTTAAGTATTATTAAAACTACATCACCGGCAGAAAGAAAAATCGATGAATTTGTTGAAAAACCGCAAGATGATAAATTTATTGATAGTTGTGTAATGCCTGAATACGGTGAAAATATGTGTTTATCAGCGGTAGGACCTTACGTTTTATCACCTGAAGCCTTAACATGGATAAAAGAAAGATATACAGAAAACCCTGAAAATTTCTTAAGTAACCAAAAAGGGTATGATTTTTCATCGATGATTATAGCTCCAATGTTAAAAGCCTTTAATAACGGTGAAATTCTTTCATCAAAAAGCGGAGAACCCTTAGAAATGAAATATGAAACAGTTCAACCACAAGAAACATGGTCAGATTTAGGCTCTCAAAAAGATTTTTCAAAAGCAATGAAAGATATAAATAATGGGAAATACAAGCAACTACCTTTTGAAATGAGAGTTTCAATGTTGCTTAATTCTTATCCGAACGGTGATATCTCATTTAATGACAAAACAAGAAGCCTGCTGTTCGAGCTTAAAAAGGATTTAGGCTTGAAAACCGAAAACGTTATAGCTTATTGCAAACCGTAATAATTAAGCTATAATATGAAGTATGGATATCAAAAAAGCAAAAAGAGTTGTATTTAAGTTTGGGACAAACGTCCTGAGAAATGATGATAAGGAAATCTCTTTATCAAGAATTTATTCATTTATTGAAGAAATTTCAAATTTACATAAACAGGGACTGGAGGTAATTATTATTACCTCCGGGGCTGTTGGGTTAGGCTCAAAAAGGCTTGATGTGGATTCATCAGCCAATCTTGCCGTAAAACAGGCATGTGCAGCCGTCGGACAGTGCCAATTGATGTCTATTTATGAAGACGGATTTAACAAATATTCAATAAACACTGCTCAAGTCTTGCTAACAGAAGACGACTTTAACAGCAGAATTAAATATTTGAGTTTAAGCAGTGTATTAAACACTCTGTTAAGTTTAAATGTTATTCCTGTTATCAATCAAAATGACACGGTTTCAACAGCAGAAATGGAGTATTTATACGGAGTAAGTTTTTCTGATAACGATAAACTGTCTGCACTTGTTGCCAGCAAATTAAATGCGGATTTATTGGTTATTTTATCAGATGTTGACGGTTTATATAACGATAACCCAAAAACAAATCATAATGCAAAACTTATTTCGGAAGTAACAAAACTGACACCTGAAATTGAAGCATACGCACAATCTGCCTCAAAAGGCGGTCGTGGCGGTATGATTACTAAACTGCAAGCCGTAAAAATTGTTACTCACTCAGGCGGTTATGTAATTATCGCAAACGGGAAAAGCCACCAAATTATAAAAAGACTTTTCAACGGAGAAAAATTAGGAACAGTATTTTCTCCGGTAGAAGAAATGTCGCAAAAGAAACGCTGGATTGCATACGCAACAAATATTACCGGTCAGGTAATCGTAAATGACGGTGCAAAAAAAGCTATAATTGAGAAAAACAAGAGCCTTTTATCAATCGGAGTGGTTAAAATTAACGGAGTCTTTGATAAAGGGGATGTAATTTCAATACTCGATGAAAGAAACAAAGAATTTGCAAGAGGAATAGTAAATTATTCATCTGATGAATGCAAAAAAATATTAGGAATTCACTCCAACGATATTATAGATATTTTAGGTTATAAAGATTACGACGAAGTAATATCAAAAGATAATATTGCTTTGATATAAGGACGCATATGAACATAATTAATATCGCAAAAGCAGCAAAACAGGCTTCAATCGAAGCATTACAACTTTCAACCGAAACAAAAAACAATGCACTTAGAAAAGTTGCAGAATATATTGAAAACAATAAAAAAGAAATTCTTGAAGCAAACAATGCCGATTTGGAAGCTGCAAAAACACTCTTAAAATCAGGTGATATATCTCAATCAACTTATAACCGTCTTAAACTTGACGAAAATAAACTTAGAGATATGATTTCGGGAATTAAAGAAATTGTAAAATTGAATGACCCTGTTAACATTGAGCTATGGTCAAAAGAAATAGCCGAAAATATAACACTAAAGAAAGTTTCTTGCCCGATTGGAGTTATAGGTGTTATTTTCGAAGCAAGACCCGATGTTATATCTCAAATTTCATCTTTGGCTATAAAATCCTCAAATGCCGTAATTTTAAAGGGGGGAAAAGAAGCAATCAACACAAATAAAATAATTTTTGAGATTATTAAAAATGCAATTGAAAGTACGGAAAATTTTCCTAAAAACATAATTAATTTAATATTCTCAAGAGAAGATGTAACAGAACTTTTAATAGCGGATGAATATGTAAATCTAATCATTCCGAGAGGTTCAAATTCTTTAGTAAAATTTATAAAAGCTAATACAAAAATACCGGTTCTCGGACATTCGGACGGAATTTGTCATATTTATATTGATGAAAGTGCAGATATTGATAAGGTAATAAACATTTGTATTGATGCAAAATGCCAATACCCGAGTGCATGCAATTCTGTAGAAACAATATTGATTAATGAAAAAGAACTTTTAAATATATTGCCAAAACTGATGTTCTCTCTTGTTCAAAATGGAGTAACCGTAGTTGGGGATGAAAAAGTTAAATCAATAATGCCTAATATAGAGCTTGCAACCGAAAAAGATTGGCAAACCGAATACGGAGATAAAAAAGTTTCAATAAAAACCGTCAATGACATAAATGAAGCAATTAATCACATAAATAAATATGGATCGGGGCACACCGATTGCATAATTACAGAGAATGATGAAAATTCGCAAAAGTTTATGATGTTTGTAGATTCAGCAGGTGTTTACAAAAATATATCAACAAGATTTGCAGACGGATTTAGATATGGATTTGGTGCCGAAGTCGGTATATCCACAAATAAAACACACGCAAGAGGACCTGTCGGACTTGATGGACTTACAATTTATAAATATAAATTATTCGGAAACGGTGATATAGTAGCTGATTTTGCCACAGGTAAAAGAAAATTTAAAAACCAAATATGATTTTAAAATCTAATAAATATTGCCTGTAAAATAAGTGGATAGACTTTACCGCTTATTATTTGCATCTGTTGCAATTTTTATATTTTCAAAATATTCTGATTCAACAGAATTTGACAATAAGGATTTTCTAAAAAATAAAAAATAAAATAATTCTTTAAATGTTTTAAACATAGTAAGCCTCAAAATTAAGTGTCATCAAATTTTACCCCCCCCATACGATTTTTGTCAAGCCTATGTCCCGGTTAAATACATATTAGGATCAGAATTGATAATAGCCAACATATCCTCAAAATAAGCCGGCACATGAGATTGTGTCAATGAAGTTCTATTAATAAATACAGAGCTTAACAACCAAAATAACT
The DNA here is from genome assembly GCA_964473445.1 of uncultured Muribaculaceae bacterium. Classification (GTDB taxonomy): domain Bacteria; phylum Cyanobacteriota; class Vampirovibrionia; order Gastranaerophilales; family Gastranaerophilaceae; genus Avigastranaerophilus. Next base: position 12,025 of record CAYYPD010000031.1, read on the forward strand.
TTTTAATACTACATAACATATTAACCTCTTTCTTTCATATATACTGTAATTATAACACATTATTAAGGACTAAAATACTCAACAAATAAATATACCATACATTACAATATATTAATAAAATTGTTTCATAACGTAATAATTGAATAAAAAATATTGAAAAGGAAATATAAACATTTATAATAATAATAGATTAGGGAATGTACATGCTAAATAAACATACATTACGTAATAATTATTAGGGGATTATTCAGGGAGGAATTTCAGGTGCTTAGAAGCAGAGATATGGGTAGATCGATTGCAGTAAGAAGATGGACAAATACAGCTTTGGAATGCTATAAAAGAGGTTGTGTTTGCGAAGGATGTTTCTATACGGACTTTTTTAACGGAACTTCACAAAAGTGCCAAATGAAAGCATCCGTATTAGAATTAGTGAGAGTATTAGGGAAACCAAATGTTGAAATTCAACAAATTTTGGTAGATTAATTTTTCTTCTCAAATTGTCGAGCTCTCGTATGGGAGCTGTTTTTTTATGTTTAATAGTATATAATTGCAATAAAAAAGCCCCAAAAGGGGCTTTTAAAGTTTTTGGAATTATTAATTATATTATTTCTTTATAACCTTCCGTATTATTTAATAAATCATAATTAATTTCATTTTCATTATCCGCAATTAAAGCTGCAACAACAGCATCAGAAGCAACGTTTACGGTTGTTCTCATCATATCTATAATTCTTTCAATAGCAAATAAGAAAGCAAAACCTTCAACCAATTGTTGAGGTGTTAAACCTAAACCGTTTAACACAAGAGCAATTGTAATTAAGCCACCACCCGGGATACCGGCAGAAGTACTTGAAGCAACAATTGCTAAGCACATAACTGCAATTATCTGTAACGGTTCCAATGTAATACCGTATGCCTGTGTTAAGAATACAACCGCAACAGTTTGGAATAATGCAGTACCGTCCATATTAAGGGTTGCACCTAAAGGAAGAACAAAACTGCAAACTTTGTGAGAAATACCTCTTTTTTCGCAGCATGCCATTGTTAAAGGAAGTGTAGCACTACTGCTTGCGGTACCAAATGCAACTAATAATGCTTCTGTTATTGCAGCATAGAAGTTTCCTACTTGGATATTCTTGCTGAAAAATTTAATCATTAACGGGTAAACAATAAACAATTGAATACAAAAACCGATTATAATTATACCGATAAATTTTGAAATAGAACCAAATATCGATAAACCAAAGTTAGCAACTGCGACAGTAGTCAAAGCAAAAATACCGGGTGCCGCAAAAACCATAATCCAATCAGTTAATTTCATTGTAGCTGCAAATATTGATTCAAAAAATGAAACAATAGGTCTGTTAATTTCACCGACTTTAGATAAAGCCAAAGAGAAAATTAAAGCAAAGAATATAATAGGAATCATTTCACCTTTAGCCAAAGATTCTAAAGGATTTTGAGGAATCATTTCCAAAAATATAGTCATAAGTTGACCTTGTTGTTCATGTAAAGCCGTATTTACCTGATTTTGAATATCTAAAGCAGATTGTTGACTAATCATGCCTTGAACACCGATTCCGGGTTGGAAACCAAGAACCAATCCGGCACCGATAATAACAGCCAAAACAGTAATAATCGCATAATAAAATATCATTTTCTTACCGAATTTACCGATTTGCTTATTATCACCAATACTTGCAACGCCTACAACAATTGCAGAGCAAACTAACGGAATAACAATCATTTGAATTACACGAATAAATGCCTGACCTACAAAGTTAAGAATCTTCATTAAAATCGGTGAAAAGTCAGGCCGTGTATATAAGATATTACCTACGATAATACCTGCAATAATTGCTAAAAATATGTGCCAATTTCGCTTAATTCCAAGCCCAATGGCAACAAATAATGTTTCAAAATGTAATTTCATATATACCTCAACATATTCTATTATTAATAATAATCAATTTTACAATTATTTATGTAATAATTCAACCTCTTAAGATTGATTACGAGAATTTATCATTTTAATAATGTATTTTTATATTAAAACTTTAATTTATTGTCACTAAAGAAATTTTTATACTATTATTAGAAAAGCAGATTAGGTAGAGCAGATACATGAACATAGATAAAAACACATTTTATTTTATAGCTATCGGCGGAGTAGGAATGAGTGCTTTAGCTAAATATTTAATTGAACGTGGAGCCAAAGTAGAAGGTTCTGATATACAAGAGAGCAAATACACTCATCTCCTTGAAAAAGCCGGTGCAAATATTCATATCGGTCATAATGCCGATAATATTAATAAAGACATGATAGTTGTCGCAAGCAGTGTAATAAGACAAACAAACCCTGAAATAGTCAGAGCAAAAGAATTAGGGTTAAAGATATATCATCGTTCAGATATTTTAAAAATGATATCGGACGAATTTTCTCAAAGAAAAGAAAGTATATTTTTCGGATTTTCAGGCACACACGGAAAAACTACAACCGGCGGTTTATGTGCTTATGTATTAAATAAAGCAGGGTTAAAACCGTCTTATGTCGTAGGGGGGATAATTCCTGAAATAGGAGAAAACGGAGCCTTTAACGAAGATAAATATTTTTCTGCAGAGCTTGACGAATCAGACGGAACAATAGTTAAATACTCAACTGATATAGCCGTTATAAACAATATGGAGGAAGACCATTTAGACCATTATATAAACGGTTTTACGGATATTGCAAAAACATTTAATAAGTATTTGTCAAATAAACCGAACCAAAAAGTTATTATAAATTCTGATAACAACGGAAACAAAGAATTTATGAAATTATACCCGAATTATAATTTCATTACATTCGGAAAATCTAATGCTGATTACGAAATAAAAAATATAAATTTTAAGGGCATTGGCTCAACTTTTTCTATATATTATAAAGGGGAAAAAATTGACGATCTGAAGCTTTCTGTATTAGGTGAACATAATGTTTACAATGCGACCGCTGTTTATATTGCATTAAAAGAAGCAAATATTAATGTATCGACAATGAAAGATTATTTTTATTCTTTCTCGGGTATGGGAAGAAGATTTCAAAAAGTTTGCGAGTTCAATAATATAAAAGTGTTTGATGATTATGCTCATCACCCCAGCGAAATTAAAACAACTTTGAACGGACTTAAAAATGCAGTAAAAAACAATAACAGAGTAGTTGCAATTTTTCAACCGCACAGATATACAAGACTGCAAAGTCTGTGGAACGACTTTAAATCAGCTTTCGATTGTGCAGATGAACTTTTAATAATTGATGTTTATGCTGCAAGTGAAGATAAAATTGACGGAATTACATCAGAAAATTTTGCAAAAGATATTCAGCATAAAAACGCAAAATATATATCAGGAAATATAGATGAATGCTCAAAAAAGATATATGGAGAACTAAAACCAAATGATATTGTAGTAACGCTTGGAGCGGGAACCGTCACAAACATAGGCAAAATACTAAACAACATATACGAAGAAAGAAAATAAATTGACACTCATTGAAAAAAATTATGAAATTAAAAATGATACTACTTTCAAAATCGGGGGGTGTATTAAGGAAATTGCACTTCCAAGTAGTGCAGAGGATTTTGTCAATTTAATACAATCAAAAAATTATGACATTGTTTTAGGAAATTGCTCAAATGTATTGTTTCAAAGTGATTTTATACAAAAAAAAATCATTTTAACTAAAAATCTTAATGATTTTAGAATTGAAGATGACAACGTGTATGTTTCCGCAGGCACAAGAGGAACTTTGGTTTCAAAAGAATGTAAAAAACATTCATTAAGCGGATTTGAGTTTATGATAGGGTTTCCGGGCAGCTTTGGCGGAATGATTTGTATGAATGCGTCAGCTCACTCTCAAGCAATAGCAGATACATTTATAAGTGCAAGAATTTATGATTTAAAAGAAAATAAAATCAAAGTTTTTACAAAGGAAGATATGCACTTTGATTACAGGAAATCAATTTTATCTGACGGAAATTATATCGTTTTAGATGCAAATTTTAAGCTAAAACATGATGATTCAAACAAAATTGAAGAAAAAATGAATGAAAATTTATCATTCAGAAAAGAAAAACAACCGCCATTAACTTTTAAAAATGCAGGAAGTATTTTTAAAAATCCGGAGAATAATTCAGCGGGCAAATTAATTGACTCTTGCGGATATAGAGGGGTCATAAAAGGCGGAGCAAAAGTTTACGATAAACACGCAAATTTCATAATTAATTATAAAAACGCTACATCTTCGGATGTTATTAATTTAATGTTTGAAATTTATTCAAAAGTTAAAGAAAATTACAAAATAGAACTAAAACCTGAAATAAAGTATATTGGAAATAAAGGAACGGATGAGTATAAATTATGGGAAATAATGTCAAACGAAAATATTCTTTAAAAACTAAAATCGGCGTACTTTGCGGAGGAATGTCAAGTGAACGTGAAGTATCATTACGCTCAGGCAAGAACGTTTTGGGTGCTCTACAAAGATTAGGTTACAAAAATGCCGAATTAATTGACGTTGATAAGAATATTACACAAAATTTAATTGAAAAGAAAATAGAAGTCGCATACAATGCACTCCACGGAAAATACGGCGAGGACGGATGTATTCAAGGTATTTTAGAAATTTTAAAAATACCTTATACGGGTTGCGGTGTAATGTCCGCTGCAATTTGCATGAACAAAGAATATACCAAAAGAATACTTGCTATCTGCAAGGATATTCCGCTTATTAAATCAGTTTTTGTAAAAAAAGGCGAAGATGTTTATAAAGCATGTGAAGATTTGAAATATCCGATTATTACAAAACCTGTTTGCGAGGGTTCAAGTTTCGGAATGACAAAAGTAAATAAACCTGAAGAACTTGAAAAAGCATACAAAGAAGCAATTAAATTTAATGATGATGTATTAATTGAAGAATTTATAGACGGGTATTTTGTAACAGTCGGGATTTTAGAAAACGACGGAGAAGTATTTGCTACAGAAATTCTTGAAATCAGACCTAAAAACGAATGGTATGATTTTGAAGCAAAATATACAAAAGGAATGTCTGATTTTATTGTTCCGTCTACAACGCTTTCTAAAGAAGCAACCGCAAAAATTAAAGACATTGCGGTTAAAGCACATAAAACAGCCAGTTGCAGAGGAGTATCAAGAATAGATTTTATGGTGAAAGAAGACAAGCCGTACTTTCTTGAAATCAATACAAGCCCCGGCATGACCGATACAAGTGATTTACCTGCTCAAACGGCTGTAATGGGAATCACATACGACAACTTAGTTGACATGATTTTAAATAACGCAGGCTTAAACAGATAATGGAAGAAAACTTTGCAGTAGAAAGAAGACTGAAAGCACAAAAACTTCGTAGAAAAGCAAGAAGATTCGAAGTTGCGGTAAGACGTATATTTTTATTTATACGATTTTTATTTGTGCTTTTCATTTTTTACTGCATATATAGAATGTCTTTTGTTAAATTTTGGTATTTACCGCAAGATACATTCACAAAAAATCCGCCCGAAAACATTGAAATTATGGGAAACAGAATTGTTTCAACAGAAAAAATCTTAAATTTACTTAAAGATACGGAAGTAAAACATAGACCTATATATCGTTTTAATCCTGAGGAATTATCTAACAAAATAACGGAGCTGTCACCGATAAAAACTGCTTATGTAAGACGTTTTTGGTTGCCTGCAAGACTCGTAATTATGATAGAAGAAGTTAATCCTGTTATAACAATTTCTCCATCGGAAGATGCCCCTGATGTTTTAGCGTTTGCTCAAACAGGAGAGAGAATAGGACGAGAATTTTTACCGCTAAATCCAAACTTAAATACGGTAAGAGTTTTAACCTACGGAACTCAAGGTGATGATTATCACAATTGGGATAAAGATAAAATTATGATGATTTATAATCTTGCAAATGCAATAAAGCAGTATTCGAGCGAAAAAGTACTGTATATAGATTTAAGAAACCCAAATAGCGTGCTTGTTCAACTTGAAAATGTAAAAATCAAGTTAGGAAGACTTGATAACAGTGCGTTTGAAAGAGTAAAAGAAATCCATAACATTTTACCTGCAATAGAACCAATACAAAGCAATGTTAAATATGTTGATTTATCGTGGGATACAAAGTTTATTAAAATGAAGAAATAAATCCCTTAAAGAGTATTGCAAATATTTTTTTATATAATATTATTAAATAGTCAGAAATTTAAAATCCAACCCATAACATGTGAAATTACAAGAATTTGTAAGAATTTTATCATGTTTTTTTATTTTTTAGGATTAGATTAATTAACGAAAGGCAACTAAAGTGGAAGAAACTAAGACAAAATCTAAGAAAAGAAAAATTGAAACTGCTGCTGAACCCGTTCAAACAGAATGGAAAGAACAAGTTATTCAAGTAAGCAGAGTAACAAAGGTTGTAAAGGGCGGTAAAAAATTAAGCTTCAGAGCAATCGTTGTAGTAGGAAACAAAAACGGACAAGTTGGTGTAGGTTGTGCAAAAGCTGCAGAAGTAATCATTGCAATTCAAAAAGCAGTTGCAGACGGCAGAAAGAACTTAATCAACGTTCCTATATTTAAAACAACAATTCCTCACCCTATAACAGGACGTTCAGGTGCAGGCAGTGTAATGTTAAGACCTGCTTCACAAGGTACAGGGGTTATCGCAGGCGGTGCAGTTCGTGCAGTATTAGAATTAGCAGGTATTGAAAACATTTTGAGTAAATCATTAGGTTCTAAATCTCCTCTAAATGCTGCTAACGCAACATTAAATGCATTACAATCATTAAAACCGTTTGATGTAGTTGCAAAAAGACGTGGTTTATCATTAAAAGATATGCTTAATTAAGAGGAATGAACAATGGCAAAAAAATCAACAGTAAAAATAACTTTAGTTAGAAGTTTAATCGGTCAGACCGAAAAGCAAATCAGAGTTGCTAAAGCACTCGGCTTAACAAAAAAAGATCAAACAGTAGAACATGAAAAAACTCCGGTAATAATGGGAATGGTAAATGCAATTCCTCACTTATTAAAGGTAGCCGAGTAGTATAAGGAAGGTAATAAAATGACAGAAAGAATAAGAATCGAAGATTTAAGACCTGCTGACGGTGCTACAGGTAAAATCAAAAGAGTAGGCAGAGGCAGATCATCAGGTATGGGTAAAACATCATGCCGTGGTAACAACGGTGAAGGACAAAGATCGGGGTGCAATTCTAAAAGAGGTTTTGAAGGCGGTCAGATGCCGGGTTACAGACAAATGCCTAAATTAAAAGGTTTCAAAAACTTTAACGCAATCTGCTATGCTTCTATCAATGTAGGTGACTTGGCTAATGTTAAAGCTGAAGAAATTACGTTAGAATCTTTAATTGCAGAAGGTAAAGTTTGTGACAAAGCTGAAGGGTTAAGAGTATTAGGCGGCGGCGAATTAAACAAAGCTGTTACGGTTTCAGCAATGTACTTTACAGAATCAGCAAAAGAAAAAATTGAAAAAGCAGGCGGAAAGGCTCAGTTAGTATAATGCAACAATATACACCAAGTCAGCAAAATTTGCAGGCAATGATGTCTAATTTGAATATTGCAGGATTAAAAGATAAAATAATATTTACTTTAGTTGCTATATTCATATTCAGACTTTGTGCTCAATTACCGCTATTCGGTATTGATACTCAAAACTTCGCAAATTTAGCTGCTTCTAACAATTTAATAGGCTTTTTGGATATGTTCTCCGGCGGTGCGTTGGGAAATGTATCTATAATAGCTTTAGGTATCGGTCCTTACATTACATCATCAATTATCATGCAATTGTTAGCGGTCGTTATACCTCATCTTGAAAAGTTGCAAAAAGAAGAAGGTGAAGCAGGCAGAAGAAAAATTTCACAATATACAAGAATGTTTACGATTGTTATTGCTGCAGTCCAAGCAATGGTATTTGTTGTATATTTGATGAAAACCGCACAGAGTGCAATTATGCCTGAAGTAAATTATGTTGCATTCGCTGTCGGTTCAATAGTAATATTGACGGCAGGTTCGGCATTTACTATGTGGTTAGCCGAAATGATGACAGAAAGAGGGATCGGAAACGGTGCTTCAATGTTAATTTTCTGCGGTATCATTTCAAAAATTCCTTTCTATGTAAAGCAAACTTCAACGTTAGTTGGCGGTAACCCTGCATTACAATTACCGTTGACGGTTTTAATGCTTATTTTCATAGCTACAATGTTATTCATTGTAATTATGCACGAAGCGGCAAGAAAGGTTATTATCGTTAACCCGAGAAGACAAGTCGGAAACAAAGTTTACGGCGGTACAAATACATTTATTCCGTTTAAACTTAACCCCGGCGGTGTTATGCCTATCATTTTTGCAATTTCATTAATGATTTTCCCGTCAACAGTCCTTGACTTGGTAGGGAAAGCAAATATACCAAATGATGTATTAAGAGAAGTTTTGATTAGAGTAGCAAACTTCTTAAGCCCGTCAGGTGTTGCATATAACGTTGTATATTTTGTTTTAATTGTTGCGTTAACATTCTTCTATGCATCAATTATTCCAAACTTACAACCAAAAGATATTGCAAACAACTTGAAAAAATACGGGTCATCAATTCCCGGGGTTAAACCCGGACAACCTACAGCAAAAGTTCTTGATTCAATATTGAGTAAGACAATATTTATCGGTGCTTTCGGCTTAGGTATTGTTGCTTTAATTCCGTCGCTGGCTTGCCACATGACAGGAATTACAACACTGCAAGGTATAGGTGCTACGTCATTAATCATTATGGTTGGTGTTGCTCTTGAATTTATAAATCAAGTAAAAACCAACTTATTACCCAAAAATTATGAAAGTTTCTTAAAACAGTAGTTTAAAGAAATAATATAAAGTAGAAAGAGTCGATATTATATCGGCTCTTTTTACTTACAAATAAATAAAAAAGGAAATTCTAAATTATTCAAAAATACTATCTAAAGATTTTAACTTTGTTAGAGTTGATTATTTAGAAGTAAATAATCAATTATATTTTTCAGAAATGACATTTACTCCCTATAGCGGTTTCATTGAGTTTATACCCGAAGAATACGATTTAATTTTTGAGGAAAAACTTGATTTAATGTAATCAAAATTGAATTTTTATTTATACCTAAAATCAGGATGACGTGATATTACGTCGTTAATAGAGTCATAAACAATTTCATAGTGCTTATCATCTGTTAAATGCCAAATTCTATGAGGAACTTCATCAGACTTAACTTCGTGCATGGCAGGATACGAGGCTTCTTTTTTTATCAATTGTTTGCAATCAGGCAGCTCAAGTATATAGTTAGCCCCGCCACGCTTTGCATATATTGCATTGGCTCTGCCTTTTTCAAAATACGAACATTCATAATTAGCTTTTGTATTTTGCTTTGGTCTTATGACTCTGTTTTCAATAATGTCATTATATCCGCCGTCACCAATCATTCTGTAATAGTTATTCTTTTGATACGGAATATCGCAATCCCACAAAGGATTTCTACCCAAAGTAATTTTACCGCTCTTTTCCCTTATGGCACTTCCATATTTTAAAATGCCTTGCAGCGTATCTTTATCAGAATTTACAAGCGATGTACCGATTGCGTGCATAGCCTTTGAATAATTAGAATCCATTGTAAAATCAGATGAAGGCTTAGTGTCAGAAACGTCAGCCTTAGGCTGTTTGACATCACAATACCCTTTTATATTTTGAAAATTAACTTTATCTAAATTAACCATACATAAATAAAAACAAACAATACAAAATAATTGCTTAATTAAAAATTTACAAAACAATTTATAGAAATTGACAATTTGTCATTTTTTATGACAATTAAATATTGTATGCAATATAAGTAATTTGGAGAAAAGAAATGTTTGCAAAAAAAACTTTCATTCTTAATGGAATTAACGAATACAAAGAATAAAGTAATTGCAAAAGCAGTCAAGGTTGATCCTTCTTATATTTCAATAATAAGAAGCGGAAAAAGAATAGTTTACAACAAACAAACTTTTATTCTTCCAATGGCTGAATACTTTTCAGAGGCTGTTAATTCGGATTACCAAAAGAAAGCACTATGTGAAGAGCTTGGAATTTGTGATTATCCGAAAACAAAAGAAGAGTTTACTACAATAATCCTGAACTACTTATGTAACTCAAACGAAAATACGCAGGATATTGCAAACAATATCCTGCAGGTATTTTCGAATGCTCCGACTTATAAACCTCCAAGAATTGAAGAAAATATCGAAAATATCAGAATTTCAAACAAAAAACTCCGTACTATTACGGAAAAAAAGGCAAACAGGAAGCATTTATTCGTTTTTTAAGTGAAATTATTGAATCAAAAAAAATTCAAACATTACTAATATTCACTGATGAAGATATCAACCGGATATATGAAGACTACGAATATGAAAAAAATGGGGAAGTCTGCTGACAAAAGCATTAATGCTCGGAAACAAAATAAAAGTTATTCATTGCGTAACAAAGGATATTTACGGACTGTTTGAAAGAATTACAAAATGGATACCTATGTACACATCAGGGCTTATTTGAAAACTTTTACATGAATAAAGCAAAAACCATTTGCTTAAACTTGTTTGATGAAGCTCTTTCTAAACTGCCGTTTTGATAAGCTAAAATAACATCTTGAGGAAGTCTTACCTGCCCTGAAAAACCTTTATCATCGATAGTTCCTGATACAATTGAACCTTGAGGAAGATTTTTAGGAAATTCTTTACCCCAATTAGTTTGCTTACGTCCAAATGCAGGATTAATTGCTAAATTCATAATTACCCCTTTCCTAATAATACCTTTTATACCAGTAATAAAAAACGTAAAAAAATTTGTTGCTAATAAAATTTCTTAAATAATCAAGCAACCAACAGTGAGAAGAATTAAAAATAGGATTTTTTAACATACTTACAAATCTTTATAATTGTGAAGGGTTTAACAGAATACTGCAAATTCTTCTCGGTCCTTAATATAATCAATATATCCACCTATACCAAGCAGAAAAAGCTGCCTTATCATCAAGTTCTTCTGCTAATTTAATGAATTTAGGCATATCTTTATAGTTCACATCAGTAATTACAAACATTTTAGTGCATATTTATTTATTACAAATTCCGTTTTTGCCCAAACCCGCATATTTATATTATTTTCTTCACATAATTTTTTGCAGAGGAGATATAATTCTCCATAATGAGATGGAAGCGGAGTTTCATCTAAATTTGTAAACATAACATATTTATTATCAATCATAAATTCAATATTTTTTATTCCAATATTTTTCATTAAATTTACAAATTTAGTAATTTCATCAATATTATCATTAATATGTTCAATAACAATATATTTTACTGTTATGGAATTTCCACCTGCAGATTTTACATATTTTCTCAAATTATTCACAGAATCATCAAATTTATCAACTCTTTTTAATTTTAGGAATACTTCTCTTGTTGCACAATCTAATGAAGTTGTGTAATCAACTAAATCCTTATCAAGTAATTTCTTCACTATCGGCTGATAAACTATATTATTTGATAATATGTAAAAACGTTTTACTCCGTTTTTCAAAAATACTTTTATCATATCTTCAAATTCTTTAAGAACAGAAATATCCCCACCTTGGATGCAAGCTATTAAATTTTTTCTGTCCAAAAGTTCATTCTTATAAAGATCTTTTAACAACGGAACAATATCATAATACTCACTTTTCTCTTTTTTGTATGTAATAACCCCTTTTGAATCAAGCATTCTTGCACAATATATACAGCCGCAATTACATTGAGTCCAATGACTTATATTAATAACATTAAACGTAGGTGAAACAACATCTGAGGACTTTCTTTCACGAAGAAAAAAACAATTTTTACACGGTGAATCATTTATATCTGAATCATTCAATTTATCAAAAGCATTAGTCTTAACTTTTTTAAATTCATCCCAGTTAATTTTCTGCCCTCTATATGCTTCATAGTAAACCGGTCCGATTTGTCCGGAACAGCAAGACATAATTCTATCGTGAAAACAAGACAAAACATTATTTAACTCATCACAAAAATAAAATTTTTCTCCCACTATTTATGCCCTTATAAATTTAAAACCAATGCTCTATCATAAAACTCAAAATCAAGATTTGAATCTTCGCAACGTTTTCTTATATACCTTAATAAATCTTTTACATAATCAGGAACATCACCATGCTGTCTTACAAACAACTTTTCTTCTATATCAGCAATTAAGTATTTTACACCAAGTTCATTTACACAAAGATCAAACCATTTATCAATTTCTTCTTTTGTATCGTTAACATTTGGAATAATAATATATTTAACCCCTACACATTGGGGATGTACCATAGCACTTGTATATCTTTTAATAGTTTTACAAACATCCTTGAATTTATCAACTTTTTTTACTTTTTTAAACACTTCCCTTGAACCGGAATCCAACGATATTACAATTCTCATTGAAACAGCATTATCACTTAAACTTTTTTCTACAATCTTACTTGTTTTAATTCCGTTCGTATATATAGCAAAATGTTTATTTCCATATTTTGCAAAAATTTTAATAATATCATCAAACTTTTTAAAGATGGTTGGTTCTCCCATTGCA
>CAYYPD010000032.1:0-22613 GCA_964473445.1 uncultured Muribaculaceae bacterium
ATACTCTGAAAAATGAGTGCCACGACTGTTATAAGTGCGTTCGTAAATGCCAAGTAAAAGCAATAAAAATACAGAACGGAAGTGCTTCCGTTATTACCAAAAAGTGTATTGCTTGCGGTCTTTGTGTTATAGAGTGTCCGGCTAATGCAAAAAGAGTAAGGAATGACATTGATAAGGTTAAAACTTTATTTATTGCAAAGAAAAAAGTTTTTGTATCACTGGCTCCAAGCTGGGCAGGGATTTATGATTTAGAACCGAAGAAAATGATTGCATTGCTTAAATATCTCGGTTTTTCAGCTGTCAGTGAAACCGCATTAGGTGCGGAAGAAGTTTCAATAGAAGCTGCAAAGTGGCTAAAAGAACAGGATAAAGGATTATTTATATCAAGTGCTTGTCCTGTAATAGTTGATTATATAAGAAAATATGAACCCAATTATACAAAAAATATTACTCCGTTCGCATCTCCTGCGTTAACACACGCTAAATATTTAAAGAATTTATATGGAAACGATATTGCAATTGTTTTCATCGGACCTTGTATCGGCAAGAAAAATGAAGCAGACAGACATCCTGAGCTTATAGATGTTGCACTTACTTTTGACGAGTTAAACTACTGGATAAAGGATGATTTTGTTAACATTGAAGAAATTTCCGTATCGGAAGATGATAAGTTTGTTCCTCACGCTGCAAACGAAGGAGCTATTTACCCGATTGAGGGAGGAATGAATGAAACAATAAGACTTTCAGGGGTTGATAAAGATACGGTATTAATAACAATCAGCGGATTAAAACCGTTCAGACATTCTTTGTCAAGTTTTAAAAAGACAAATAAAAAAATATTTGTAGAAGCACTTTCTTGTGAAACCGGCTGTGTTAAAGGGCCTTGCCGTTCAAGTAAGAAATCCGGAATTTCAATTACATCGGATATTTTATCAAAAGTGAACTTTAGAGAAGTTATACCGTCTGAACCTACAACGGTTGTTGAGGAAAATTATGAGCCTGAATATACGGAAAAGCATGAATATTCACCTGATGAAATTGCAGAAGCAATGAAACGTATTGGTAAAACAAGAGAAGAAGATGAGCTTAATTGCGGCGGCTGCGGGTATCGTACTTGCAGAGATTTAGCTTGTGCCTTGATTTCAGGTGATGCAGAACCTTCAATGTGTGTTTCTTATATGAGAAAATTGGCAATGAAAAAATCTGCAATAATGTTGAGAAGCATGCCTGCTGCTGTTGTTATGGTTGATAAAAACCTTAATATTCTTGAAGCGAATGATATGTTTATGCACATGTTCTGCGGAGAAATGTATGATGTATTTGCGGACAGAGAAGAGGGCATAAAAGGTGCTGCAATAGACAGAATAGTATCTTTTAGCGACATTTTTCAAAAAATGCTTAAAACGGGTGTTGATATACATAAAGAACACTATTCGGTCGGAAATAAATTGTACGATATAAATGCTTTTGTAATCGAAGAAAATGAAGTTGTCGGAGCTGTTATAACAGATGTTACCGCTCACGAAACCGATAGAGAAAAAATCGCAATCAAAGCAAGAGAAGTTATTACCAAGAATATTGCAACCGTACAAGAAATCGCTTGCTTACTTGGTGAACACATGGTTGAAACCGAAAAGCTGTTAAGTTCAATAGCTCAAGACTATTCCGACAACAAAGAAGACGGTGATAAGTAATGTTTGTAGATATTGACTTTTATCAAGAGAAGAAATACAATCAAAACGCATTTGGAGATTACTTTACTTCAAAACGTTTTCCTGATACCGGCAGGCTGATTGCCGTACTTTCTGACGGGTTGGGAAGCGGTGTTAAGGCAAACATTTTAGCTTCTATGACAGCTACTATGCTTTTAAAGTTCATAGAAGCAGAAACAGATATAAGAAAGGCCTGTGAAATCGTTTTAAATTCATTACCGGTTTGTCAGGTTCGAAAAATAAGTTATTCAACATTTTCCGCAATGGATTGTGATGATGACGGCAATGTAAAAATTGTAGAAGAGGGCAATCCGCAATTTTTGTGGATTAGAGATAAAATGTTTATGGAGCCTGAGTTTACGGTAATTACATCAAAAACGTTTCCAAACAGACACATGCACATATACAAAATAAAATTGAGAGAGGGCGACAGGCTTGTATTTTGTTCTGACGGCGTTACTCAAGCTGCATTAGGGTCTAAAACACTAAAATTAGGATTAAGAAGAGAAGGTTTGATAAAACTTGTTCTTGATAAATTGTCAAAAGATCCTCAAATTTCAAGCAGGGATTTAAGTAAATATGTTGTAAGACAAGCTATCTTAACAGAGCCTGACCGTAAACCCAAAGATGATGTTTCTTGCGTTTGTGTTTATTACAGAAATCCGAGAAATTCGCTGATATTTACGGGACCGCCTTATCATCAAGACAAAGACAGTTACTACGCAAATGTTTTCAAAACATTTAACGGTAAAAAAGCCGTATGCGGGGGAACAACAGCTTCTCTTATTTCAAGAGAACTTAATATACCGATAAAAATAGATTTATCTCTAAACGTCGGTAAATTACCGGCAGTATCATATATGGAAGGCGTTGATTTAGTAACAGAAGGTATTTTGACTTTGACAAAGGTGCTGGACGATTTAGAAAAAGGCAAAATTGAAAACGACGCAGCAGGGAAATTAATAGATTTTATGTTAAATTCAGATTGCATAAACTTTATGGTAGGTGCTAAAATAAATCAGGCACACTATGATCCAAATATGCCTATAGAAATAGAAATAAGAAAAAACATAATAAAAAAAATAGAAAATGTTCTGACATCCAGATACATGAAAAAAGTAACAGTACAGTATATGTGAGGTAAAAATGAAAAAAATTGAAGTGAAAGTATGTTTGGGGACAACTTGTTTTGTAATGGGAGCATCAAATTTACAAAGTTTGACAGATATTGTCCCCAAAAAGTATGGTGATAAAGTTGATGTTGCAGGAAGTCCTTGCTTAGGTGTTTGCTCAACAAACTGGGAATTTTCCAAAGCCCCGTATGTAAAAGTAAATAACGAAATTGTGCAGGAAGCAACAGTAGAAAAAGTACTGGCAGAAATTGAAAGACAGTTAAAATAAAATGAGTATACATAATTCTATACACTTGAAAAAAGAAATATTAGTAAGGTTGGTAAGAGCCTTTTTCTCGGAAAATTTTGCGGGGAAAACAAGATTAATTCCATTTGATATGCGTCCGAAAGGGGCAGAAGTACCTTACAGATGTTGTATCTATAAGGAAAGAGCGATACTAAAAGACAGAGTAATAGCAGGATTAGGATTTGCAATTGAAGAAGATGATGAAACAGTTTCATTATCAGATTATGCAGAAAAATCGCTAACAAGAGAAACTCCTGAAGAAAATCCGTTAACAGTTTTGGGAGCAGCTTGTAAAGGCTGTGTTCCAAAACGTGTATTCGTAACCGATTTATGCCAAGGTTGTGTTGCACGTCCTTGTCAATCAACATGTAAATTCGGTGCAATAAGTATGGAAAACGGAAAGTCCGTTATTGATTCAACAAAGTGTAAAGCGTGTAAAATGTGCATTTCCGCATGTCCTTATAATGCAATTGTAAAAGTAGCAGTACCTTGCGAAGACAATTGTCCCGTTGATGCAATTAAAAAGAACGAAGACGGAACTGCAAAAATAGATTTTGAACAATGTATATTTTGCGGGAAATGCGTTTCAAGATGTCCGTTTGGGGCGGTTCATGAAAAGAGCCAACTGATTGAAGTCTTGAAGATGATTAAAAACAAAGAAAAAATGACAATAATGTTTGCACCGGCAATATCAGGTCAATTTCCCGGAACAATATCACAATTGAAAAAGGCTATGGAAAAAGTCGGATTTAATTATATATATGAAGTTGCTCAAGGTGCGGATGTTACAACACTTAACGAAGCAAAAGAGCTTGATGAAAGAATGAATGAAGGTCAAAAATTCATGACTACATCTTGCTGTGCAGGATATAACGAATTTGTAAGAAAACATTTACCCGATATTAAGCCGTATCGGTCATCTACGCAAACCCCGTTATATTACACTGCAGAAATTGCAAAGAAAGAACATCCTGAAGCAAAAACAATATTCGTAAGTCCTTGTGTTGCTAAGAAACAAGAAATGAAACAAAACCCGAATGTTGACTATGTTATTAACGCAGAAGAATTAGGTGCTTTGTTTATCGGCATGAATATTGAAATTTTAGATTGTGAAGATACAACAAGCGTTGAAACTAATACCCCATCAAAACAGGGAAGAAAATTCCCATTGTCAGGCGGAGTTGCGGAAGCGGTTCAATTCTGTGCAAAATGCGAAGTAAAGCCTGTTGTTATAAACGGATTAAATAAAGATACAATAAAACAATTAAAAAGATATGCACAATCAGGTGATTGTCAAGACGGTAATTTAGTGGAAATAATGTGTTGCGAAGGCGGTTGTATAAGCGGCAACGCAACAATTACAGACTATAAAATCGCTAAAAAGCTGGTTGATAATATAACCCAAAATAGTGCGGATATAAAAAGAGAGGATTAAAATTATGTGGGAAAAAGACATCAATATTAATCAAATTTTTGAAATCAGAACAAGAACAACAGTATTCTTTGGTTGTGGTGCAATTGAAAAAATTGACTACATTGTACAAGAACTAAAAAATAAGGGCATAGACAAGTTAATTGTTATGTCAGGAAGGAATGCTTATAAAGCAACCGGAGCTTGGAATTATGTTGAAAAAGCATTAAAAGCACACGGTATGGGTTATATTAATTATGACGGCGTAACACCAAACCCGACTACACACAGTGTAGATGAAGCAGCTAAATTAGCAAGAGAATTCGGGGCAAAAGCAGTAATTGCAATTGGTGGAGGTTCTCCTACTGACGCAGGGAAATCAGTTGCTATATTACTTGAATACCCTGATAAAACGGCAAGAGATGTTTATGAATTCAAATTCACACCTAAAAAAGCAGCTCCGATTGTTGCAATCAACTTAACACACGGTACAGGAACAGAAACAAACAGATTTGCAGTTGTAACAGTTCCTGAAAAAGAATATAAACCTGCAATTGCTTATGATTGTATTTATCCTATGTTTGCTATTGATGACCCTAAATTAATGACTAAATTATCTGAAAAACAAACAAGATACGTTTCAATTGACGCAGTTAACCACGTAATTGAAGCTGCAACTTCAAAAGTGGCTTCTCCTTATGCAGTTACACTTGCAAGAGAAGTTATCACACTGGTTGGAAAATATTTACCGCTTGCAATTAAAAATCCTGATAATTTAGAAGCAAGATATTATTTGGCATACGCAGCATTAATGGGCGGGGTATGTTTTGATAACGGTTTATTACACTATACACATGCACTTGAACACCCGTTAAGTGCAGTAAAACCGCAATTATCTCACGGTTTAGGATTAGCAATGCTTTTACCGGCTGTTATTAAATGTATATTTGACAGTAAAGCAGATGTTTTAGCTTATATTTTAGAACCCGTAACAGGCAAAGTTGAAAATGCTAAAGATGCAGAAGAAAAAGTATATGCTTGGTTAAAATCAGTTGGAGTTCCAAACAAATTAAAAGATGAAGACTTTAGCGAAAATGATGTTAAAAAACTTGTAAACTTATCACAAACAACACCATCATTAGACGGATTGCTTTCTATAGCACCAAATGAAGCAACTCCTGCAAGAATAGAAGAAATCTACAGAAGTTCTTTATAAACTTATTACATAAAAAACAACTGCTCATTATAAATAATGAGCAGTTGTTTTTTATGTAAATGTCTTTTAGCGGCAATTTTACATGTTGGGAAATAAGTTACGCCATGCCTTTTATTTGTTGAAAAATATTCCAAAACAACCACACAACAACGTGTTTGTGGAAACCTATTATTGAAAAACCAGAAAGAAAAATTAATTAATTTGCACTAATAAGTTAATTGGGTTAAAATTCTATTAATTATTTACACGATTGTGCAATTTAATAACGAATGGAGAATGTAATGACTTCCGAACAAATCGTAAAAAATGAAAAAATGTCAGGTGCAAAAATATTTTTGGAATGCTTGAGAAAAGAGGGTGTGGATAAAATTTTCGGATACCCCGGCGGTGTAATTTTACATATTTATGATGAATTGTACAAATGTGATTTTATTAAACATTATTTGGTCAGACACGAGCAAGCTGCAGTTCATGCCGCAGAAGGCTATGCAAGAATTTCAGGCAAACCCGGAGTTGTTCTTGTTACGTCAGGACCCGGGGCATGTAACACAATTACAGGTATTGCAAATGCTTATTATGACAGTTATCCGTTGGTAGTTTTTGCAGGTCAGGTTGATTCAAAACTTATCGGCAATGATGCTTTTCAAGAAGCGGATATCGTTGGGATGACAAGAACCTGCACTAAGCACAATTATTTGGTTAAAGATGTAAGTGAATTACCAAGAATTATAAAAGAAGCCTTTCATATTGCAAGTACAGGAAAACCCGGTCCTGTCGTAATTTCCTTACCAAAAGATGTATTAACCTCAAAAATGGAATTTGAATATCCGGAAAAAGTTTCACTTCCGGGGTATAACCCGACTTATGAAGGACACCCTATCCAATCTAAAAGAGCATTAAAGCTGTTATGTGAAGCTCAAAGACCTGTTATAATTTCAGGTGGCGGAGTAATTCATTCTGACGCTTGGAAAGAAATAAGAGAGCTTGCTACAAAATTAAATATTCCCGTTGCTACAACATTAATGGGAATAGGCACATTTCCTCAAGACAGCGAGCTTTCACTCGGAATGCTCGGAATGCACGGTAACTATTGGGCAAATCTTGCAGTAAGTAATTGTGATGTATTGTTTGCGGTAGGTACACGGTTTAATGATAGAATTACAGGTTGTTTGAAACGTTTTTGTAAAGATGCACAAGTTATACACGCAGATATTGACCCTTGTTCTATAAGTAAAAATGTTCACGTTGATATTCCTATTGTAGGGGACGCAAAAAACGTATTAAATTTGATGTTGAAAGAATTTGCAAAGGGTAAATATACATTTGATAATCAAATGCGAAAAATTTGGGTTAAGCAAATTGAGTCGTGGAAAGAAAAACGTGCATTAAGAGCGGTCGAAAACGGGAAAATGAGTCCGCAAGAAGTAATCGAACATATTTACAATAAAACAAAGAATATGGATACAATTGTTGCTACCGAAGTTGGTCAACATCAAATGTGGACTGCACAGTTGTACAAGTTTAATGAACCGAGGAAATTTGTTACATCAGGCGGATTAGGAACTATGGGATTTGGATTCCCTGCTGCAATCGGAGCTCAAATAGCAGCACCGAAAAAGTTAGTTTTCGATATAGCTGGGGACGGCAGTTTTCAGATGAATATACAAGAGTTAATGACCTGTATTGATTATAAAATTCCTATTAAAATTGCGGTAATAAATAACGGATATTTAGGAATGGTAAGGCAATGGCAGGAAAAATTGTTTAATAAGCATTATTCTCAAACGCATATTTCTTCACCTGATTATGTTAAGTTAGCGGAAGCGTACGGCTGCTTGGGTATAAGAGTTGAAAAAGAAGAAGATATCGATTCTGCTTTAGATAAAGCGATTGCTTATGACGGTCCCGTTATTTTGGATTTCGTTGTTGAACCGTTTGAAATGGTTTATCCGTGGGTACTTGCAGGAGCCCCACTGAACGAAGTTCTTTTATCTAACTTGAATACAGACGGAAAGGAAGTATAAAGTGAAGCATACAATTTCAATATTGGTAAAAAATGAAGCAGGCATACTTTCTTGCGTTTGTGATTTATTTTCATCAAGAGGGTTTAATATAGAAAGTTTAACCGTTGCAACAACAATTGACCCTAATTATTCAAGAATAACTGTAGTTACAAGCGGTGATGACGTTGTAATAGAACAAATCTGTAAGCAATTAAACAGATTAATTAATACAATAAAGGTTGCGGAAGTGCCTAAATCAGCGGATAAATGTATTGATAGAGAGTTGATATTATGTAAAGTTACGGCAAAAGATGATGCAAGAAGTGAAATTTTAAGAATTGCGGAAATCTTTGGTGCAAAAATTATTGATGTTTCCCCTGACATTTATACTCTTGAGTATAGCGGTGATAACAGGCAGGTAATGGCTTTAATAGCACTTTTAAGACCGTTGGGAGTAAAAGAACTTGTTCGCTCAGGTATGGTTGTAATTACAAGAGAAAACCAGTTTATTAACATTAATAAATAAGTTATGGTTTTTCTTATATTTTAAAAGTATTATTATTTTGAAAGGAGTAATATATGAAAAAAATATTATCAATATTTGCGGTTATTTTTTCTTTATTAACGGTAAGTTTAGTTTGTGAAAACAATAATTTTTCCGTTTTAAACAGAGTTGAAGCTGCAAGTTATAAGCAGGTTCAAGCGTTACATATTCTTGTTCCGACACAGGAAGAAGCTATTAAAATCAGAGAAGAAATTATGCAAGGACAAAATCAGTCTGAAATTTTCCACAATTTTATGAAAGCTGCCAGAAAATATTCAAAATGCCCGTCAGGTGCTTCAGGCGGTATATTAGGATGGTTTGGCAGAGGGGATATGGTTCCTGCTTTTGAAACAGCAGCATTCAATCTTCCGAACGGTCAAGTTTCAGACCCTGTTAAAACACAGTACGGTTGGCATTTGATTTATGTAATTTCAAAAAAATAAGATTAGTAAAAAGGTAACCGTTTGGTTACCTTTTTTATGTAAAATTTTCTATTATTTCAAGTAGTTCTTTTGCATTTTGAGCGAATATTTTTGCTCCGTTATTAACCAAAAATTCTTTTTCTCTAAATCCCCAAAGGACGGAAATACAAGGAACATTTGCATTTTTAGCAGTCAGAATATCTACTTCGGAGTCGCCTATATATAAAGAGTTTTCTACAGTTGAATTTAAAACTTGTATTGCTTTATAAACTCCATTAGGGTTTGGTTTTCTTTCTATCCCATACCCCTCTCCTATTGCAAAATCAATAAATCCGTTAAAGTAATTTTTGCACAATTCTTTTACCGCATCATCATATTTATTTGAAACAACCGCTATTTTGTAGCCTTTGTCGTGCAGTATTTTCAACATTTCTAAAATACCGTCATAAACTTTTGTCGTTTCTTCACTATGCTCTAAGTAGTATATTTTAAATACTTCAACAATTTTTTCAAATTCTTTGTCATCAACACTGTTAGGCAGACATAATTTTAAAGCAACTTTAATTCCGTTGCCGACAAAACTTCTTACCTCATCAAGAGTTCTAGGGGGGTAGCCAAATTTTGTAATTGCATAGTTAAACCCGTCTTTCAAGCCCTCAAGTGTATCTAAAAGTGTACCGTCTAAGTCAAAAATTAATGTATCTTTTTTCATAGTTTTAATATATCATAAATAATATATTAGTGTTTCGGAGCATTTGTTATGAAATCTGATGATAAGGTCATAATAATCGGAGCAGGACCTGCAGGTTTGAGCGTTGCTTATTACCTTATTAAAAATACAGATTTGAAGCCCGTTATAATTGAAGAGACTCCTTATATAGGAGGAATTTCCCGTACTCATAATCATAATGGTAACAGAATGGATTTAGGCGGACACAGATTTTTTTCAAAAAGCGATGAAGTTTTAAACTTTTGGAAAGAAATTTTTCCTGTTCAAGAAATGCCGTCTAAAGATGAAATTTTACTTGCTGATGACGATAAAAAAAATAATTTTCAAAAAGCAGGTGTCAACCCTGAAACACAAGATGAAGTTTTGCTAAAAAGACACAGATTATCAAGAATTTATTTTCTGCGAAAGTTTTTTGATTATCCTATAAGTTTTAAACCCGAAACATTTATAAATATGGGCTTTTTTAACGTAATAAAAGCAGGTGTCGGGTATTTATACTCTTGCATAAAAAAAAGAAAAGAAAATTCGCTTGAAGATTTCTATATAAACCGTTTTGGGAAGCCATTGTATTCAATGTTTTTTGAAGACTATACCCGTAAAGTATGGGGAATTCATCCGAGTAAAATTTCTCCCGAGTGGGGTGTCCAAAGAGTAAAAGGGCTTTCTTTAATTACGGTATTAAAAAATTGTTTGTTAAAACCGTTTTTGAAAAAAGAGAAAGTTGAAACCTCTTTAATTGAAGAATTTTTATACCCCAAAATGGGGCCGGGGCAATTATATGAAGCAGTTGCAAATAAGATAAAACAAAATGGCGGTCAAATTATATTAAATAACAAAGTTGTAAGCTTAAACTTTAACGATAATAAAATATCCTCTATAGTTACTGTTGATGAAAACGGCAACGAAAATACGTTTGATTGCGATGTTGTGTTCTCCTCTATGCCAATAAAAGATTTAGTTTCAGGATTTAAAATTGAAGTTCCGCAAAGTATAAAAGAAACTGCGGAGATGTTGCCGTATCGTGATTTTATGACGGTAGGGCTGTTGGTTAAAAAATTTGCAATAAAAAATAAATCAAAATATAAAACGGTTTCAAATATAATTCCTGACTGCTGGATATATATACAAGAGAAAAATGTAAAATTGGGTCGATTGCAGATTTTTAACAACTGGTCTCCATATATGGTTAAAGATTTAGAAAATACCGTGTGGTTAGGGTTAGAATATTTTTGTTCCGAGGGTGATGAAATGTGGAATATGCAAGATTCCGACTTTATAAAAATGGCGAGTGATGAACTTGAAAAAATCGGAATTATAAATAAAAATGATGTGCTTGATTCTGTTGTAATAAGAGTAAAAAAAGCGTACCCTGCATATTTCGGGGCTTATAAGAATTTTGAAATTGTTAAAGATTTTATAAATTCAATTCAAAATTTATATTGTGTGGGCAGAAACGGGCAACACAGGTATAATAATATGGATCACTCAATATTAACAGGGTTTGAAGCTGCAAAAGCATATATTAACGGTACTGATAAAAGGGTAGTTTGGAATGTCAACACAGAAAATGAATACCACGAGGAAAAGAAAGAAAAAAATTAATAAGCGAAAATCTTCCTTTGAAAGTTTATTAAAATCGCTATTAAGTCTGTTTGTTACAATGGCTCTTATATTTGCAGCTATTATTTATGTTGATTTCCCAAATTTGTTTGCCGCTCTAAAAAATTCACTTGAAAATATGGAGCAACAACTCCCCCAAAACGAAATTTCAAATAATGAGCAGCCTACGGAAGAAGAAACCTCAAACAATATAAATCTGCCCGAGGTTAATTTAACGGAGTTTACAAAATATAACTTCTCATACACCGATACAATAAATATATCAGGAAACATAAGCAGTCTTGATTATAAAATATATGTTCCTCAAGATATATACGGCAAACAATATATTAAAATTAACTCTGTATCAGTAGAACCTCAAAATATATTAAAAGAGGGGCTTGATAAAATTTTTATATATAAATGGAGTCCTGTTCCGGCTAAAACCTTATCTGTTATTGTTCAAGGTGAAGCTGCAATGAGAACTTATGATTTACAAACGGCAAAACGCTTAAATTATAACATTTCGCCCGAAAAAGATTTATCAAAATATCTAAAAAGTGAAAATATGATTGAATCGGATGACCCTTATATTATTAATGTTGCAAACAATATATCAGGGAATACCAAAGAAGAATTTTTACAAAATGTATATGAATTTCTTCAAAGAAATATAGAATATACAATTGTCCCCAATTTAGGAGCAAAAGCTGCTCTTCAACAACACCGTGGCAAGTGTACTGATTACGCAGCTGCAATGGTCGCTCTTTGCAGAGCAAGAAATATTCCTGCAAGAATAGTATCAGGTGATGTTTTTGAAAATACTGTAGGAGCCCATGCTTGGGTAGAGGTATATTTTGATGAATACGGGTGGGTTATGTATGACCCGACATTCCAAGGTGTTACCGTTCAACGAATAGTTAACGGGAAATCACATGTTTCTACAACTTTAGATTCAACCTCCTTGCCGTTTGAGTATCTGTTAACTGCCCATAACATATTGAAAAAACAAAATTTAAACTACTACAGAAAACCAAACCAACAAGGAGCTGCTTCAAGTTCTGCCTCTTTCAGCTACGGAAAAATACAATAATGTTAACTATTGTTAAGCAATAGGAAATATTTTGTCCCCAAAATTTTTTATATAAATAGGGGAAATAAGCTACGGGGATTATTATGCAAATAAACGGAATAAGTTCTTCCGATATTCGTGAAATGCTTTCAGACGGTAAAAAAAAGACTGCCAATTCTGATGAGAATGTTTTTGTTATCGAATTTGGAAATTCTACGTTTACTTCAAGCTCAATGAGTGAAGTTGAAAGCTATCTTGCAGATAATATAGCCTCTTTTGATTCTTCTTCTGTTCGTATAAACGGAACAAGATATAACTTGAACACACTCTCTTCTGATGATGACGAACTTACGGAAGATGAGAAGAAGAAAAAAGAAAAGCTTGAAAAAGAAAAAAAAACTAATCTCAGTAAAATGGAAAAACTTGAAGCAAGCATTAAAAATGCCGTTCAAAGAGCTAAAACATCAATGATGAACGCATTAAATGTTATAAAAAAAGCAAAGTCCGATAACGAGAAGAATGCAAAAACTGCGGTAGATAAAAATAAAGAAGAATTCAAAAGAAAAAACTCAAAAGGGGCGGGCATGTTTGTAAGCACTTTTGAGGGAAATGTCGGAAATGATTTAGCGAAAATGCCTAATATGCAAGAAGCTACATCGGAATTTAATTCCGCAGCACAAGAATTATCTAAAGCTCAATCTGACTTAGGGGAGCTTAACTCATTGATTTCCGATACGGAAAGTATTGAAAGTGAATTGGAAAAACTAGGCGGTGGTTCTTCTATGGGGATGACAATAAGTATTTCAAACCCTATTCAATTAAATATGGCAAATGTTTCACAAAATAATGAATTTAAGCAGAATATGGAAAGCCCTGATGAAAATACTCCTGAAACGGAAAATGCAAACCAACAAGCGGCTTCTGGCGTAAAAGTTGAAATTACAACTTTTGACGAACTTTCCGTTCATTCAGACTTTGCTCAAAGATATGAATCTAATATCAATTCAACCAAGTCAGAGTTAGACTCCGATAAAAGTGAAAAACCAAAAGCTCAAAGCGAAATGAAATCATATAATCGTAAAAAGAAGATGGAAGCATTAAAATTTGCTTTAGATTTCGAATAGTTACTTCTTTTGTACAAAAACGTTAAAATCTTTATTGCTTTCAAGTTTCTTTTCGATTTCATCAAAAGTTAAAAATCCGTTTTGAGCCCCAAAATGCTCTACTATTGAAGCAGCTTGAACAGATGCATATTTTAAAGATAACGCTATATCACCTTTTGTTTTTTGATAAGAAGCTACAAACGTTGAAGCAAATGCATCTCCTGCTCCAAGTGTACTTACAACTTTTGCCGGAAATTCATCGCATTGATAGAATTGTTTTGAATCATATGCATAAGCACCATGCTTGCCGTCTGTAATTATTACAATTCTCCCTTTACCGAAACAAAGTTCTTCAAGCATTGTTTTTATATCAGGGTGAATTTTTTCTGCGGAAAATTTCTCTGTTTTAGAATCAGGGCGAACTTCTATTTGAGTAAGCATGGAAGCTTCTTCTTTATTTAAAATTATTACATTAGCCGCTTTAAGAACAGATTTTAAATTTTTTCTGCCTTGTTTTATACTGCTTGTTCCAAGGTTAATTGCAAGATTCACATCGTGGTCTTTAGCGTAATCGGCAAGTTTATCCAAAACTTTTGTTGAATCTCCGTTTAAAGGTGCAAGATAAAGCCATTTTGAATTTTTAATCGCATCAAAATTAATATCATCTTCCGTCAATTTTGAATTAGCGCCTCTATGAGCTAAAACTGTTCTGTCGCCTTGAAAACTTGTAAGAATAATCGAAAAGCCGGTGCTATATTCTTTTGAACATATAACATTTGATGTATCTACACCAAACTTTTTAAGAGTCGCCAAAACATTCTGACCTTGAAGCTCATGTCCGATTTTTATTATCGTTGATACTTTAAACCCGAGAGAAGCAAAGTTTGTTACGGTATTAACAGCTCCACCGCCTGTTTTAAAATCAAACTTGTCAATTTCAATTTTTGCTCCGTAAGGATAAGCCATAAAATCTTTTTTCATATTTGTACTGCTTACTGATACTATATTTGCAGCGTCTGTTTCAATAAAAGCATCAAGTGTTGCACTACCCATGGTTATAAAATCGAACATATCTATTCCCTTTTCTTTCCAACATTTATTATATAATAAATATTTTAATTTGCTCTCGGATGAGCAGTTTCGTAAGAGTGTTTTAATCTTTCCATCGAAACGTGAGTATAAATTTGTGTGTTACTAATGCTGCTGTGTCCGAGTAATTCTTGTACAACTCTTAAATCTGCACCGTTTTCCAACAGTTTTGTAGCAAAACTGTGCCTAAATACATGCGGAGTAACATGTTTCGGTAATTCTATTTTTTCAACAACCTCTCTTATAACATGCCTTACGGTTTGAGGCTGTAATCTGTAACCGGTTTTATTTATGAATACAGGCGAGTCTGAATTTTCTTTTGCACTGTTGCAAATTAAATAACGGGCATTTTTAATGTAACTTTCCAAAAACTTTTTTGCTTTTTCCGAAACTAAAACAATTCTTTCCTTTGAACCTTTCCCAAAAACTTTTATTTCATTTTCACCAAGATTAAGATTTTCAAAATTTAAGTTGCTTAACTCTGAAATTCTCATTCCCGTTGCATAAAGAAGCTCTAATATAGCTCTATTTCTATAGCCTGCGGGGGAATCAATTTTTAATCCGCCTAATATTTTATCAATCTCCTGCTCTGTAAGAAATTCCGGCAACGGTTTTCCTCTTTTGGGAGCATGTACACCCAGTGCAGGATTTGCCTCAATAACTCTTTCTCTGTACAAATATCTGTAAAAAGTTCTCAAAGAAGCAATTTTTCTTGCCGTTGTGGTTTTTGAATAGTTAAATTGTTGAATATATAATAAATAATCTCTTATTAAATTGTAGTTGACATCCATAACAGTCTTATCATCGAGCCAAATTAAGAAACTTAAAATATCAGAGCAATATGCAGTTACCGTATGTTTTGAAAAATTACGTTCAACCTCAATGTATAGCTTAAATTCCTGAAGATATTTTTTCGATTCGTCATTCATAGTTCAAATTGTAAAAAAATTTTAACAAAAAAGCAATAGATATACCAAATTTGAAAGTGTATTAAGAAATATTAATCAAGCCCGAACTCATGTATTCATGCATGTTTTCATGGTTTTAAAAAGATTTAAAATACTCTTTTTTTTGCATAGTAAACAAATTGTTGTATTCTTTATAATCTTTTACTATAATAAATTTATTGATTTGATTGAGGCAGTTAAGGAGTAAAATTCATATTTTTATGGATAAAGTTCAGGAAAATGTGAATAAAATCAAATCGGAAGTTGCACATTATAATCCGTTGATAGTTGCAGTAACCAAATATTTCGATGAAACTCGGATAATGAAGTATTACGAAATGGGTTTTAGAGATTTTGGGGAGAACCGAGTTAAAGCAGCTATTGAAAAAATAGAAAAATTACCGGAAGAAATCGTTAAAAACAGCAGATTTCACTTGATTGGTCATTTACAGAGCAATAAAACAAAGTATGCTGTCGGTAATTTCTATTTAATACATTCAATAGATAGCTTTCACCTTGCAAAATGTGTTTCTGACGAGGCATTAAAAAGAGGAATAAAACAAAAAATTCTTCTTCAGGTTAATAATGCTCATGAAGAACAAAAAGGCGGTTTTGAACCTGATGAATTAAAAAAACAATTTCCTGAAATACTAAAATTAAACGGAATTGAAATATTAGGGTTAATGAATATTGCTCCGGTAAACACAAGCCAAGAGGAACTTCATAAATTATTTAGAAATATCAAACAAATAAAGGATGAATTGGAATGTGAATTCGGAGTAGAATTAAAACAAATATCGATGGGAATGAGCCACGATTACAAAATCGCACTTGAAGAAGGTGCAACAATAATCAGATTAGGAAGAATACTATTTGAATAAATACTTAGGAGGAAGAAAATTGGCAGTTGCAGACAAGTTTAGAACAATCCTTGATTTTTTAATGTCAGGGTTTGAAGACAAATCGGATCTTTATGAGACATTATCGAATGACAGTGAAACAATGTACCCTGTTCAAGGTACAACAGCACTTAACCCTGTAAAAACAGAAGAAAGAGATTTAAAAGTTGTTTCTCATCCGAATTATAAAGGTTATGAGGTTATTGTTTCAGAACCTCGTACGTACGACGATTCTACTTCAATCGTAAAACATTTAAAAGACAGAAAAACTGTTGTTTTAAATTTACATTTATTAGACAAAGATCAAGCATTAAGAATTGTTGATTTCTTATGCGGTGCAACTTACGCTTTAGGAGGAAGTCAACAAAAAATCGGTGATTCTGTATTTATCTTCACTCCTGTAAATGTAGCATTGTCTGCAGAATCACAAAAAAGCAAATTCTTAAGAGATGCTTTGTGGAATCAACCGCAAGCATAGGTTTTGGGGATTAGATAGTTTAAGGGGAAACATTTTTGTTTCCCTTTTTTGTATATTATATTAATAAAACGTTGCTTCTTTGTAACGTCTGTATTCAAGTATTTTTGCGTAAAAATCGGGCCACCAAACTCTTATAAGTCCGTCTATAATTCCTACATCTTCAATATAGGCACCTGTTTCTCCTCTCGGATTGATGTATTTTGTATTAAATGTACTCATCATCATAGGAGTCATTGCAGTTCCTCGAAGTGCAATTCTTGTACTTTCAAGTTTTAGGGTTTCTATTCTTTGTGTCGGACTTCCTTTTTGAATAGCTTTAAATAAATCTGATTCAAGTCTTTCAAGCCTATCAATTGTGTTTTGGGAGGGAAATGAATTAGAATATATTCTTTTTTCAATTGTTGCCAATGCTTTTAATTGTTGCTCGGTTATATTCACCAACCTTGGATTATCTGCGGTATTTTCAATCTCAAGAGGCTTTCTTTTTATCGTAATTGGTCTTTCTTGTTTATCTTCTTTTTCCATTGTAATTATAGGTTCAAGTTTTACGACATTCGGGGTATCAATAATAACGCTCTCAATTTCAGTAGAATAGCAAGAACAATTACTCAGAATTAAAATCACTATTGATATAAATATCGGCAATTTGCCCATAACACACTTCCCGTAAACTGAAATTACATTTACCCGTTCTTATTCAGTTTACGGTTTTCGCTTTACTGTTTAATTAACGAAAAGTGTTATATTTAAGGGCTATTCTATTATTCAAACGTTATTGAATTTTTGCTTCCTTCATTCATTTCAATAACAAGCTCGCCTGTTTTATCATTTTGAGAAACAATAACCGGAACTGCACTATAGAAGCCGTGTTGTTGATAAAATTTCATTAAATTTCTTCTGATTAAAGAAATATTCTCTATAGACATCGGTTGATTTAATTGGTCTTTAATGATTGCATTCAATTGAGAAGATGTAAAATTAGTATTATTAACAAAAGTTACGGATTTTAATTCTCCTACAACATTTGGAATTACAGGTTTTTCAACTTCTGTTTTCGGTTTTACAATAGCACTGTTGTATTTTGCTCTTGTTTGAGCTTCATGTATTCTTAAATCTCTGCTGTTTTGTATGTTTATTGCACCCGGAGTTATTCCGCCTACCACACTGCTCATTGTGTCAGCAAAAACAGGCGCAACAGATGCCGTAAGTGCAACTAATAATAGAGATAATGCTTTTTTCATATTCAATCCTTTTTATAATTACCCGTAACTATAATTATTATAGCACATTTGGATATAATCAACAGGGTAATATTTTTCTAAAATTACTCCAAATTGTCTATTTTGTTTGGAAAGTATTATATTTATGATATAATTTTAACTGTAAAATTGTATTAAAATTACTTTTTAAGGCATGTGTATTATAAAAGAAAAGGTGAATAAAATGACAGTAACAATTGAAAGAAATGACGAAAACAACGAAGTAAAATTAAACATTGAAATTGAACCATCCGTATCCGAATGGGAATACGATAAAGCTTGCAAAAAATTAGCTCAAAGAGTTAATGTTCCGGGTTTCAGACAAGGCAAAGCTCCAAGAAATATTTTAGAAAAATATGTTGGTATTGCAGCTGTTCAAAGAGAAGTTTTAGACAGCTTGTTACCTACAATCTTTGAAAACACAATCAATGAAAATAACTTCAATTTAGTTACAACTCCAAGAATTGATTCTTATGAATTTGCAGAAGATAAATCTTTAAAAATCAAAGCAACATTTGAATTAAAACCAGAAGTTAATCTTTGTGATTACAAAGGTGTTGAAGTTGAAGTTGAAGAATTTAAGTTCCCTGAAGACATTATGGATACAGAACTTAAAAATATTGCAGAAAAATATGCAACTTTAAATGATATTACAGACAGAAAAACTGTTAATACAGACTTAGTAAATATTGATTTTGCAGGTTATGTTGACGGAGAAGAAATTAAAGGCGGAAGTGCAAAAAATTATCTTTTAGATTTAGCTCACTCTACTTTCATCCCGGGATTTGCAGAACAATTAGTTGACAGAAGTTTAAATGAAGAATTTAAAATCAATGTTAAATTCCCGGAAGAATATCACGATGAAAAATTAAACGGTAAAGATGCCGAATTCAACATTAAAATCAACGCTATTAAAGAAAAAGTTCTTCCTGAAATCAACGATGATTTAGCAAAAAGAGTTAATCCTACATTCTTAACTTTAGATACATTAAAAGAAGATATCCAAAAATATTTAGACAACACAGCTAAAGTTGAAAATGAAAAACGTATCGCAAACAAAGTGTTTGATACATTATTTGAAAAAATTGATGTAAAAATTCAAGATACAATGATTAACAGAGAATGCCAAGCATTAATGGGCGAATTTAAACAAAGAATTAACATGCAAGGCGGAAACTTTGACGAAATGCTTGAAAGAGAAGGTCACGAAAAAGTTTATGCTCAATTAAGAGAAGAAGCAATTAAGAGAATTAAAACATCTTTAATTGTTGGTAAAATTGCTCAAACAGAAGATATGAAAGTATCTCAAGAAGATATTCAAGAAAAAATCGGAGAATTAGCTAATATTTACAGAACAACTCCTGAAAACATCGTCGCAGAAGTTCAAAAGAATGTTAACTTATTCCACTCAATCAACCAACAAATTGTTACTGAAAAAGTTACAAAATTGTTAGTTGAAAATGCAAAAGTAAATTACAAAAATAACTGATAATTAGGATTAGAAAGGGAAAAATATGAGTTTTGTACCTGTAGTTATCGAACAATCAAGCAGAGGCGAAAGATCATTTGATATTTTCTCAAGATTATTGAGAGAAAGAATTATCTTTTTAGGCACTCCGATTGATGACATGGTAGCAAACTTGATAGTTGCTCAATTATTATTGCTGGATAGCGAAAATCCGGAAAAAGATATTATGTTATATATCAATTCTCCGGGTGGCAGCGTTACAGCAGGATTTGCAATATATGATACAATGCAACACATCAGAGCTGACGTTTCAACAATTTGTTTGGGACAAGCTGCTTCAATGGGTGCATTCTTACTTTCGTCAGGTACTAAAGGCAAGAGAATGGCTCTTCCTCATTCAAGAGTTTTAATTCACCAACCTTTAGGCGGTGCACAAGGTCAAGCAACAGATATTGAAATTCAAGCTGCTGAAATTATCAGAATTAAAAAATCATTAAACGAAATTTTAGCAAGCAACACAGGTCAATCTATTAAAAAGATTGAAAAAGATACAGACAGAGATTATATCATGACTCCGGAAGAAGCTCTTGAATACGGTATGATTGATAAAGTTATCACTGTTAACAACACGCCGAGACCAAATCAGGAGAATAATTAATGGCAGCGATAGATGACAGTCGTCTAAAATGTTCTTTCTGCGGAAAGACTCAAGAACAAGTCAAGAAACTTATTGCAGGTCCTGATGTTTACATCTGTGATGAGTGTGTTGAATTGTGTAATGAAATTTTAGATGAAGAATTTCTTGAAAATAAGGATAAACCTGAAGATAAAGAGATTAAAGAAACAGATATTACAAAAGTTCCAAAACCGCATGAAATTAAAGAATATCTCGATAATTACATTATCGGTCAGGATGATGCAAAAAAAGTATTATCTGTTGCAGTTTATAACCACTATAAGAGAATTGCTCATAATGCTGCAAATTCTGATAAGCAACAAGTTGAAATTCAAAAAAGTAATATACTTCTTGTCGGACCGACCGGAAGCGGTAAAACTTTATTGGCTCAAACACTTGCAAAAATGCTTGATGTTCCGTTTGCAATTGCAGATGCAACAACTTTAACAGAAGCAGGCTATGTTGGCGATGATGTAGAAAATATTCTTTTAAGACTTTATCAAAATGCTGATTTTGATGCTCAAAAGGCTGAAAAAGGTATTATCTACATTGATGAAATCGATAAAATTTCAAGAAAATCAGAAAATACAAGTATTACAAGAGATGTTTCGGGTGAAGGTGTTCAACAGGCACTTTTAAAGATGATTGAAGGTACTGTTGCAAATGTTCCTCCTCAAGGCGGAAGAAAACATCCTCATCAGGAATTTATTCAAATTAATACTGCTAACATCTTATTTATTGTGGGTGGTGCTTTTGTAGGTTTGGATAAAATTATCGAAAGACGTGCAGGTACAACAACTACAATCGGATTTGGTGCAGGAAAGGCAAAAACTCAAGCAGAAAAAGAAGCTGAACAAGCTCAACTTTTAAAGAAAATGCAGCCTGAGGACTTGCTTAAATTCGGGTTAATCCCTGAATTTATCGGAAGAGTTCCTGTTTATGCAGTTCTTGATCCGTTAGACAAAAATGCATTGAAAAATATTTTAACAGAACCAAAAAATGCGTTGTTAAAACAATATCAATGTTTGTTAAATATGGACGGAGTTGATTTGAAATTTGAACCCGAAGCAGTTGACTTAATTGCTGCTGAGGCAATCAAACGTAAAACAGGTGCAAGAGCTTTGCGTTCTATTGTAGAAGAAATAATGATGGATATTATGTACGCTATTCCGTCGCAAGGTGATGTAAAAGAATTTACCGTAACCGCAGATATGGTAAAAAAGAAAAATGACGGAGTCGCCGAGTTGATAAAACTGCCATCAAAGAAAAAAGATGAAGTTGACTCAACAGAACCCGACAAAAATACAGAAATTGCATAAAATCAAAAAGAAATAAAGACCCTTGATGTAACAGTCAAGGATCTTTTCACTTGTTATTTATTCTAATAATAGTTATAATATAAATTATATTATTATAAGGAATCATTATGTTTAAAATTTCCAAAAAGGTAAAAAGACATTTAATTACAAATACATCTTGCAATTTTCAAGATAATGGCAGTGCTATTTGTGAGATAAGAATATACGGTTAAATTTTATTTCTTTTATGAAATTTAATATAAAATACTATTTAAACATTAATAATCTCACTATTCCCGATTGGGTATCTTCTCAAGTTTTTATATTTGAGAAAGAAAAACGGGCATATATTTATAATGAAAGAACCCATACCGATTTTCTATTGGAAGATGAGTCGGCAATTCTTTGGAATGCGTTTGTAGAATCTTCAAAAGAAACGACTTCTTACAAAGATTGTTTTGTTGAATTTAAGAGTGATAATTTAGAGGATGATATTTTAGATTTTGTCGATACATTGATAGCTGAAAATTTATTAATAAACGCCAATTATAGGGTTAATTCATGTGGATTTTTAGCTTATGATAGAAATGAAGATAAGGCAGAGCAAGAATTATTTCAAATTGAAAAGCAAAAATGGTGTTTGGAACATAACATTTTAGAGTCTTTATCTATAGAGTTAACATATAATTGTAACTTAAAATGTATTCATTGTTATAATGACAAGAGTATTAAGAATTATGAGATATCGTTTGAGGATATAAAACCCGTAATTGATGACGCTAAAAAATTAGGAGTTATGTCAATTTCTTTATCAGGAGGAGAGTGTACTCTTGCTAAAGATTTTTTAAAAATAGCAAAATATATTAGAGAGCAAAGAATTTCATTATCTATAATTACAAATGGGCAAGTATTTTATGATAACCCTGAAATGTTAGAGGAATTTATTAAGTTATATCCCTCTCGGATAAGTTTTAGTTTGTATGCAATGAATGAACAAATTCATGATAAGATTACCTCTGTTACAGGTTCTCATAAGAAAACATTAAGTGTAATTAATAAATTATGTAAAAACAATGTGCCCGTTGAAATAAAGTCATTTCAAACAAAATATAATGTACTTGATTTTGAAAATGTAAGAGACTTTGCGGAAAAAGTCGGAGCTTCTTTTAATATAAATGATAGTTTACTTTATAATAAATCAGGCTCTAATTCTTGTATCCAAACATCAGAAGAACAATCATATCTTTTGTATAAAGAAATTTATAAAG
>CAYYPD010000033.1:0-21658 GCA_964473445.1 uncultured Muribaculaceae bacterium
TTTTGTGGTAGAATATTTTGAGTAAATCTGTAATGATTTATTCACAAATTTAATATAAAGTTAAGAGCCTTGTTATATATAAAAATAGAGGAAAACTAAATAATGGAACTTAAAACTCTTTTTTCTGTCAGAAATTCTTATTCAAATGATAAATGTTATAAAGTCATTTGCATTTTGGGTATAAAATTTAGTTTTAGAAACAAGAAAAAGGAAAAGGAAAAGGAAGTAAAATATTATAAGTTTAAAATTTGCCCTGTTGAAAAAAGACTGGAAATGTTAAAAGAATGGTATTTTAACCGCATGGGTGAAACTTTAGAGCTTGAAAATCCACAAACATTTAACGAAAAAATTCAATGGTTAAAATTGTATGATTCAACTCCTCTGAAGACTCGTCTTGCAGATAAATATCTTGTTCGAGATTGGATTAAAGAAAAAATTGGAGAGGAATACTTAATTCCATTACTTGGAGTTTGGGATAAATTTGAAGATATTGATTTCAATAATTTACCAAATCAATTTGTTCTTAAATGTAATCACGGTTGCGGATACAATATTATTGTAAAAGATAAAACAAAATTAGACTTAAATGATGTGAAAAGTAAAATCAATAAATGGATGAATGAAGATTATTCATTCAAATGCGGATTTGAAATGCATTATTCTGCAATACCACGCAAAATTATTGCAGAAAAATACATTGGCAAAGAAAACCAAGAAATGATTGACTATAAATTATGGTGCTTTGGTGGGAAAGTTCACTTTATCCAGTATTTGACGGATAGAAATATCGGATTAAAAGTTGCATTTTTCAATACTGACTGGGAAAAACAAGATTTTGCATATTCATATCCAATAATTGAAACTGAAATTAAAAAACCTGACTGTTTAGATAAAATGATACATTTAGCAGAAATCTTATCTAAAGATTTTAATTATGTAAGGGTAGATTTCTACATAACTCCTGATAATGAAATAAAATTTGGTGAAATGACATTTACTCCGGCATCCGGTCTTACTAAAATTTCACCAAATAAACTTTCATACGAATTAGGTTCGTTGATAAAATTATCTAACATTGAAAAACTTGGAAAGTTATCAGATTTGCCGGAAAGGAGAATATAAAACTGTCAGTAATTGTATCACTAACATCATATCCCGAGAGAATTAATTCTGTAAACAAAACAATAAAA
Source organism: uncultured Muribaculaceae bacterium (assembly GCA_964473445.1). GTDB lineage: Bacteria > Cyanobacteriota > Vampirovibrionia > Gastranaerophilales > Gastranaerophilaceae > Avigastranaerophilus. The sequence continues at coordinate 1,191 of CAYYPD010000033.1, forward strand.
ACTCTATTAAATCAATCTTTGTTGCCTAAAAAGGTTGTTTTAGTTCTTGGTGAAGATAAATTTCCTAATAAGGAAAATGATTTACCTGAAAATTTGAAAATTTTATTTAGTGATAAATTTCAAATTCTTTGGACGCCAAAAGATTTATGTTCTTACACTAAATTGATTCCTGCTTTAAAAAAATACCCGAATGAGATTATAGTTACGGCAGATGACGATATATTATACCCATTTAACTGGTTAGAATTATTAGTAAACTCGTATAGAAAATATCCTGATTGCATACATTGTCATAGAGCATTTCGAATATTAGTAAGTGATAGAATATTAGAATATTCAAAATGGGCAAGAGGAATTATTTCTGAAATTGGAGCCTATGGTATTAGCGGTAATGCAATGCTAAAACCGGATTTTCAAAATTATTTTACCAGAGTATCAGGAGTTTTATATCCTCCAAATTCTTTGCATAAAGATGTTTTTAATGAACAGTTATGGAAGGAAATAGCAAAAACAGAAGATGACGCATGGTTTTGGGCAAATGCGGTTCATAATGGTACCAAAATTAAAGTTGTAAATGATAATATCGGTTTATGTAACCTAAATACAGAATCTAATCAAAATACTGCATTATACAAAATAAACAGTCTAAATAATACTACACAGAATATACTAAATAATGTTTTTAAATATTTTAAAGATGTAGAACAACGTATTATAAATGATAATAATGATATCATTATTTCTCTAACCTCCTATCCCGAAAGAATAGGAACTCTTCATTTCGTTATAAAGTCGCTTTTGGAACAAACAATTAAACCATATAAAATAGTATTATATCTTGCAATTGAACAATTTCCGAATAAAGACAAGGATTTACCATTAGATTTATTAGAATTAAAAAACGAAACATTTGAAATTCATTATTGTGAGGATTTAAAAAGTTATAAAAAATTAATCCCTGCACTGAAAGAATATCCTGATAAAGTTATTATTACAGTTGATGACGATCTTATATATTCAAAAAAATGGTAGAAGAACTCTATATCTCATATTTAGAAACTCCAAAGTATATACATTGTCATCGTATAACCCGCTTAAATGAACATTCGGGTTTCTTTAAAAATATTCCGAGAAAATTATATGAAAATGGTGATTATTACAGCGAGGCAATAAGACTTCCTTCTGTTTTCAATAAATTGTCAAGCGGAGCAGGTACATTATTTCCTCCAAACTCGTTACATTCAGACGTATTAAATAGACAGTTATGGGAAAAATTGGCTCCTACCAGTGATGATATATGGTTCTATATACAAGCTTTAAGAAAAAATTTTAAGATAAAAGTTGTTGCAAATAATTATTGGAAATTAAATATTGTGCCTGATACTCAAAACAAAGCTCTCTCTTTAATTAATGACGCTGATAATTGTAAGGTGTTTTTACAACATTTAAACAATACAATAAATTATTATCCGGAATTACTTAATCTTTTTTCCAAAGAAAAAGAACAAAATCAAATTTTGATAAATAATCTACGTAATATAAATGCATGTTCTAACGTGAAAGCTAAATATAAAGGATTAGAACAAGTTTTTTCAGTAAAGAATGAAATAAATAACGGGGTTAAAAGAAAAATAATAACATTTTTAGGAATCAAGATAAAAATGAAAAAAAGAATTGTATGAATATTTTATATACCCGAAAGAGTGATTTTTATTTTTTCTTAAAACGTGATAATCTTAGTATATGAAATCTTTTAAGAAAATAATATATTTATTGTTTTTCGTAGCACTTGTTACAGGTGCTTGTTTCAGGATTGACAAAAATCCGCAAGACATTTATGACAACAGTTCACATAGCAATATATCCGCTGAAAAAAATATTGAATATAGTGAAGTTAAAACTTTCCGATACAATGGAGTTGATTATCGTTTATCAAGAGCTCCGATAGGTAAATATGGCGGTCAGATTATTACCTCAACTATAGGAGAAGGTCCAAAAACGTTTAACCCTTGGGTTTCAAAAGACGCAACCTCTTCTCAAATCGGGGAGATGCTTTATGACTCGTTACTTTCAACTGACCCTATAACGGGTGAAGTTATTCCTAATTTGGCAAAATCATTTTCGGTTTCACCAAATCAAAAAGAGTTTATAATTACTTTGCGACAAGGTGCAAAGTGGACTGATGGTGTTGAAATTACGGCTGATGATGTGGTTTTCACTTGGAATGATATAATTCTGGCAGGGTTCGGTAACACATCATTGCGAGATTCCGTTTTAATAGATGGAGAATACCCAAAAGTTTCAAAAATAGATAAATACAATGTAAAATTCACAATTAAAAAGCCTTTTGCTCCGTTCTTACGTTTTATGGGAACTCAAATAGCCCCTAAACATGTTTTTAAAAGTGTTATTGAAAAGGGAAATCGTTATTTTGAGTCATACTTATCAACTACCATGAATCCTAAAGATATTGTATCCTCGGGGGCTTTTGTACCGGAGGAATATATTCCTGCTCAAAGAGTTGTTTTTAAAAGAAATCCCAATTACTATGCAATGGATGAAAATAAAAATATTCTTCCTTATATAGATAAATACGTCATTCTGATTGTAGGAGATTTAAACAACGAGCTTCTAAAATTTGAAGCTGATGAATTAGATGTTATTTCAATAAGGGGCAAAGATTTAGCAAGATTTAAACAAAAAGAGAAAAAATCAGATTTTAAAATTTACAATTTAGGTCCAAGTACGGGTACTATGTTCATTACTTTTAATATGAACACAAGAAAAGACAAAAACGGTAAATTTTATGTTTCTCCGATAAAACAAAAATGGTTTAACAACTTAAATTTCAGAACTGCAATTGATTATGCTATCGATAGAAATGCTATGATTAATAACGTGTTAAACGGTGTAGCACAACCGTTATTTACCGCAGAATCTTTATCTTCGTTATTCTTAAATGAAAAATTAGCGGTCGGGCATGAAAGAAATATTGAATATGCCAAAAATCTGTTAACTCAAAGCGGCTTTTATTATGGAAAAGACGGATTGCTTTATGACAGCGACGGAAATCAGGTTGAGTTTGATTTATACACCAATGCGGGGCAAACTGAGCGTGAAGCCTGTGGTGTTATGGTAAAAGAAGATTTAAAAGAAATCGGAATAAAAGTGAACTTTAAACCGATTGAGTTTAACACTCTTGTAAGTAAGCTGATGTCCACTTATGACTGGGATATGGCATTAATGGGGTTAACAGGCTCCCCTTTAGAGCCGCATGGCGGAAAAAATGTTTGGTATTCAAAAGGACACTTGCATTTGTTTAATATGCGTTCTCAAAATGACAATTTATCAGACAGATTGCCTTGGGAAAAAGAACTTGATGACATTATTGAACAAGGTGCTTTGGAGCTTGATTTCAACAAACGAAAAGTTATTTATGATAAGTATCAACAAATAATATATGATGAAAGACCTGTTATATATTTATATTCTCCGTTGTCATTTGTTGCAGTCCGAAAGAAAATAAAAAATCTTTATCCTACAACTTTAGGCGGCACGCTTCATAACCTTGATGAGCTTTATATTGAAGAATAATAATGGAATATGAAATAGTAAAATTGAATACGGCAAGAAGCTGTTTAAGGTACATTATAAATGCCTTTAACATCAAGGAAATTTATCTGCCTTTTTATATTTGTCCTACCTTGAGAAATGCTGTATTTAAGGAAAAATGCGAAATAAAATACTATAACATAGATAAAACCTTTATGCCGAAGCCGGAGTTTCCTGTTGACGCATATATTGTATATCCTAATTACTTTGGAATATGTTCAAAGAATGTGAAAATATTATCCGAAAAATACCCAAACTTAATTGTTGATAACGCTCACTCGTTTTTTTCCGAACCTTGCGGAATTGCTTCTTTTAATTCAGTAAGAAAATTTTTCCCAAAAATAAGAAATGGTGCGTTTTTATATACAACAAAAACCTTAAAAGAAAGTTATATGAAAGATAATTATAGTTATGAAACGGTAGATTTAAGTTATTCCGAGCTTGTTAAAAATGAAACAATGCTTGACGAGGAGGATATTAAATTGATGTCGGATTGTACTGAAAATTACTTAAAGAACACTAATGAAGAAGATATAAAACATATTTTTATCGAAAATTTTCAAAAATATGATAAAGAATACTCAGGTATGAATTTGTTACATTTTGATTTAGAAAAAAATGATGTTCCGTATAAATATCCTCTGCTTTCGGAAAATGAAAAAGATGCGGATAAAATAGCTTCATCACTTGAAAAACAGGGTATAACAATTTTCAGGTATTGGAATAACATGCCCGAGAATTTTGAAGAAAAAATATTTTACAAAAATTTGATTACTTTGTAGGTTAGATTTGTTTAAAGATTTCAGGTTTTTTAATTTTCTCAAAATCCAAGTTGTATTTTTCATCGGGAATGTTTGCAAACAATCTTGTATTGTCTGTTTCTTTTATTGCCAGCATTGCAGCGGTTTTTTCCGCTGTTTTTTGTTGTTTAGTCAGAATGGCTTCAACAACTGCAGCTGGTATAAATGCTGCGACTGCACCTATTCCCATAAATAACCCTTTTAATTTGGGATTTTTCTTTGCAAGTGTATGACCTAATTTTGCACCGACGGCTGTAACTACAATATCTAAAGGTCCGAGAACTGTTTCAGAAAGAGATTTTATGCCTACCGTTTGACCAAAAACATTTTCTCTGTGTTTGTTAATTGTCATAGCCGTAGCTTCTTGAAGTAATTTTGCTTCTTCCATTTGAGCTTGAGAGAATTTTAATTTCTTTTTAGTGTTTAATTTTTCTTCTAATAATGGTAATTCGGTTTCGCTAAATTTATTGTAGTCTTTTGTATCATGAATAACCTCCTTTATAAATTGCGGAAGTGATTGTTTTTTATTTTCTGATGCATTTATTTCATTCGGATTCTCAACAAATTTTTTCAAGTGTTTGTACTTTGTTGCAAGAATAACTTTATTTTCAATATCCGAGATATTTTTGTTTAAAAACATATAAGAAAGAATCGGAACTCCGACTTTTGCCGCTGTTTTAACAGCTTTATTTTTTATTCCCATAATGTCAACGATTTTATCAGAGATAAGATATTCTAAAAATCCGCCGGTAAACAAACTTGCATAAGTAATATTTGCAATTGTTTCAACTTTTCTTAACGGTTCAAGCACATCATGTTCAACATTTTTAAGCATGCTTTGCAGTAAAAGTTTATTCTCTTCCGCTTCTGATTTTGCATTTGAACTTAAAGGTACATTTTTGTTCAATTTTTTTTCAATTTTTTCGTTGTATTCTCTTTTCTGTTCGGAATATTCTTTTTGAGTTTTTTTGTATTCACCTACTGCTTCAAAAGATGACCCTATATTTAACTTATCTTTAATTTGTTCTGCTACCGCATTATTTTTCTTTTTTGTTGCAGGTAAGAGTTCTTGTAATTGTTGTTCTTGTTCAGGATTTAAAATAGCAAAAAGTTTAGGGTCATTAATAATGTTTTGAGAGGCATCAAAGCTTGCCTTTCTAATCATTCCCAATTGAGAATTCATAGATTTTCTTATTCCTTTTGCATAGAATAACCCTGCTGCAACAGTAGCTGCAACAGTCAATGCTTTTGATAAAGGAATATTTTTATTTCCGATTGTCTTTTCACTATATTTTTTCAGCAATTCGGCAGATGTTTTTGCAATATTATTTTTATCTGCATGCTTTTCTAAAAACGGTATTAATTTTGTTACGGTAACAGGTAAAGCACTAATTACACCGGCTACAGACATTAATTCTATATTTAAAGTTTGAAAAAATGTTTCGGAGTCTTCAGCTTTGATATGCTCATATTTATCAACAAGGAGTAACGGTTCAGCTATTGTTTTAGTTTTTTGCTGCAACTTAAAATTAGGGAGTTGTTGTGTTTTCGGCTTTTGTTCACTGTCCTTCCCCCATTTTTTATAGTCAGGAACGCTTTGTAAATATTTAGTGTAATAAGCTAATATCTTTCCCATTTACTCATAAAGTACCTTCACTTGTCATTTTATTTAATGTTTAAAATACTCTAAAATTGTTATTTTTTATATAGAATTTTATATAATTTTACAAAATAATATTAATTATAATTTATGTTTCTTGTAAAATTGAATTATATAGAGAGGGATATTTTAATGGCATTAAATTCATATTTGGGAATAGATGTAGGTTCAGTTACTACAAAAGCTGCAATCGTAGATGAAAAAGGTAATTTTATAGACGGTTTTATGACAAGAACCGCAGGTAAACCTGTTGTTGCAGTCCAAACTTCATTGAAAAACCTTATGAAACAAGCAAAACAACAATATAATATACTTGGCGTAGGTACAACCGGTTCAGGCAGAAATTTAGCAGGTGCATTGGTTGGTGCAGACGTAGTAAAAAATGAAATTACGGCACATGCTGTTGCTGCAAGCACTTATGTTCCGGGGGTTCAAACAATTCTTGAAATCGGAGGACAAGACAGTAAAATAATTATCCTTCGTGACGGTATTGTTACGGATTTTGCAATGAATACCGTATGTGCGGCAGGAACAGGGAGTTTCCTTGATCAACAGGCTTCAAGATTAAACGTTCCTATTCAAAATTTTGGTGAAATCGCATTAAAATCACAATCTCCTGCCAGAATTGCAGGTCGTTGCGGTGTATTTGCAGAAAGCGATTTAATTCACAAACAACAGTTAGGCTACCCTGTTGAGGATTTATTATACGGTCTTTGCCAAGCCTTAGTAAGAAACTATTTAAGCAACTTGGCACTTGGTAAAGAACTTCTTCCTACAGTTACTTTTCAAGGCGGTGTTGCTACTAATTCAGGCATGGTTAAGGCTTTTGAAGAAGCTCTTAATACAAAAATTGTAGTTCCTGATAATCATCAAACAATGGGTGCAATCGGTGCTGCATTGTTAGCTATGGAAAATCATCAGTTTAATGATATCCCGACAAAATTCAAGGGCTTTGAAGTTGGCGATATCGCATTTAATTCCTATACAAATCAATGTAATTCTTGCTCAAACAACTGTGAAGTAATCACTATTGTTGAGGGAGATATAACCTCTCATGAATTAAACAACAAGCAAGACAAGATTATAGCTCGTTGGGGCGGTACTTGCGGAAGATGGGATATCGGTTAATAAATTGTTAAAATTTGTTAAGAAATAATCCTTAAAAACTAAAGAAAGTTGCTAATTATTCCGACATACTTAATACAACATATATATAAGGAGTAACAGAAAATGGGATTAGCAGCTTCACAAGGACGGTTCTTATGTCTTACGGCAAGGCTGAATGACCTTGTATATGAAGGTCAACAAATTGCACAGCAGCGTTTAGCTCTCGCAGAAGAATCAAAAAACATTGCGGAAACATACAATAATGCTATGAATAATAAAATATTACAATGTACTACTCCTGCAAACGGTACTCAACAATTGACTTATGAAACAATCATAAACCAAGATCCGAATACAGGACTTTGTATGAGAATAGTTGATGTTGATGGAAACGTTGTATCACTTCCCGAATCAAAATATTTATCGGTTGCTTCAAAATCTACCGATGAAAGCGGAAATGAAACTGCAACAACAGAAGATTTTAAAACAATCGGTGCATTTATAAGCAAATATTTACCCGATTTATCGGATGACGAAGTTTCTAAATGTATCAGAATGGATGTTGATGAATTTTGGACTTACTATAACTCAAATTATTCAACATCAAACATAACTTTAAGCGTAAAATCAAGTCTTGAAAACGGTTTAAAAAGCGACGATGAAAGATATTGCTTTGATGAAAACTGTAAAGATCCTGCTTATTTGCAAGATATGTTGACATCAGGTCAATGGTTGTTGCAACAGGTTCAAAACAATGAATGGGAAAGCGTTGTATGGCAAGGTTCAACAATGATTTCCGAAGTTTATGATACATCTGACGATGCGGCTGCAGAAGCTACTTATGAAGCTGCAATGAAAGATTTACAAAAGAAAGACAAATTGCTTGAATTAAGACTTGAAGATGTTGAAACACAAGAACAAAGTGTTGAAAAACAAATTGATTCAACAAAAGAAGTAATTTCAAAGAACATTGAATCTACTTACAAAACATTTGCATAGTTAATCCATACAGGCGGAGATATTTCCCAAAATTTCTCCGGTCTGAGTTTTTAGCTCTCCTAAATATATGTTGTTTATTTGGTCGGTTTTTACTCTCTGTGAGTCCGACCATTTTATTTTTAATAAATATGAAATCAAAGCAAACGCCCTTGCGTCCATATTTGAATCTGCCATTTTTATGATGACGGCTTCTTCCTTTTCAATATTAACAACAACACACAATCCGCAAGCTCCGACTTTAGCAATAAGATTATTACTTGAATTCATTATTTCGGAATCAAGTCTGTAATTTCCGCCTGCAATGTAAGGGTTATTTAAAATTGAATTTCTTAATTTCAGATACTTTTTGTTTGTGAATAAATTTAAAAAACCTTTTGCAAGGGCTTCAAGTGTCGTTGCAATAACGGGCAGTCCGCAACCGTCTTTACTTATTACAACTTCCTCTTTTGTGACTTCGCAAAAATCCATTACCTTATTTAATACTAAATCTGTAAGAGGGTGAGATAAATCCGTGTAGTTTTTTATGTCAAAACCCATTTCTTTACAAATAGCAAGCATTGCACTATGTTTGCCCGAACAATTATTATGTATTTTGGTGGGTTCAAGTCTATTTAAAATTAACCTTTTTTGTTCAGCTTTGCTAAGCGGTTCATGTGGCAGGCAAAGCAAGTCATCTTCACTCAAATTTATTTTATTTAAAATGGAACGGATTTGCTCCTGATGAATTAAATCTCCTGTGTGAGAAGCTGCACAAACCGCAATTTCTTTTTCGGTAAAATTGTATTTTTCATCAAGTTTTAAATCAAAAATCGGAGTAATTTGCAACGGTTTCATACAAGAACGATGATAAAATCTATATCCGTTATCATCTCCTATTTTATTAATTATTCCTGATTTATTAATATGTAAAATAATTCCGTAATGAACCTGTTCTTCAAGTCCGTTTCTTACATGTTTTACAAGTTTTGCATATTTTGGTTGTACTTCTGTCATAAATACATTCTACATTAAAAATTTTTCATGAGTTTAATCTATCAACTTCGTGTATGATTTGTAATATACTTTGAATGTAGTATAATAAAAACATTATAATTAGAGTAGTTGTCTAATACCGAGGTTTGATATGCAAATTCTTGAAGTAAAGAATGATATGGCAAAAATAACTTATAATCCGACACAAAACCATTTGTTGCCTGCTGATTTTCTTTTGGTTGAAGACAATAATCAAAAATTAATAGCTCAAGTTCAAAGTATTGAAACAACGGAAGAAGCAAATAAAAATTCTGCAATTTTAAGACTTTCTTTATCTATTGATTTAGAAGATAATTTATCCTATTACAACGGTTATATACCGTCAAAAGAGGCTACTCTTGTTTATATAAACCCTGATGAAATAATTGATTTGATTAGAGGAAATGATTTAAGTTTATATTTCGGGAACCTTTCAAGTCATCAAAATTGTTTCGCTCATACTAATATTTCATTTTTGGAAGATAAGGCTTATATATTGTCAGACAGGCTTGATGCCGTTAAAACAATTACTCAAAATTTAATATCGGAACTGCTCTCAAAAAAGAAGAAAGTTATTATTATTGACTTTAATGGTCAATATAAGTCTTTTGTTAACGTTCAAAGACTTCAATATACAAAAAATATAAGATTACCGCTTGATATAGATGCGTTTGATACTATTTTGGAATACGATATTACGGATTGTCCGCTTGAAGATAAGGCAGTAATTCAAAGTATCGTGCTTGAACTTCGAGAATATATGAACACTCTTGATGATAAGTATATTCCGTTTAATATGTTCAAAAATGTAGTTGATACAGAGTTTATCTCCTGTCCGATTTCAGGGCTTATGCTGTTGCGTAATAAATTATGGGAGTATGCTCAAAACGGGATATTTGCAGATAAAAAAGAACAGTTTGATGTTATAAATTCTGCTTTAGACAACAATAATATTTTGATTATTGATGCAAGTGATATTGAAGAAAATTGGTATAAATTTGTACTTAAAACTGTTGTTGATTTTACTCAAAAAGATTGTTATTTGTTCTTATCATTAAATGATTTGAAATTGGAGAGAAAATCATTTATAAACTTGTATAATAAGCAAAATATTATTCCTGTATGTTCTTCAAATTATGATTCTCCTTACAGAAATATTTTGAGTTCATTAACCAAAAATTTTGTTCTTTGTAAACCGTCAAAATTAAATGACGACAATGAACCGTATTCAGTATTATTAAACAGAATGAATAACAACGAATTTATATTGTATGGTGAATCAACATTATATCTTCCGCTTTTAGTTGAATTAAGACTTTTTGATTTGGGAACGAAGGAAGAAATAATTCAAAACGATGTAAGAAGAGATGTTGATAAACTCTTATCTTCGCCGCAATCTATGTTGCCAAAAGCAAATAATATAAATTCGGAAATAAAACAAAGCGAAGTCATAAAATCTGATGATTTGTTGAATTCTGTTCCTGATGATGTTGTTAATGATAATGATTATGCGTTTTTAGATGAATTAAATCAGCAAAATGAAGAACTACCGAAAGAAGATATATCAAAGGACAGCGGATACAGTATTTTTAATCCTCAAGAAGAAACGGAAGATAAAGAAAAAAGTGTTGATGATATTATGAATGAGCTTTTTGTTCCGTTGCAGGAAGAGCCCGAGGATATTAAGTTAGATGATGAAGAAAACGAGCAAATCGAAAATCTGAATGAAAATGCTGTTATACCTGAAAAAATCAATGCTGATAATATTGAAACAGTTACAGAAACGGTAGAAGAAAAATCAGCAGAAACAGATGAACCTGTTGAAGAATTGTTGCCTGTAGCAGAACCTGAAATGTTAGAGCTTTCTCAGGAAGTTGAAGAATTACCTGTTGAGGAAGAACAAAAAACAGATGCAGAAGAATTTTTAAATCAAAATAAAACAGATGAAGAACTTATGATTTCTACTGAAACGGAACAGCTTGAAGAGGCTGAACCGTTTGAACCTGCTCCTGTAACAGAAGAAAAAGAAATCCGGGCGAAAGTTGTAGAAGAGTCTGAAGAGGTAAAAGAAGATATCTCTCAAGATGAAAAACAAGATAATAATGAAGATTTCAAGATTGAATTTGAGGAGGATGACGATGAAACGCAACCTCAAACACAGACTCCTCCCCCGATAAAAGAAATTCAAGAACCTAAAAAAGAAAAACTTCCGATATATGAAACAACCAATAATCAAGGTATATTAGAAGCGGATATGCCATTTAAAGTCGGAGATAAAGTTTATCACCCGAAACACGGTTACGGAACTATTGAAGGCTTTGCAAATTACAGTAATAAAATACTTTTCTGCCAAATTGATTTTGACAACGTAGGCAGAAGAATTTTAGACCCGAGAATTTCGGGAATAGAAAAGGTTTCATAATAAATCCTAGATTGCTTTTATGATTATCCCACCTATTGCACCCGCAACTATTACTAAGAGCGGATTCTTTTTTATAAATGAAAAGACTGCCATCATCAGTAAAAACAGTATTAGTGCTTTATAGTCGATATTAAGTATTTCTTTTAAATTAAACCCGTTAACATAAATTAATTTAACAAAAAGTTGGAGTGTAATCATTGTTAAAAGTGCACACGCTGCGGGTCTTAACCCTAAAAATATGTCATTAACCGCTTTTAAAGATTTAAACTTGTTATAGGCTTTTACCACTGCAAGTACGAAAAAGAAAGGTCCTGCTACAATTGCGGTTGTAGATAGAATACTTCCTATTAATCCTGCCGTTGTATAACCCGTGTAGGTTGCCATATTTATACCGATAGGTCCCGGGGTTATGTTAGATACGGCAATCATATTTGTTAATTCATCCACAGTAAACCAATTATATTTTGCTTGGATAAAGTATAAGAACGGTAGAGCCGCATATCCGCCACCAATTGCAAAAATACCGATTTTAAAAAACTCATAATAAAGTAAGAAGTACAATTTAAGCATTATTGTTACCTCTTATCTTTCCGTATATCAGCGAAATTAAAGCTGACAGTATAATTATGATTGTAGGTGAAATCGGTAACAATAGCAGTAAGAGCAAAATAAAAGCAAATAATAAATATGTAAATTTTGAATTTACGCTTTTTGCCCACATATCTCTAATTGTCATAATTATCAATATTACGACAGCAATCCTTATTCCCCAAAATGCATCTTGAATAATTTCGTTATCTAATACGTTAACTAAAATATTGGCTAATATAATAATAGAAAAAAAGGACGGGGTAATTATTCCTAAAATTGCGGCGATTGCTCCAAGCGATTTTCTTACTTTATATCCTGCGAACATGGAAATATTGCCAGCAATAATTCCCGGGATACATTGGCTTAGGGCAAAAAAATCAACTAATTCTTCTTCACTTAACCAGTTTCTTTCTTCTACAATGTATCTTTTTAATAGCGGCAATATAACATATCCGCCGCCTAAAAGCTGAATGCCTATCAGAAAAAATATTTTAAATATTTCAAATAATGATACCTTTTTCATATAAAAATTATACTAAAAATAATAAATATGTTTTATTTGCATTATATTTATTTATTTGAGAAAATAAACTAAAGAGTTAATAAGTATAATAAAATATGAAAAAGGCTAAAGCATTGATAAATCAAGAAAATATTACCCTTTTTTCTAAAAATTTTTCAATAAGTAATGAGTATTCCAATAACGGAAAACACAAAGTTATAACTTTGTTTGGAATAAGAATAAAATTAAGAATCAAACAAAAAATCAGTAAAAAAGAATATCAAAGTTTTGTTAATTATGTACAAAATCATCAACTTGATAAATCAGAATTTGTTCCAATTTCAAATAATTATTACGAGTTTAAAAAGAATGATGTTAAATTAATTTCTTTTTATTTGCCCCAATTTCATGATTTTGAAGAAAACATAAAATGGTTTGGGCGAGGTTTTTCGGAGTGGTCAAATACCTCTAAGACCGTGCCGCAATTTGAAGGACATTATCAGCCTCATATCCCTATTGACCTTGGTTATTACAATTTGAATGATACAAACGTGATGAAAAGGCAAATAGAGCTTGCAAAACAATATGGCATTTATGGCTTTTCATTTTATTATTATTGGTATTCCGGACATAAATTAATGGAAAAACCGTTGGAAAATTTTTTAAAAAATAAATCTTTGGATATCCCGTTTTTCTTGTTTTGGGCAAATGAAGATTGGACAAATCTTTGGGATAACGGTAAAAACAAAGAAATATTATATAAACAAGAATTATCAATAGATGATTTTAAGATGTTTATGTCTGATATCTTGCCTTATATGAAAGACAAGCGATATATAAAAATTAATAACTGCCCATTATTAATAATTTATAATCCTTTGCTGTACCCTTTTGATATGTACATTAGTTTTAACAATAAAATAAGAAAAATTGCAAAAGAACAAGGTTTTGATGATTTATTCATCATGTGTCCTACATATAGAGCTGACAAATCAGGTTGTGATTCTTATAATGAATTTGTGACCAAATATAATATTGATGCTTTATTTGAATTTTTTCCACAAGGAATTATGAAAAGAAAAATAAAATATTTTAGACCTAAAATAATGAATAAACTGTTTAAAGGATATTGTTTTGATATGTATGACTTTATAAATACCAAGAAATATTTATATCAAACGGATGTGAATTTATTTAAGTGTGTGTTTCCTCACTGGGACAACACCCCTCGTAAATGCTACAACGGAGCTACAATTTTTCAGAATACACCTGTCAATTATAAAAAATGGCTAAAAGATATAATTGTTTGGACAAAACAAAATCGTAAATCATCAGAACAATTTGTATTTATCAATGCTTGGAATGAATGGGCAGAGGGGGCACACTTAGAACCGGATCAAAAATACGGGTATGCTTATTTGCAGGCTACAAAAGATGTATTAGAGGATAATAATTCATAAACAATGTTTCATATCTGGCGGTTTGGACTAATAAATACTTTACGACATTTAACAAGCATAGTACGATATATATTCTTTGATTATTAATACACATGTTATTCTGAAAAATTAGAAAAACAAGCGTTAGCGTAGTTTTTCAATCTTTCTTGTCCCGACAAAGAAATTTTGATTAAAGATATTTTTTAATGACAAAACAATATTTTGTATTATTATGAAAAATATATAAATAATATTTTACTGTTTACGGATAAGTGGAGATTTAATTAATGAATAATAGAGTAATACCGATTATATATGCGTGTGATGATAACATAATAAAGTATTTATATGTTTCGGTATTTTCACTATTAGAAAATAAAAATGAAAATACTTTTTATGACATATTTTTTCTTATTTCAAAAGATGTAAAAAATGAAAACAAAAATTTAATAGAAAAACTTTGTAGTAAATATAATGAGGTATCTTGTCATTTTATAGTTATGAATAATGAATTCAAAAATGCAGTACTTGAAATTTCTCATATAACAACTCCTTCTTACTATAGGCTTTTATGTGCAGATTTACTTCCTAAAAAGTATCAAAAAGCTGTATATTTGGATTACGATACAATCATTGAAAAAGATTTAACGGAATTTTTTAATATCTCACTTGATGAAAATTATGCTGCAGGTGTCGTCGCTATCGGAATTGTTGCTTCTTTATCAAACAGAGAGTATTTCGAAAAAGTTGGAATTACGGATTTATATTCTTATATTAATTCAGGAGTTATGTTATTAAACTTAGAAAAAATAAGAAATGATAATATGACAAAACATTTATGTAATCTTGTAGAACAAAATTTAAAATTGCAAGATCAAGGTATTATAAATCTTGCGTTTAAAGGTAAAGTTAAAGTAATTGATTTAAAATACAATTTTATGGAACCTTATATCAATGATTTAGAGGAGAACATAAATAAATGCAAGGTCGCTTATGATATATACGGAAAACATTTAGTTGAAAATGCACGGAAAAATCCTGTAATTATACATTATCTTAATAATAAAAAGCCGTGGAGTAATAAAAGATTATTTTATTCAGTGAGATGGTGGGTGTATGCTAATAAATCTCCATTAAAATTTAAGCTCAATTTTGATTATTACAGGGATATTATTTTTTCTTATAAAACAAAAAATAATCATATCGTATTAACAATACTTGGTATTAAGTTTAAGAAATCGAGTAAAAGAAATATAAATTGTTAATTGCAAAGATTTAGGCTATTATAAGTACATAGCTGATAGGAGAAATTATGAAAATAACGGTAATAGGAACAGGTTATGTAGGTTTAGTTGCAGGTGCATGTTTGGCGGATATGGGGAATAATGTCATCTGTGTTGATAATAATGAAGAAAAATTAAACCAACTAAAGCAAGGTATTATTCCAATATATGAACCCGGACTTGAAGAATTGGTTAAATCTAATATTGCCGAAAACCGTTTGGAATTTTCATCTGATATTGATAAAGCCGTTAAGGACTCTTTAGTTTGCTTTATTGCAGTCGGAACTCCTCAAGATGAAGACGGCTCTGCTGATTTAAAATATGTTTTTGATGTTGCAACCTCAATTGCAAAGGCAATGAACGGGTACAAGGTTATTGTTGATAAATCAACTGTTCCCGTCGGAACGGCAGATAAAGTTACCGAAATTATTAAGAAATACACAAATTATGATTTTGATGTTGTTTCTAACCCTGAATTTTTAAAGCAAGGTAACGCTGTAGATGACTTTCTTTCTCCTGATAGAGTTGTAATCGGTTCAAATTCTGATAAGGCAACAAAAATTATGCAGGAAATATATTCTCCGTTTTTAAGAACTGCAAACAGAATTGTATTAATGGATGTAAAATCGGCAGAAATGACAAAATATGCGGCAAATTCGTTCCTTGCAACAAAAGTATCTTTTATGAACGAAATTGCTAATTTATGTGAGCTTGTTGGAGCTGACGCCGAAATGGTCAGAGTAGGTATGGCGACAGATACAAGAATCGGAAACAGATTTTTGTTCCCCGGAATCGGCTACGGCGGAAGTTGTTTTCCGAAAGACGTTAAAGCCCTTATTAAAACAGGCAGCGAATATGGCTGCGAAATGTACATAGCAGGCGGTGTAGATAAAATCAACAAAAGACAAAGAGAATACTTTATAAATAAGATTACAAAACGTTTTGGAAATGATTTATCAGGCATGACATTTGCGGTATGGGGATTGGCATTTAAACCTAAAACAAATGATATGAGAGAAGCTCCATCTATAACAGTAATAAATGAGTTGTTAAAAAGAGGAGCAAAAATAAAAGCTTATGACCCTAAAGCAATGGAAACTGCAAAATTGCATTTTCAAGATAAAATTTATTATGCAAAATCTGCTTATGATACCATTGAGAATGCTGATGCATTAATATTATTAACTGAATGGAACGAATTTAGACGCCCTGATTTTGAAAAAGTTAAACAACTGTTAACTTCTCCCGTAATTTTTGACGGCAGAAATCAGTATGACGTTAAACGCTTGAAAGAAAAAGGGTTTGAATATTATTGTGTAGGTAAATGTAATTAGTCAACTTTATCGGCAAATAACCATTCAAAGAAATCTGATTGTCCGTTTCCGTCAGTATCTTCGGTAAGAACGGATAGAGGAATTCCTCCATGGCTTGCTTTAAGTTCTTCAACATTTTCTTGTCCGAAAACTTTTTGGAATTCGTTTCTGGTAAAGTTTCTGCTGCCCTCTTTATCAGATGTACCTACATACGCTTTTATCGGAATTTTAATATCTGAAAGGTTTACATTACTTGTACTAAATCCGCTTAAAACAGCTGCTCTTGAGAACACATCAGACATTTTATCTGCGAAATAAACAGCACCAATACCGCCTAAACTGTGGCCGGCGATGACTACTTTATCTTTATTAACGGCGTGTGTTGATTCAAAATTGTTCAACATTTGCCTCATTTGAGTTTCAACTTTTTCATTATTCCAATTTGCATTTTCATCTGTAAGTTGAGGGCAAATAATATAGCCGCGGAAATTTGTTAAATCCCATTCCTGCATAATTTTCCCCGGTCCAACATTCAATAAAGCATTTTCATTACGCCCTCTTTCACCTGAACCATGGAGATATACAAGAACTGGCAATTCTTCATTCGGATCTGCATCTTTGGGTCCAATTAGAAGATATGGTATATCCGTGCCGTTTTTTACATATTGAGTTTCATATTCTGTATTTTCATCAAACAATTTACTGCTTGATACAGAATGTTCTCTTTGTATTTTACTTGAATTTTTTACGTTTATATTTTGATTAATTGCAGTTAATTGGGTTTTAACATTGTCAGCATTTGCCGTTGCAAGTTTTAACTCTTCTGCTTTTACGGCATTATATTTCTCTTTAGCGGCATTAAACTCATTTAATTTGGTTTTTGTTTCATCTCCTGCAGTTTCGGTTAATTGAGTTTCCAAGTTGCTTTTTTCAAGGACTAAACTTTCTAATTTTTGCTCTTCGGTTGATAAATCTGTTTCAAATCCTTTCTTTTCATTTTCTAATACCTTGAGTGCAGCTTCTTCTGTTTTTAATTCACTACGTTTTTCTTCTAATTGTGCTTCAACAATTTCAATTTGTCTATCTATTTCAGCTTGCGTATCAGCATCATCAGTTGTTTGGGAAGACAGTGTCTCTAAAGAGCTTTCAAGTGCCGATATCTCTGAATTTATCGCAGTTATACCTGACTCTTTATTAAATATCTCCGTTTCTTTTTTGTTGATATTTGCTTTTAAATTATTTATAGAGTCTTCTTGCTCTAAAATAGAAGTATTGTTTTCTTGTATCTTTGTTTTTAAATCTTGCTGAATATTTGCGTCATTTTCTACCGCAGTTAAGTACGCAAGTTCTTTTTCCGATAACTCTTTTTCTGCTGCCATTACTTTACTGTTTTTACCGAGATAAATGTCATTTATATTTTGCGTTGCGGTTTGAAGTTCTGTTTCTTTTGAACTTCTTTCGGTTATTGATTCTTCAATGCTTAATTTTGAATAATCAGTAATTTCTTCTGTTTTGGAAGTTGATGAGTCATCTGTTTTTTCAGGAGTTTGAGAGTTATATGAATCAGAATAATTTGAAGAAATAGATGAACCTGACGCAGTTGAATTGCCGGAAGAATTACTTACATTATTATCTGTTAAAGACTTATCAGAATCAGTACTATATTGATTACCGTCTGTTGTTTCTCCGGTATAAGTTCCATTTTTCATTTCTTCCATTGCAACAAGAATGTCTTCGATTGAAACACTATCACCATTATTATCGTTTTTGCTGATAAATGCAAAGAAGTTTTCAGCTTCATCTTTATCCAGTTTTCCGTCTGCATTTTTATCAATCTTATTAAAAACTTCTGCTGTTTTCATTGCACTATTTAAAAGCTCGGTTACAATATCATATGGATTTTTGTCGGATGACGACTTACTGTTTTCTCCTTTTGGTACAAGCTCACCATTTACTACTTCCATGTTTCCCAAGTCAAAAAGGCTAATGTTAATATCATTAGTTTTTAAATTTAATTCTTGTTGAACATATTCTTTAAACTCTTTATTGTGTGTAAATATATTAAAATCAGATACGTCAGATGTCGTATCATTACCTGATTCTTTATTTAGACTTTTTAAGTATTCCGAGAACCCTAATTTCAGAATTCCAAAGTTTATGTTCATTTTTTCCTTAACTGCTTTCTTTAATATTTATCGGCAAAAATTCAGAATTCTTTAGTTTTTTCTAATTAAATTGAAAAATATGTTAAGTATTGCAATCTTTAAAAATTGGGAGAAGATAGCAAAAAAAAGAGTCGATTTTAAAATCGACTCTTTTCTATTTTTTAATCAATTATTTGCTAAGTTTATCAAGGGCATTATTTGCTGCGGCTTGAACTTTAGCATCTTCATCTTGTTTTGCAAGTTCAAAGATTGTTGTTAAATCAGATTTGTATTGAGGTTTTGCAATGTTAGATAAAGCAGAAATACCTGCGATTCTTACTGCCGGATTCGGGTTTGATTTTACTGATGTAACAACCTTATCAATACAAGGTAAATCTTTTAATTCCAATGTTTGGTTATTCAATTTTTCTAATTCGTTGTTCAATCTTTCTTGCATAAATGAAATTGTGAACAAAGCAAATTGCTTATTTTGTTCGGCAACTTCAAGCGGAGAAAGTTGATTTGCTTTTTGTTTGTCAGCTTCTGATAATTCAGCTTCAGGTTTTTGTCTTAAAGCAATAACTTCAGGAGTAGGACCTGCTAATGATGATGTATCAGCATCAATAATATCAACTAAAGCATCAAATATTTGAGTATCTAAAAGTGATGGAGCTATTGTATCATCATTTTTAACTTTTGTTGCTATATCTTCAATTACTGCCATTTGATCAGCACCTGATGTATTTCTTAATTTACCTGCGAATGCTTCAGGAGATAATGAAGGATCAGAAGTTACCGGAGTTTGGATTTCAGGCTTTTGTTGAATTTGAGGTGCCGGAACCGTAGGAGTTGCTTGTTGAACCTGTGCTTGTTGAGCAGGTTGAGCAACAGGAGCCGGTGTTGTAGCTACAGGAGCAGGTTGAACCGGAACTTCTTGTTGAACAGGTTGAGCTACCGGAGTTTGCATTGGAGCTACAGTAGCCGGTTGAACAGGTGCCATTGGCGGATTAACTGTCGCTTGAGAAGTAGGGTAAGCTACCGGATAAGGAGGAAGCATTATCGGCTGCATTTGTGCCGGTACTTGGTATGATTGTTGAGTCGGAACCATTCCTTGTCCTTGCGGATTTATAATTTCTATATTTACACCGTTAAGTTGTGATTTTTGAGGTTGTGCATAACAACTTGCTGTCGGGTAATTATAATATACACTCGGTTGTTGATATGGTGCTGTTGTATTATATGCAACGGGCATTGATTGTGGTTGATATGCAGGCATCATCATTTGTTGACTTGGTATATATTGAGTTTGCGGTGCTGGTATCATTTTCTACTCCTTACTTCTATTATCTTTTAATTACATTATTATATTCACTAATGTACACAATGATAAATGTTTGTGATTAAAAAAAGTTGCTAGCTTTATTTTCTTTCTCTTACATTAAATCTTAAAAATACAATAAATAAAAGTGTTTTAAGGTAAAAATACCCATTTACAAAAGTTAATATTCCCTGATTCCTGCATTCAAGAATCAATCGCAACACTATAAAGTTGAAAAACTTGTTTAGGTGTCATATAATTAAGGAT
>CAYYPD010000034.1:0-21631 GCA_964473445.1 uncultured Muribaculaceae bacterium
CCCTTATGGCGGTGGATATAATATTATCCAATCAATGATGGCATTTGTTGCAGGGGGGTTTTGGGGAGTCGGTTATGGAAATTCAAGACAGAAACTGGGATGGCTGCCTGAGGGGCATACTGACTTTATATATGCCGTACTGGGAGAAGAATTCGGATTTCTTGGTTGTGTACTTGTAATAGGTTTATTCTTGGCATTTTTACAAAGAGGACTCTTAATTTCGAATAAATGTGATGACTTATTCGGAAAACTTTTAGCATCAGGTATTACAGTTTCTATTTGTATTCAAGCTCTCATTAATATAGGAGTTTCAAGCTCAATGATACCTGCTACGGGTGTTCCGTTACCGTTTATCAGTTACGGTGGTACATCGTTATTTATCACAATGTGTATGATTGGTGTTTTATTAAACGTTTCAAAGAAAAAGATAAGAAGGTTACCTAATGTCCAATAACGTATATTTTATATCAGGCGGCGGAACGGGCGGACATATTTACCCTGCCTTTACGGTTGTTGAAAAATTATTGAAAGATGAAGCTACAAAGAAAATTTATTTTATAGGAAATCCTAAAAATTTAGAATTTGATATTGCAAAGAATTATACAAATATTGAATTTTTGCCTGTTGATGTGTCGGGCATGCCAAGAAAAATAGGGTTAGCACTTATCAAATGGAGTATTCAACTTTTTAAGGCCTATTTAAAAGCACTCTACTACATAAAAAAATACAAGCCTAATGCAGTATTTGCAACCGGCGGATATGTCTCCGCTCCAATTGTTTTAGCTTCAATAACAACAAAAACTCCATATATGATTCACGATTGTGATTCAGTTCCCGGGCTGGTATCGAAAATGGCAGCTCCAAAAGCACAAGTTGTATCAGTTGCATTTGAAAATTCAAAACATATATTAAAATCAAATAACATTATTTTTAACGGAAATCCTGTCAGAGAAGCGTTTTTTAATGTTTCAAAAGAAGAAGCAAAATTAAAAATGCAAATACCTGATGATAAGCTCGTAATTTTTGCAATGGGCGGTTCTCAAGGAGCAAAAACAATAAATACGGCAATGGTTAAACTTTTAAAAACTTTAAGTGAGGAATTTAATACTTATGTTATTTTGCAAACAGGTAAAAAGAATATAGATGAAGTAACTATTGAACTTGAAGAAATTTATCCTGATTTTAGAAATAATAAAAACATACTTGTAAGACCTTATTTTGATGAAATGGTTTATCCGTTAAAAGCCTCTGATATCGTAATCGCAAGGGCAGGGTCCGTAAGTTTAACAGAAATAATTCAATGTCACGTTGCTTCTGTTCTTGTTCCATATCCTTATGCAGCACAAGACCATCAAAGAAAAAATGCAAAAGAAATGTGTGAAAGAGGAGTATCTCTTTATTTGGAAGATTCTGAATGCAGAGAGGATAATCTTTTATTTAAGATAAAAGAACTTGTTTCTGATAAAGAAAAATTAGTAAATATGCAAGAAAAAGCAAAGGAACTTGCAAAGAAAAATCCTACGGACGAAATTGTAAATCAGTTAAAAAGCATAATAAAATGACATACAAACAAACCATAGAAATGCTGCAATCTCAAGGCAAGTTTTATATAAATTTAGGACTTGAGAGAATTTTAGCAGTGTTAAATTTATTCGGAAATCCACAAAATTCGCTAAAAGTAATCCACGTTGCAGGAACTAACGGAAAAGGCTCTGTTTGTTCAACAATTGCAAATATACTTACGCATAACGGGTATAAAACGGGGTTATATACAAGTCCTCATTTAGTTGAATACACTGAAAGAATAAAGATAAATAACGAACAAATTTCTAAAGATGATTTTACAAATTACATAGAAAACGTTTGTTCGATTGCTGATGCAAATAACATCGACCTGACAGAATTTGAAATATTAACTGCTGCTGCATATAAGTATTTTTATGACAATAAAGTAGATTTTGTGATAATGGAAACAGGGTTAGGCGGACGATATGATGCTACAAATGTATGCAAGCAACCTGTTGTTAGTGTAATAACTTCGATTTCATTGGATCATACGGATAGACTCGGTGATACAACAGACAAAATAGCTTATGAGAAAGCAGGTATAATAAAAGAAAACTCTAAAGCGGTTGTTAATTCCGATAATATCGGATTAAAAGTGATTGAACAAGTTTCGAAAGACAAAAATGCAAAATTAATAATTGCAAAAGATAATATAAATACAACATTTGAAAACGGAATAAACTATGTTGTATATAATGAAAAAAAGTACGAATTTCCGCTTTTAGGCTTGTACCAAAGACAAAATTTATCTTTGATTTTTAAAACCATAGAACAGCTGCCTTGTAAAATTAGCGAAGAAGGATTAAGAGAGGGTTTAAAAACAGTAAAATGGAATGCTCGTTTACAATATATAAAAGATAAAAATTTAATTATAGATGGAGCACATAATCCTACAGCGGCAGCAGAATTAAAAAAAAGTTTAGACTATTACTTTAAAAATCAAAAAAGAATTTTTATATATTCAACAATAAATACAAAAGATTATGTTAGCATTGCAAAAATGCTGTTTAACCCCGAAGATGAAATATACTATTTGAATTTCAATTATAAAACGGCTGTTCCATTTGAAGAATATAATAAGAAAGTAAATTTTTTAGGAAATATAAAACAAATAAACAAAGAAGATATCCCGTCTGTTTTAGAAAAAAACGAATTAAAAATCCTAACGGGAAGTTTTTATATGATAGGCGAAATTTATGAAAATATAATTTAACCGCATCCGGGAGTTCCGGGAAAACACAAATCGCTTTCATTACCACTGGCACCTTTGTCAATCAAAGCTATAACAGGGTTTGAAATGTCGTCAAAATAAGCTGTAACTTCTTCATTTGTTTGAAAACAGGATAAAAGTAACTCTTTGAGAAATTTAATCATCAAATACTTCCTTAACATACTTACATCTAATTTTAGCCCCCCCCCCTAATATTTGTCAAGACCCTGTAATTAAAAGCGTTTTAAGTGTATTTTATTAACAAACTTTTCATGCCGGGTTTTAAATCGTATAATAAAAATATGGATAATTTAACGGTAAAAAAATATAAATTAAAAAGAGTTTCAACAGAAGTTGTTTATAAAGCAGATTACGAAAAAGAATTAAATCCGTCACAATTGGAAGCCGTAAAGCAAAAAGAAGGTGCAATCTTGGTAATTGCAGGGGCAGGTTCCGGTAAAACAAAAACTCTTACATACCGTGTTGCAAGGCTGATTGAGGACGGAATTAATCCTAAAAATATTCTGCTTTTAACTTTTACTAAAAAAGCTGCAAAAGAAATGTTATCAAGAGCATCCATTGTACTTGATTCTCGTTGTGACCAAGTAGCAGGCGGAACTTTTCACTCTTTTGCAAACCTTATATTGAGAAAGTATTCGGGGTTACTTGAGTTACAAAGCAATTTTACCATTACAGATAGAGCCGACAGTGAGGATATTGTAAATCATATAAGAACTCAAGTTACTGATAAAAAAGAAAAACGTTTTCCAAAAAAGCACACAATTTTAGATATCTACTCAAAAGCAATTAATAAAAATATTCCGTCAGATATTGTTATTGTAGAGGAATACAAACAGTTTGAGCATTGCACGGATAAAATTAACGAAATTATAGTTAAATATAATGAATATAAGAGAAAAAACTCAATTCTGGATTATGATGACTTACTTTTATATTTAAGAACTTTGTTAAAATCAAATCCGCCGATAAGAAAAACTTTGTCTGAACAATTCAAATACATAATGGTAGATGAATATCAGGATACAAATACGATTCAGGCACAAATTATAAAACTGTTAGCTTCCGAACACAATAATGTTATGGCTGTAGGTGATGACTCACAGAGTATTTACTCTTTCAGAGGTGCTAATTTTAAAAATATTCTTGAATTTCCTGTTATATTTGAAAATACAAAAATAATAAAATTAGAACAAAATTACAGAAGTTCTCAAAATGTATTAGATTTAGCAAATGAAGTACTAAAAAAAGCAAAAGAAAAATATACAAAAAACTTGTTTTCTACAATAGAAAACTCTATAAAACCTGCATTAATAAGTGCAAAAGACTTAAATTGTGAAGCTGAATTTATAGTACAAAAGATATTAGAGTTAAGAGAGGAAGAAGATATTTCTCTGAATGATATTTGTGTTTTGGCAAGAAGTGCGAGAATGACATATAATCTTGAAATTGAACTTGCAAAAAAGGGCATTCCGTACCGAAAATTCGGGGGAATGAAGTTTATTGAAACGGCTCATATAAAAGATATTATTGCTCATTTAAGAGTAATTCTAAATCCGTCAGATATAATAAGTTACACAAGAATTTTGTTGTTGCTTGACGGGGTAGGTACTCAAAGGGCAAATAAATTACTTCCGATTTTAGCAGAAAATACTGATGTTTCAACTGTAAAATTGCCGGTAAAAAACACCGAAGCGGTCGTAAAACTAAATCAACTTATCAATGCAACACAAAAAGATATATTTAATCCTTCTAAAATTGTGCAAGCGGTAATTAATTATTATCAGCCTATTTTAGCTGATAAGTATGATGACTACACAAAAAGAGAAAAAGATTTAGAACATTTTCTCATGCTAAGCGAAAAATATTCGAGTTTAGAAGAATTCCTGAGCGATTTAGCACTTGAACCCCCTGATACATCAGTTTCTGATATAGAAGAGGGTGTTTCTGATGATGAAACATTAACTCTATCGACAATCCACAGTGCAAAAGGTTTAGAATATAAAGCAATATTCATTATAGGTGCCGTAGATGGAAAGTTTCCGTCTATGTATTCGGTAAATTCTACAGAAGAACTTGAAGAAGAATTAAGATTGATGTATGTAGCCGTTACCAGAGCCAAAACACATCTTTTTATAACGTATCCTATTGATATGTTTGATTACACAACTAATATGGTATTATCCAAACCATCAAGATTTTTAGACGGAATATCTCCGGATATCCTTGAACGATGGGTAATAGAGGAATAATAAGAATTATAATTAAGGTTATTTCTGTTATAATGTTTTCAAGGAGAAATATATGCCTTTTGAATTTAAAAAATTATCAATACCTGATGTTATACTTGTAACCCCAAAAGTTTTTGGAGATAACAGAGGTTTTTTCTTGGAAGGATACAAAAAATCTGAATTCTTTAATAACGGAATAACAGTAGAATTTAATCAAGATAATCATTCTCAATCTACAAAAGGAGTTTTAAGAGGACTGCATTATCAAAAATCACCCAAAGCACAAGCTAAGTTAGTCAGATGTATTGAGGGTGAAATTTTTGATGTTTCAGTTGATATAAGAAAAAATTCTCCGACATTTGGTAAATGGGTCGGCGAAAAATTAAGTGCAGAAAATAAAAATATGTTATTTATTCCCGAAGGTTTTGCACACGGCTTTGTTGTTTTAAGTGAAAAAGCTCAACTTTTATATAAAGCATCAAATGAGTTTGCCCCCGATTTCGACAGGGGTGTAAGGTGGAATGACCCTGATATCAATATTAATTGGGGAATTGATTTTGAACCGATTTTGAGCGAGAAAGATACAAATCAACCATTTTTAAGAGAGTTAAAGGAAATATAATGAAAATTTTAGTTACGGGCGGTGCAGGATTTATAGGAAGCTGCTTTATCAGATACATGTTAAATAAACATAACGATTACAAAATTATAAATTTAGATGCTCTGACTTATGCCGGAAACATCGAAAATCTTGACGATGTAAAAGATAATAAAAATTATACGTTTGTTCACGGCAATATCTGTGATAAAAAGCTGGTTAGGGATATAGTTGCGGAATCAGATTGTATAATTAACTTTGCAGCAGAAAGCCACGTTGACCGCTCTATAGAAGGGCCTGAAATCTTTATTGAGACAAACGTAAAAGGAACTTTAAATCTTTTACAAAGTGCAAAAGACTTAGGTGTTGAAAGATATATTCAAATTTCAACGGATGAAGTATATGGTTCTCTCGGAAAAGACGGATATTTCTATGAAACATCACCAATAAGTCCAAACAGCCCTTATTCGGCATCAAAAGCAAGTGCAGATATGCTTACAAGAGCATACTTTGAAACATTCAAAGTTCCGGTTCTTATAACAAGATGTTCAAACAACTATGGACCATACCAATATCCTGAAAAATTAATACCGTTCTTTATTTCTAAACTTTTAAAAGGTGAAAAAGTACCTGTTTATGGTGACGGATTAAATGTTCGTGATTGGTTATATGTATATGACCATTGCAGTGCAATTGATACTGTTTTACATAAAGGTGAAGTCGGTGAAGTTTACAATGTTGGCGGACACAACGAAAAAACAAATCTGGAAATAACAAAATTAATACTTAATGCAATGGGTAGAGATGAAAATTGCATTGAATATGTAAAAGACAGATTAGGACACGACAGAAGATATGCTATTTGTAATGATAAAATTACAAGTCAACTCGGCTGGCAGCCTTCTTTAACTTTTGAAGAGGGTATAAAACTAACTATTGACTGGTACTTAAATAATCAAAAGTGGATCAAAAGCATTGAAGAAAAAAGAGAAGGAATTTTAAAATGATAGTTCTCGTTACGGGTGCAGACGGAATGCTTGGGCAAGATTTATGCCCTATTCTAGAAGATGAAGGGTTTGATGTTATTGAAACTGATATAAATTCTTTAGATATTACAAATAAGAAACAAGCAGAAGAAGTTATAAAGGAAAATAAACCCGATTACATAATTCACTGTGCAGCATATACAAATGTTGACGGGGCAGAAGATGATAAAGAAAAAGCATTTGAGATTAACGAACAGGGAACTAAAAATCTTGCTGAAATTTGCAAAAAATATAATATTACATTAGTTTATATTTCAACTGATTACGTTTTTGACGGAACTAAAAAAGAAAAATATACACCTGATGATATGCCAAACCCTATCAATATATACGGAAAATCAAAATTTGCAGGTGAAAAAGCCGTTGAAACCGTGTGCGATAAATATTACATTGTCAGAACCGGCTGGTTATATGGTCATCACGGTAAAAATTTCGTTGAAACAATGATATCTTTAAAAGATAAAGAAGAACTGAAAGTTGTTGACGACCAGACAGGTTGCCCGACTTGGACTGTAGAACTTGCTAACGGAATAGTTTCCTTAATTGAAGATGCGGCTCCTTTCGGAATATATCATATTTGCGGAAGCGGACAAACTACTTGGTATGAGTTTGCTAAAAAAATATTTGAAATATGTAATTTTAAAGTAAATTTAAAGCCCTGTACAACTAATGAGTTCCCAAGAAAAGCAAAACGTCCTGAATATAGCGTTATGGAAAACAATAAAATTTGTCAAAATTGGGAACCGGCACTAAAAGAATACATAGATTTGAGGTGCGAATGAAAGGTATAGTTTTAGCGGGTGGGGCAGGTACCAGACTTTATCCGTCTACAATTTCAACATCTAAACAATTATTGCCGATTTATGATAAACCTATGATTTATTATCCGATTTCGGTATTAATGCTTGCAGGAATTAAAGAAATTTTAATAATCTCAACCCCTCAAGATTTGCCTAATTTTCAAAACTTGCTTGGCGACGGCTCTAAACTTGGAGTTTCATTTTCTTATGAAGTCCAAGAAAAACCGGAAGGGCTGGCTCAAGCATTCATAATAGGCAAAAAATTTATCGGGAAAGATTCTGTGGCTCTTATTCTTGGTGACAATATATTTTACGGACATCATTTTACATCAAAGCTGAAAAATACGGTAAAGCAAATAAAAAAAGAATCCGGAGCAGTTTTGTTTGCATATCCGGTAAAAGACCCTCAAAGGTTTGGGGTAGTTGAATTTGATGAAAATAATAAAGCTATATCGATAGAAGAAAAGCCTAAAAAAACAAAATCAAAATATGCTGTAACCGGACTTTATTTTTATGATAACAAAGTTGTTTCTTATGCAGAAAATCAAAAGCCGTCAAAGCGTGGAGAACTTGAAATTACAGATTTGAATAATGAATATTTAAAAAACAATGAAGTTACAATTGAATTATTGCCTCGAGGTTTTGCATGGTTAGATACAGGAACTCCGGAGTCCTTGCTTCAAGCATCGGAATATATAAAAGCTGTTGAAGATAATCAGGGAATAAAAATTGCATGTCTGGAAGAAGTTGCATATCGAATGGGCTATATTACAAAAGAGCAGCTGTTAGAAATAGCAAATAAATATAAAAATAACCCTTACTATATGTATTTAACAGAACTATGTGAATAAAGATTATACATTAGAGCAATTTTTTTATTAATAAAGTCAATTATCATGCAAAAAAAGGAAAATTTATGCGTGATAAAAAGAAATCGTTAATGAGTGTATTAAATCAGAACTGCACGAAAAAGGTAAAAGTTTGTACGAATAAATTTTGTGCTACAGGCTGTTTAGTTGAGCAATATGACGAGGACGACTTAGTCTGCCTTGAAAATGTTACTTTAGAATTTAATGATAACTCCAAACCACCTGTACACAAAGAAAATATATGTATTTGTGATGACCATATCATTGCATTTGAAGTAATAAAAAATTAATATATTAATTTTTTTTCTATTTTTCGGAATTTCGTAATTTCATTAAAAAAGATAATTAAATTCTTAAACCTGTTTCTGAATCAAAATACAAAATATTTTTAGAGTTTACTTTTAATGTTATTTCTTTGTCTAATTTCAAGTCAGCAGGAAATGTTGCTGCACAAGTCATATCATTTGCTTTAAAATAAACAAGTTGTTCATTTCCGAGCATTTCATATATTTCAATCGGTGCCGAAAATGAAATATCAGAGTTTGTGTCATTTAAGTGTTCAGAGCGAATACCAAGCAATATTTCATTTTTATTTAATAATTTTTCCTTATATTTTTCATCAATTTCAAAAGCAGTACCGTTAACAGACACACTTCCATTTTTAATTTCCGATTTTATAAAATTCATTGATGGAGAACCTAAAAATCCGCCGACAAACTTATTTTGAGGATTGTTATAAACTTCAATAGGGGTACCTATTTGTTGAATAATACCGCCGTCTATAACTGCAATTCTATCTCCCATTGTTAATGCTTCTGTTTGGTCATGCGTAACATATATAAAAGTTGTTTGCAATTTTTTGTGCAATTTTTTTATTTCTGCACGCATTTGGACTCTTAATTTAGCATCAAGATTTGACAACGGTTCATCCATAAGAAATACTTTCGGATTTCTTACAATAGCACGCCCTAGAGCTACTCTCTGCCTTTGACCGCCTGATAACTGTTTTGGTTTTCGTTGAAGCAAATCTGTAAGGTTTAATATTTCTGCTGCTTCTTTTACTTTCTTATCAATTTCTTGTTTTGTAAATTTACGCATTTTAAGAGGGAATGCAATGTTATCATAAACGCTCATGTGCGGATAAAGTGCATAATTTTGGAAAACAAAAGCTATATCTCTATCTTTCGGGTGAACATCATTAACGCATTTGTCATCAATGAAAATTTTACCGTCAGTAATGTTTTCAAGCCCTGCAATCATCCTTAAAAGAGTTGATTTTCCGCAGCCTGATGACCCGACAAGAACAAGAAATTCCTTATCTTCAATAGTCAAAGAAACATTATTAATAATTTTCTTTTTATCATAAATTTTAGTAACATTTTGAAGTTTTACTTGAGCCATAATATTTTAACTAATTGCCCTCAACAAGTGATTTTTCTACAGGAATAATAAATGCAATGCTTACTTGGTTTGCATATTGGTTATTAATCCAAATTTCACCTTTTAATTTATTGATATATTTCTTGCTGCTTCCCATTAGCAAACTTTGAAATAAATACTTTTTCGAATTTTTATCTACTTGAGTATATGCATCAAAAATGTCATCATTCGAATATAAAGAGGAGTCAACCCCTTTCATATTAAGTTCAAACATCAAATATGATTTTTCATTAACGTCAGAATTTACATCAAAACCTTTTGTAAGAAGAAATTCAGGAATCGGGTTTGCCAAAAACATGTTAATAGCACCTGTATCAATAGTTGAAATTGCATGCTCCAATAAATTAGTTATAACCATAGATAAAACATTTTTATCAGTATAGCAATTTTGTTTTAACAAATCTGCCGTTGAAATATTAATTGAAATATCTTTATTTTTGACTTTAACTGAAATTTCGTTTTTAATAACAGTTAAAAGTGCGGTAACATCAAAATTTTTGTAGTCGAACTTATATAAATCAGACTCAACTTGCGACATCTCAATTAGTTTTTCCGTAAGAAGCAATACTTCCGATGAATTTGCACTTATAATTTCAAGATATTTTTTTTGCTTATCGTTAATTTCTCCGCTTAACCCTGATAGCATAGCATCAGAAAATCCGACAACGGAATGCAATGGAGAACATAAATAGTTAGACATTTTAGTCAATAAAACATTTTTAGTATGATTAAGAATTTTTTGTTCTTGACGTTCGGTAATTAATTGATCTAATAAAGAATGGTCTTGAGTATTATCAATAATTGTTAAAATGTAGCGTTTATTTTTCTTGGAAGAAACATCA
The DNA here is from genome assembly GCA_964473445.1 of uncultured Muribaculaceae bacterium. Taxonomy (GTDB): domain Bacteria; phylum Cyanobacteriota; class Vampirovibrionia; order Gastranaerophilales; family Gastranaerophilaceae; genus Avigastranaerophilus. The sequence goes on from CAYYPD010000034.1 coordinate 10,621, forward strand.
ACAACTTTAACATCAGTAATTTTGGTATTTTGTTCTTCCGAAACTATTTTTAAAATTTGTTTAATCTCTTCATTGCAATTTCTGATTATATTATCTGAATTTGTAATAAAGTAATCGTTAATATTTTTGCCTCTCAAACGTGATGTTTCAAACAGCTTTAATGCCATTTTGTTTGAGTATAAAATTTTACCGTTTTCATCAATAACTAAAACAGCTTCCGGCAAATATGCCAATATATTATACTGTTTACCGAAAATTAAACTGATTAAATTCATATAAAAATCCCTATTCTGTGCAATCTATTTTAACATATATGTATTCAAATAAACAACAATATTAAAAAATTTATTATTTTTCATTTTTGTCTTATAATTTTCTCAGATATGAAAAAGAGGCTTTTATGAAAGAAACATTAGAACTTATTTTTAAAAATGCATCTGAAGAAATCAGCAATGCAAAGACAATTCAAGATTTAGAAGATGTTAAGCTAAAATATTTAAGCAGAAAAGGTGAATTAAATTCAATTAAAAAGAACTTAAAAGACTTATCAGATGAAGATAAAAGAGTAATAGGTTCTCTTGCAAATAATGTTTCAAACCAATTGGATGAACTTATTTCAAATAAAAATAAAGAATTATACAAGGCAGAATTAAATCAAAAATTACAAAAAGAAAAAATTGATATTACATTACCTTCTGATTTTATGCCTCAAGGTAAAGTTCATCCGCTAACTCAAACAATCAATGAAATTGTAGAAATATTCCAAGGTTTAGGTTTCTCGGTTATGCCGTCAGAAGACAGCCCTGAAGTTGAAACAGAGTATATTAACTTTGATATGTTAAACTTCCCGCCAAACCACCCTGCAAAAGATATGCAAGATACTTTCTACACAAAAGTTGCTCCAAACGTAATTTTAAGAAGTCAAACATCAGGAGCTCAAATCAGACAAATGCTTCACCAGGCACCTCCTGTCAGAGTTATTTCCCCGGGACGTGTTTACAGATGTGAATCGGTAAGTGCAAGAAAAAATAACTTATTCCACCAAATTGAAGGTCTTTTGGTTGATAAAGATATTACGTTCGCTGATTTAAAAGGTATATTAAACGAATTTGTAAGAATTTATTTCGGAGCAGCTCGTCCTACAAGATTTAGAGCAAGTTACTTCCCGTTTACGGAACCGAGTGCAGAAGTTGATGTTCAATGTATTATGTGTGGCGGTAAAGGCTGCAGAACATGCTCCGGAACAGGTTGGCTCGAAGTATTAGGTTCGGGAATGGTACATGCTAACGTTTTAAGAAATGTAGGTATTGACCCTGAAGTATATTCCGGGTTTGCATTCGGAATGGGTGTTGAAAGACTTGCAATGCTTAAATATGCTATCAATGACATTCGTTTATTCTTCAATAACGATACAAGATTTTTAAAACAGTTCTAAGCCATGCTTGCAAAAAGAATCATACCTTGTCTTGATGTAAAAGACGGTCAAACCGTAAAGGGTGTTAATTTTGAAAATTTACGTTATGCAGGTGATCCTGTAGAGCTGGCAAAAAAGTACTCAAATGACGGAGCTGATGAGCTTGTATTTCTGGACATTACCGCTACTAATGAAAAAAGAAAAACTACTGCTGAAATGGTTTTAAAAGTGGCAAAGCAAGTTTTTATACCGTTTACTGTAGGCGGCGGAATAAAGTCTCTTGATGAAATGAAAGTAATGCTTACCGCCGGAGCTGATAAAGTTGCAATAAATTCGGCTGCCGTAAAATCTCCGGATTTAATAAAAACAGGTGCTGCGTATTTTGGCTCTCAATGTATTGTTGTTGCAATAGATGCAAAAAAAATTGATAATGAATTTTTTGTTTTCATAAATGCGGGGAAAGTAAATACAGGAATAAAATTGACGGATTGGTCAAAACAAGTTGAAAGTTTAGGTGCCGGAGAAATTTTATTGACGTCAATGGATGCAGATGGAACCCAAAACGGGTTTGATATTCCTATGACAAAATTGGTTTCCCGGAGTGTAAAAATTCCTGTTATTGCGTCAGGCGGAGCAGGTGCAAATTCACTACATTTTGTTGATGTTTTTGAACAAGGGTGTGCTGATGCGGCTCTTGCAGCTTCAATATTCCACTTTAATACTTTGCCTGTTCCTAAATTAAAAAAAAAATTAAATGAACATAATATTGAGGTAAGAATATAATGGAAAATACAGTTAAATTTGACCCCGGAATTGGAGAATCAGTTGTCGATTTATATGATTTTGCTAATTGTTTTTACTCTCAACTCGCAATGTTAAAATCAAAATATCAGAAAAATACTTTTTTCTACTCAAATGCTTTTAAACTAAAGAAATATATTAAAAACAATATCTGTTTTTATACGGGCTGCCTTTTGTGGGCTTATTACATAAAAAATGAAAATACAAATACCCCGAAAGAAATACTGGGAAATGTATTTTATAATTTAACCGAGGAAGAATTAAAAGACTATGACTATCTTAGCCAGGTTAAGTTTTTAGGGGAGTTCTTTAATAAATTTGAAAAAGACGTTTTAATTTATACGGGCAAAAAATATCAAATTCCGGTTGGATGGCGACTGGTTTTAAATTTATATACGGAATTCTTAAGTTTAAACAAAGGTTTTGTTAAAACAAAAATGACATCCGACATTGAATTACCTGAATTGTTAACAAATTTGAAATTTGATTTTGACATAAATGCACTTATTTCACGTGCTATATCGGAGAAAAACTTAGAAATACTCTCAGATATTAATTTTTTGTCTTAACAAGTTGCTAACATTTCATTTTTCATATATCCTAGACATGTAGATTAACTAATGTTTGTTATGGATGAGAGTGTAAATTTACCTTATGAAAAATTAGCTCAGGATTGTGAAATTGTCAATCCTACAAATGCCCGTGAGTCAATTAATAAGATAACGGCATTAAATTTTTCGTATCCGAATGAGTATTTGGTGCTTATTTATAATTACTTTTTTGAACACTCAAATTCCATTGAAGTTATTAATTTCTTGCTGAAAAGAATTGATAAATTCAAAGATAAAAGCAGTTTACCTCTGTTAATTGATTCATTACTAATGAAAAGTAAATTAGCAGAAAGGTTTCCTGATGCTGAACAAATTACCTCAATAAGAGTTCATATAACAAAGGTTCTTGCAAATACAAAAGACTCTCAAGCTGTATATCCTCTTTTATACTGTTTAAATAACAAAGATGAAAACTATAAAATTAAACTCTCCGCCGCTGAAGCATTAGGGCGAATTGGTGACAGGTATGCTGTTCTCCCTCTTATGAATGTTGTAGAGGATGAAGCTGAACAATCTGTATATGTAAAAGAATCGGCTGTATCCGCTTTAGGAATGATTGGAGATGAGAAAGCCGTCGATTCATTGGTATCAATCTTAGAAACAAAAAAAGGATTTTTAGATAAATTTACTTTTTTAAAAGAACGTGCATTGGAAGCATTAAATAAAATTAATTTTAAAGGTGAAAGAGCTTTTAATGCAGTAGTAAAGTCATTGAGAGATGAATCTCCTCAGGTAAGAATAAACGCTATTGAAGTTATTATGAATTCCGAAGACGATAGAGCTGTAGAATTAATTACGGATATGCTTTTTGATCAAAATCAAGAGGTTGTTCAAAATGCAGTAATTGCTCTATATAACTTAATAGGGGATGACGTATTTGTCAGAATTACAGATAATCCGGATATGCCACAATCTGCAAGAGAAGAAGCAATAAAACTTCAAGATGACATTAATAGTGAAGAGGATTGTTCAGATGAAGAATAAAGCAATAATTTTGCTCTCGGGAGGACTGGATTCTGTTGTGAGCATGGCAAAAGCAATGGAAGAAAATGATGTAAGACTTGCACTATTCTTTGATTATGGGCAAAAAGCATTTGACAGAGAATTAAAATCATCTTCCGAAATCGCAAAATTTTATAATATTGACCATAAAATAATAAAACTTGATTGGCTAAAAGATATTTCTACATCATCATTAAATACAAAAGAAAATATCCCGCAATTAAGTAAAAATGATTTAGATAACGAAGAAATTACAAAACAAAGTGCAAATGCAGTTTGGGTACCCAACAGGAATGCACTTTTTATTAATATTGCTGCAGCAATTGCAGAAGCAAAAAGTTTTTCTACAATAATACTGGGTGCCAATACAGAGGAAAGTGCAACTTTTAAAGACAATACACTTGAATTTATAAATGCCGTAAATAATACTTTAAAATACTCTGTAAATGCGGATATTAAAGTAATAGCACCTCTTATAAACAAAAATAAAACAGAAATCGTTGAAGAGGGGATAAAGTTAAATGTTCCGTTTGAACTGATTTTCAGCTGCTATCATAATAGTGAAAAACATTGCGGGCTTTGTGAATCTTGTCTCCGTTTAAAACGTGCTTTGGAATTAAATAACAGGCATGATATAATTAAAAAGTTATTTGGGTAGGATAAAAATATGAAAACTTTATTTATTGATAAAGAAATCAAATATACGGGAGAACAACTCTCTCCTCATTGGATATACAAAAATTTTCACATTATGGGAAATGCAATAGTTGCATTTATCGGAGAATGTGAAGTTAATCTTAACCACATGGTAGATATTGAAGATGTTATTAATGATAAACCTATTTACAGCAAAAAAATGCTAAGTATTATTGAAGAAAATTTTAATGTTTCTTTGGTAGAAATGGTTTATAAACAAAGACTTTTGGTTACTATAACAAAAGAATTAATAGAAAAAAAATACCCTAATATAAAAATAAGAAGAAGCGGAGATGATTTGTTTGTAAACGATAGAAAGTTATCCGTTTCAATCGCAACGAAATCAATCACTTCAACGTTAATTCACTTTGGACTTAATATAATAGCCGAGGGTGCTCCCGTTAAGGCTGCAGATTTAGCTAACGATGCAGGAATTACGGATATTAAGAGTTTTGCCGGTGAAATTTTAGAAACTTATAAAAATGAAGTTTTAGATATAAATTATGCAGCATGTAAGGTTAGAGGTGTTATATAATGTCATTTGAAGAAAATGAAATTGAATTTAAACACAAGAAAAAAAAGATTAATAAAAAACGCTTTATATTAGGCTATTTTCTTTTGTTTGCAATAGTTTTCTTATGTGCATTATTTACGTTTATGTATTTTGTAAAGTCTTACTCCCCCGATGTTGATGTTGCAATCGGAAATAATGAAGCAATGACATTGACTGAATCCGAAATGGAATTTGAAATAAAAACGGTTGATGAAAGGTTAAAATGGATTCAACTTGAAGATGAAATGCCATCTGTTGCATTAAGAAACTCAAAAGCTGATATAGAACTTGAAAAAATAACATCAAATTCAAGTGAAGAAAAAATAAAAAAAGATAAAGAAAAAGATTTCAACAAAAAATCTAAAGAAACTGAAAAAAATAAAGTATCTGAAAAAGAAAAGCATAATATTGATTTAACACCAAAACGCATTGAATTGTCTGATGCTATATCGGGGAAGAAGGAATTCAGAAAAAGTGAAAAAGAAATAATTATTCCTCCGCCAATTCCAACACTAACAAAAGTATATTTGGGCAATTATTCATCAATAGACGATGCAACTGCAATCCAAAGACAAGTAGGTTTTGATTTCCCCGAAATAAGTCCGTTTGTAAAACACATAAATGGAGCTTATGTTGTTCAATTATCATCTTTCTCAAATAAAGAAAAAGCAAATATATTTGTTGAGCGATTAAGAGAAAAAGGATATAAACCAAAAGTTCAAACAACAAACTAAAAAAAAGGAACCGAGTTCAACGGTTCCTTTATATATGTTAAGTTTGTTATAGGGAACAGGTTTATGTTTTTTATGTTTAGCCAAGACCGGCGTATTTTGGAGTAGCTTTTTCGATTGCTTGACCTTCTGCTTGTTCGATTTGCTCTAATTGCTTTTGAGCAGCTGTTAGTTTTGTTTCAATTTTCTTTTGTTTAGCTTCAAGTTTTTGATCTTCAACTTCTAATTGCTTTTGATAATACTTTGCATATTTTTCTTGGAAAGAACTTACTAATGAAGCTTGAATAGTTGCAATTTGCTCAGCAGTAACATTTTCCCCATATTGTGATTGTGCTAAATTATTAATATCTATTGCTGAAATACCCGCTGTCTCATCTCCCTCGATATTTGCAGTAACATAACTGTTTGAATCATTAATATAACTAATATACGATTCTAAATTTGTCGGATCTGACGTTAATTCATCACCTGTTACTTGACCATCAGAAATGTTAGCAATAAATTCAGCCAACTGAATTCTTTCATCTGAAATTTCATTTAATTGCATTTGGTAATTAAAAACCAAATTGCTGTAATTAATTTTTTGAGCGGCAAATAATGCATAACCCATAACTGACCTACCTTTTCATTACTTATTTTAACTAACCCACACTCTAATAAAAAATTTTGTGGAAATGAAATTGCCCTAACCGAGTTATATTATAAATTTTACTCTGATTTATTGTTAAAACTCAATAATAACGAGGATTTATAGTGTTTTTGACTTAAAAATTATATTGAAATTATATTTATCTGATGAATATATAATATTTTCTATTTATTTACTTAGTATATAAAATTTTACCTTTACATTCCGTAACAATAATCGAAAAAAAGTAAACAAAAAACAGTCGCAATAAGCGACTGTTTAATTTTATTGGAAAATTTGTTTATTTTATTGTTTAGATTCTTCTTTATTTCCTTTTTTAGGTTCTGCATTATCAACTTTTCCAAGAATTTGAGGAAGTTCAATGCCTGCTTGTTTTGCTAAATCGTGCATAGCAGGAAGTGACTTGATTAAATCTTTCATAAAGTTAGCTGTTGTGCTGCCTTTATCACTGCCGGCTCCGCCATCCCAAACCGTAATTTTGTCAAATTTAATATTTTTGATAGCTTCAACCTGTTGAGATACGATATTTTCAATTTTTTCAATCATCAAGAAACTTGTAGCTATTTCAGGACGATTATTGCTTATTTTTACTAATTCTTCATAACCTTTAGCTTTAGCTTCAAGAACAGCTTTTACACCTTCTGCTTCCGCAAAGTATTTTGCTTTTATAGCATCAGCTTCACCGAGTGCAATTCTTCTTTGTCTTTCTGCTTCTGCGTCTGCTTCAATTTGAATACGCAATTTTTCAACTTCTTGCTGTGCAAGTTCTTCTTTTTTCAATCTTGCTTCTTCTCTTTCTTTTTGAGCAATCAATACATCACGTTCAGCATTAGCCCTTGCAATTTCACCAACCCTCAAAGCGTCTGCCTGTTTAACAGATAAATTAGCATTGTAATCTGCAATGTTAGCCTTTGCAATGTTTTCACCCTCAACTGCTGCTGCTTCCAAATTTGCTGTCTTAACACGTTGTTCTTTTTCTGCGTTAGTTTTACCGATTTCAGTTTGAGCGGTTTGTTCTGCAACTTGAACTTCTTTTTCTTTGTTTGCTTCTGCTTCACCAACTGCACCAAGTTTTTCTTGTTGAGCAACTTCAACTTTTGCTTTATTTATGGCTTCGGCAGCAGCTTTTTTACCTATAGCGTCAATATATCCGGATTCATCCGTGATATCTTTAATATTAACGTTGATAATTTCAAGTCCGATTTTATTAAGTTCTGTATTTACATTTTCATTAATTTTTGCTAAAAACTTTTCTCTGTCTTGGTTGATTTCTTCAATGGTTAATGTTGCAATTGAAAGACGTAATTGACCTAAGATGATATCACTTGCTTGTACAATAATATCTTCTTTTTTAACCCCTAAAAGTCTTTCCGCTGCATTAATCATAATTGTATCATCTGTTGAAATACCAAATGTAAATGTTGACGGAACTGCAACACGGATATTACCCTTCGATAACGCACCTCTCAAATCAATATCGCAAGTCATCGGTTCAAGAGAAAGTACCGCATAATCCTGAATAAGCGGAATTACAAATGTACCTCCGCCGTGAACGCAGTGTGCGGTTTTATTTCCGATTGTTTTACCGTAAACAACAATAATTTTGTTGGACGGACAACGTTTATATTGATTTGCAATAAATACAAATGCCGATAAAATTACAAGTGCTATTGCAACATAAATCATAGCAAACATTTTTATTAATTCCTTTCTATATATAGTACATTATTTTTATAATCAACAACTTTTATTTGCTCAAATGCCTTAATTTCTTCATCTGAATTGTTGAAAGCCGGCAAAACAGTTAACTTTTCATTAATAACAATTTCGATTTGACCGCTTGATTTTGGCTCAAATGACGAATAGGCTTTTCCTATAGTTCCTATTGATTTTGAAAAATTAATTACAATTTTCTTATTCAGCTTTTTTGAAACAAAAAACAAATAAGAAGAAAGTAACATTAAAAATACGCCAAATAAAACAGCGTAAACAGAGGACATAAGCACAGTTAGTTCAAATTGTTTTACGCATGTTAAACCCATCCATCCAAAGCCCATAAAGAATGCTAATAATGATTGGATAGAAATAAAGTTAAAAGAAATATCAGAATCAAATTCCGTATTAAAATCTGAAATTACTTCACTATCTCCACCGGTAAAATAGAACACAACAACTTTTAAAACAAAAAGCACAGTTGAAATTATTGCAACAAAAAACATTACATCAGAAAAATTTTGTAAATAGTCCATAGCAACTCCTTTCAAAATTATAATACAGATTTTTTCACTAAATTACAAGAGAAAGAACTTAATATAAATAATCAAAAAAAAAGAGGATTCTATTATAAATCCTCTTTTTAACCGTGCCACTACCTATCGGCATATATAAAGTTGATTTTCGATAATAATTTCTCCTTTAAAAGCAATTACACCCGTAACTTACACCTTATTGCTGCTACGTTCCCGTCCTGACAAGGTTCGGTGGGTTACGCCATAACCGATTTTAATATCAACGATTTTATTACCGTCCACCGCCCTCACATAAGTCTCACAGTAGGCTCTGCACCTCGCTATGCGTTCGAGTCGAGAGATCCGCAATGTCCCCGTGGAGCACGGCAATATAATATTAGCATGAATATTTCACAACTTCAATTTTTGAACTAAAACCCGATTTTTTTCTTTGTCTGAGCTGTTTCTGTTTTATATTCACTGCTTTCCGGTTTTTCTTCGGTAGATTCTTTTATTGCTTTTTCGTAATCTTCAAATGCAATATCAGCCCTATCTCTTCTTAAAGCATTCAATGCAGCTTGTTTTGATATATTACAAATAGAACTGTTAGAATATCCGACAAGCATATCCGCTATTTTATTTAAACTTTCTTCATCAGCCAAGAGATTTTTCCCCTTAGATAGCGGGGTTAAATTCTTTATAACTAATGCTCTTATTGCGTCTTTATCCGGTACGTCAACAAATATTTTTGATTCAAATCTTCTTCTTAAAGCAGGATCTAAAATATTATATTTATTTGTTGCCCCGATTAAAATCACATTTGATTGTTTTGCTTTATCAATGGATTGCAGCATTGTGCCAACCTGTTTTAAATCTTCGGCTTCACGTCCCGATGTTCTGTCAAAGCCTAATGTATCAATTTCATCCATGAAAATAAGGCATGGCTTGTCGGTTTGGGAAGAAATTTGGATAGCTTCATCAAAAGCAGCTTTAATGTTTTGAGAAGTTTGATTTATATATGAGGAACCTGCTTTACTTATATTTAATAAATATAAGGGTGATTTTACTTCTTGTGAGAGAGCCTGTGTTATATAAGTTTTACCACATCCGGGAGGACCGTATAAAAGTATAGCTTTTGGCATTTTTTTCCCGTATTCTTCAAAATCAACCTGTGCTTGTTCTGGGTTGTTTATATACCGGATAATGCCTTCATTCAAATCTCTTTTCAATTTATCCATTCCTGCAACATCCGAAAAACCCTTAGGAGAGTCCTTAGTTGGTTTATATTCTTCTAAGAATGAATCTTTAGATAGTTTAGAAGATGCTTTTTGTTGAGATTTTTGTGTGTCTTGAGGTTTTTGTACATTTGAATTTTGATTATAATTTAAAGGCGTTCTTATATCAACTCCGTTTTCATCAAATTGCGGAACAAAAAGTTTTTCCCCTTCATCTGCTTTTTTTGAATCAGGTGTATCATCAACCCATTGGCTTAATGCCGAAATAGTTTCTGCTCTCCAATCATCAGTATCTGAACCTCTTCTAACAAATTCATCCTGATAAGAATCAATTTCACGCTTAGCAAAATCAAAACCGTCAAATGTTACAGAAATAAACGCAGTAAGCATTTGTTTAAGAGTTACAAAGATATCTGCATAATCGTCAAGCCTTGAGGTGTCGCTATTTCTTTCATTCAATTTTATTGTATTTTCAATTGCATTACATTCCGTATTTAAAGTTGCTAAAGTAGATGCCCAGTATCTATCCGGATAGTTGTCCAACTTGCTTTTTAATTCTTTGTTTAAGTTTACATCATAACCGAATTTTGGTTTAAAGTTATTGTTAATTGAAGATATTCTCAATGTTTTTCCCTCTCTAGAAGCTTAAAAACACATAAAAAATTTTTTTGCTTAAAATCAAATAAAATTGACTTGATAAAATAAGTAAGTTTGTGTTACTATTGAAAACACACGGAGAAGTGGCCGAGTAGGTTTAAGGCGGCACCCTGCTAAGGTGTTGTGTGGAGCTATCTGCACCGTGGGTTCGAATCCCACCTTCTCCGTTTTTTAGTGCCAATGTAACTTTTAGAAATATATAACGATTTAGATTGCAGATTAACAAATCTATTCAGAATTGTTAAATATCACCCGAATGCATTTAAAGAAGAATATAAATTTCTTCTTGGTTCTTGTGAAGTGTTTTTATAATTCTTACAAACTAAAATTTCATTTTATTTACCTGCGGAGAACATTAATACCTTATTATCATTAGTAGTTGTCATTAAAGACTCCTTTAAAAATTCAACTCAATTATATTATAAGATATATAA
>CAYYPD010000035.1:0-21067 GCA_964473445.1 uncultured Muribaculaceae bacterium
TATTGTACTTGGACTTCTTCCCAATTTTTTCGCTATTTTTCGTATAGATAATCCTGGTGGGTTCAAGAAGTAATCGCAACACAATGTATGAAATTTTGAGAATTGTAAATTTTTTGTTTGAAAAAAATTATGTTTACGCTACTATATAATAGTGATTTTACACAAAGGAAATAGAATATCGAGAGAAAGCAATATTCTATAGTTTTCTATTGTAAAGATAAACAACAAAACAATAAATAAAATTTGATAAGAAAAGGTGAAAACACAATGGGAATTAAAGGGAAAAACGACAGAATGGTAGTTCTTGCTTGTGAGGAATGTAAAAGAAGAAACTACACAACAGTAAAGAATAAAAAGAATTCAAAAGAAAGAATGGAATTAAACAAATATTGTCCGTTCTGCCAAAAACACACATTGCATAAAGAAACAAAATAGGATAATTAATTTATAATAAGCGTCCTTAGTTCAGTTGGTAGAACGTCGGTCTCCAAAACCGGATGTCGAGGGTTCGAGTCCTTCAGGGCGCGAATTATAAAGAAAGGTAATAATGTCAAAAGAAGCAATAATAGAATATTTTAAAGGTGTAAAATCCGAGTGGGGCAAAGTAACATGGCCTGACAGAAGACAAGTTATCGTTCAAACGGTAGTTGTATTAGGTGTTGTTATTGCTTTCAGTTTGTATATATATTTCATTGATATAGTACTTCAAGGCGGAATAAGTCTTTTAGGCTTAAAAGCGTAAAGTTTTTTATAAGATAGGAATTATTTAATAATGACAAAAAATAAACAAGAAGTAGTTGAACATTTATCAGATATGGAACTTGGGCAAGAAGGCGTAGAAAAAAAAGAAGAAGTAAGCCCGAAAGAGGAAATCATGGTTGAAAAAGAAGCTGATTTTAAAGAAGCTTCAGCAGAATCAAAAGCTCCTAAAAAGAGATGGTATATTGTTCATACTGTTACAGGTCATGAAAACAAGGTTAAAGTAAATCTTGAAAAACGTATTGAACACATGAATATGGCAGATAAAATCTTCCGTATTGAAGTTCCTCAAAAGACCGTTACAAAGATGAAAGACGGTAAAAAAACGGACAGGGAAGAAAAAATATTTCCGGGGTATGTTTTAGTTGAAATGATTATGGATGATGATTCTTGGTATGTTGTAAGACACACTGCAGGGGTAACAAAGTTTGTAGGTTCACAAAAGAAACCGATTCCTGCAAAAGACAGTGAAATCAAGAAAATTATTCATAAAACGCAAAATCAGGTTACAAAAGTTGAACTTGATGTTAAAGCAGGCGATAAAGTCAGAATTATATCAGGTCCGTTCTCTGAATTTATCGGTGACATAACGGAAGTATATCCGGACAAGTCAAAATTAAGAGCTATGGTATCTATATTTGGTCGTGAAACTCCGGTTGAATTAGAATACAAGCAAATCCAAAAGATATAGCGAAATTCCGTACGGACGGAGTCTGGTAAGCGAGAGCGGAAGTGAGGACAGGCGAAGCCGAACGAACGACAGGCTCGAGCGAAAAGGAATTTCAAGAGGCGAAAATTACCGTGCGTGAAACGCACACACGAGCAAACTGTTCGGAGTGAAACAATTTAGAATAAATTGTGAAACGGAGATACTAAGTTTGTGAGTGGTAAATTTTAAGAGGCGGATTTTACGTAGGCTGAACGCAGTGAACGCCGAAGTAGAAGAAACTCAACAAAATATAACAACGAATTTCAAAGAGGGCGGAAGTCCAAAGGAAATAAAATACAAACAATGTGGAAGGAATGAAAGTTCCGTTGGTACCACGAAAGGAGAAAAAAATGGCAAAGAAAGTTGTAGGAAAAATTAAACTGCAAATTCAAGCAGGCAAAGCTAATCCATCACCACCGGTAGGTCCTGCATTAGGTCAACACGGTGTAAACATTATGGATTTCTGCAAACAGTTCAATGCTAGAACTGAATCACAAGCAGGATATGTTATTCCTGTAGTTATTGATGTTTACGAAGACAGATCCTTCTCATTCGTAACAAAATCACCACCGGCTGCAGTATTGATTAAAAAAGCAATCAATCTACCAAAAGGCAGTGCAACACCTAACAAAGCAAAAGTCGGTCAAATTACACATGCTCAATTAGAAGAAATCGCAAAGATTAAAATGGAAGACCTTAACGCAACAACATTAGAAGCTGCTGTTGAAATGATTAAGGGGTCTTGCAGAGCTATGGGCGTAACTGTTGCAGATTAAGATTGGTTACAGAATGTGGAAGCACGAGTGCGTTATAACCACAAAAGGAGAAAGAAATGTCAAAATTAACTAAAAAACAAAAGAGAATAGCTGAAATGATGGAAAATTTCACACAACCATCAACTGCTATTGATGCTATAAAAAAATTACAAGAAATAGCAAAAGAAACATGCAAATTCAATGAAACAGTTGAATGCCACATGTCTTTAGGTATTGATGTAAAACATGCTGATCAACAAGTACGTTCTACAACTGTATTACCTGCAGGTTTAGGTAAAACTGTAAGAGTTTGTGTTATCGCTAAAGGTGCAAAAGCTACTGAAGCAAAAGAAGCAGGTGCTGATGAAGCAGGTGCGGAAGAAATTATCGATAAAATCGCAGGCGGTTGGTTTGAGTTTGATACTTTAATTGCAACTCCGGATTGTATGGGTATGTTAGGTAAATTAGGTCGTGTTTTAGGTCCTAAAGGTTTAATGCCGAACCCTAAAACAGGAACTGTTACTCTTGAAGTAGGAAAAGCAGTTAAAGATGCTAAAGCAGGTAAAGTTGAATTCAGAGCTGATAAACAAGGTATGATTCACGTTCCAATCGGTAAAATTCAATTTGAAACTGACGATTTAATGAAAAACTACATCACATTAGCTGATGCTGTTTTAAGGGCTAAACCGTCATCTTCTAAGGGTGTTTACTTAAAATCAGTATATTTAACTACTACAATGGGTCCAAGTATTAAACTTGATTCAAAGAATGTTGCTGCTGAAGTTAAAGAAAATATTCAATAACTTAAATTATAAAAAGAGTACATCGCAAGGTGTACTCTTTTCTTCTAAAGGGGTTGCTTGTGGTCAGTAAAAATTTGAAAGAAAGAGCAAAAATAAGTGTTTTAGCGTGGCTTGTCAGCCTGTTTTTCTCTATAGAGAAATATTTATTGAAGTTTGTAATGATTAATTACCCGTCAAAGCCTGTTATATTTGCAATTTGGCATAGAAACCAATGTATGATTTACAATACTAAAGACAAAGAAAATTTCTATGTCTTAGTCAGTGCTTCAAATGACGGGGAAATTGTTTCAAGGGCGATTAAGTGTCTTGGATTAAAATCAATCAGAGGCTCATCCAAAAGAAAAGGAGTTAGTGCTTCTTTAGAAATTTTAGATAAATTAAAAGTAGGCAGTTCAATTGCAATGATGGTTGACGGGCCGAGAGGTCCTAAAGAAAAAGTAAAAGACGGTATTATTTATATGGCTAAAAACTCAGGTGTTCCTATAGTTCCTGTTGCTTGGGCTTCAAAAGATAAAACTTTCATTAAATTCAACACTTGGGATGAATTCAGATTACCATTGGGGTATTGCAGAACTGTTGCAATATATGGCAATCCGATTTATGTTCCTCAAGATATTACAAAAGATGATGTAAAAGTTTTGTGTGAAAAAATTGAGAATGAGATTAAAAATCTCGAAACTGATTTATATGAACACTATGATGAATATATAAAACAAAAATAGATTATTTTACTACATATTTTGCAGCACAGTCATAGCCTGTAGTTGAGCAATTTGCAGAATTATTGTTTGCTCCTGCCGGAATAAGACCGTTTTTTGTTAAAATAAATGCAAAAACATCACGTCCGAGCATATTAGGTTTTTTATCTCCGTTTACATCAACCCAAACTGAAAGAGGACTTGGTAAAAGCTCTTGGCTGACACCGAAATTATTAATTGAGTTTTGTTGACTCCAGTAATCCAAACAGACATTTGTTCCATCCGTAAGAGTAAATGTAACAATGTTTCCGCCAATTCCGTTTGAATTCGCTGAATTTGCAGGCTCCCCTGTGGGGGCTTTCGATAAATCAGGTGACCAGCAACCCTCTGTATTATTGCATTCACGCATTACATTCAAATATTGTTTTAAATATTGATAATTTTGCCAAATTGCCTGTTGGTTTCCGTCCTCATTTTGCCAATCGACAAAATCATTGTAATCATAGTTTCTTGATAATTTAAAAGCATTGCTCAAAACAGAATAATTCTTTTTTAATGCGGAAATATAAGTGTGTTGAGTATAAGAGTTTACAAGTGTAGGAACAGTAATTGCAGCTATTACCCCTATTATAACAAGTGTAATAAGTACTTCTGCTAAAGTAAATGCTCTTTTATTTTTATTTTTATTACTCATATAATAATTATAATGATTTTTAGATTATTTAAAATACTACAAATAGAGAAAATGTAACAAAATGTAAATATATTTCTAAGAGATATATCGTTACGAATTAATATGTGTTAATATAAAATTGTAGAGAGCCAAGACTTGAGTAGAAGGGTTTATTTCGAAATGGTGACCGGTTTGTAAGAGGGGGGTAGATTGTGATTTATTGTTGCGGAGGCTATTTTGAGCCTTTAAAAACTGTGTTTTTAATTCCTGATTTTCGTTTTCGAGATAGAAAACTTGAGGTTCTGGTTTGTCCTAAATGCGGTTCTTTGGTGGCAGAACTTACTCAATTTAATGTTCAGACTCAAAAATATGAAAAGATAAGACCAAAGAGGAAGAAAACTGCAAAATTCATACAATGCATACAATCAGGAGATTGGAAAGAAGTAAAAATAAAAGTCGGCAAAAAAGAAAACGCCGGCTTTGTTTTTGGGGTGAATAAGGAGCATAAGAACGGGAAAATTTACCAATATGCAGTAGATTTTAACGGACAAAAGAAACTCATAAAAATTGTGGGCGGATAGCCTTTTGACATTGATAATATTTTAGGTGGGAACATACTATGCCGAGAAAGAAAAAACAAGCTGATAAATATTCAAAAACAGATTCTTTTGAAAATCTTGAAGTCGTTCAGGAAATGGCACTTAATCGCAGAGGAAAGGATGATGAAGTTAATCCTGATATTTCAATCTTTTTGAAAGCCGAAGAATTAAAAGGGAAGTTGTGTGGTTTATATAATGAAAAAGAAACAAAGGCCACACAAATAAATGTTATGGGCAGTGTAAAGATTGACGGTAAAGAGTTATTTCTTGAAGTCGGCGAGGAGATAAAAAATAAAGATGATTGAATTACCTGAAATATTGGATATACCTGAAAAATTAATCCCTATATTGACAGATTTTAATAAATATGACTATTTTTTAATAGAAGGAGGGCGAGGTGGTGGCAAGTCCCAAAGTATAGCAAGAATTATATTATGGATAAGTGAACAACGAAAAGTCAGAGTGTGTTGCGGAAGAGAAACTCAGGCGACAATTTCTGACAGTGTGTATAAAATTTTCAATGATTTAATAAGTGATTATGATTTGAATTTTACAGTTAAATCACACAAAATTGTACATAATTTAACCGGTTCAAGTATTATTTTTAAGGGTTTTAGAGAACAGGGAAGAGTTAACATCAAGGGGCTTGAGGGCATTGATATTTTGTGGATTGATGAAGCTCAAGCTATTACAAAATCAACCCTTGATGTAATTATCCCGACAATCAGAAAGAAAAACTCTACTGTAATATTTACTATGAACAGGTTATTGAGAAAAGATCCCGTGTATTCGGAGTTCATATTAAGAGATGATTGTTTTCATATCAAAATAAATTATTATGATAATAAACATTGTCCGGAAAAATTAATAATGGAAGCGAAAAGGTGTAAAGAGCGTAATTTACTTGATTATGAGTATATATGGGAAGGTAATCCTACTGACAGCGGAAATGAATTTTTGTTTTCGGCAATAAAGTTAGATAAGGCAAAAAATATAAAATTCAGAGAAGAAAATTACAGAAGAATAGCTTGTATGTCTGTTGATTTAGCCGGTAATGGAGGCGACTTGTGTGTTGCAAGTCTGATTGAATCAAAAAGTAATACAGAATGGGCGTTGGAGTGTCAAGAACACTGGAGTGAGCCTGATACGGATATTACAAAAGGAAGAATTATTAATTTGTATTCAAAATGGAAACCTCAATTATTAATTCTTGACGCAGACGGGCTTGGTTATTCTATTTATGTGAGCATAAAAAATGTTATATCTGATACTATAAAATTTAACGGTGCGGCAACCAGCAACAGACCAAACGCACTAAATCGGCGGGCAGACGGGTATTTAACCTTGAAAGATTTCATAGATAATGAGTGGTTAAAAATATCATCGGATTTAACCATATCACAGCTTGAAT
The DNA here is from genome assembly GCA_964473445.1 of uncultured Muribaculaceae bacterium. GTDB lineage: Bacteria > Cyanobacteriota > Vampirovibrionia > Gastranaerophilales > Gastranaerophilaceae > Avigastranaerophilus. Next base: position 6,408 of record CAYYPD010000035.1, read on the forward strand.
ACATAAAAAAATCATACAAACCAAACGGACAAATCTTCATACAATCTAAAAAAGAAATGAAATCGGAGCAAGGTGAAAGCCCTGATTTCGCCGATAGTTTAATGATGGGCATTTATGCAATTAATTATTACTCGTATCTTATAGATGAACGTGAGGACACTGTTATTTTAGAGTCAAACTTCGATCCATACGGATAAGATTGTTGTATTAATTAAACTATAGTTTGAAATGATTTGTTTCAGGGTTGCAAGGTCATGTCATTTTGACAAAATATGTTTATTGTCCTTGCTGTACAGGTCAAGCAAGGACAGTACAATAGCAAATGATTGTCACGTAAATCTTACGATTTTAATGACTTAAAATATAGATTTTATATTGTTTTAACTCAATATGTATTGACCAAGAATATTATAATAAAATTTTTTTGATAATTTACAAAAAGGAAAATGCGTTAGTATAAAATTGACGATAATGTTATATGATAGTAGAGAGGTAAAAATGAAAATCAGCATATAAACTGATTATTCATTGAAGTTGGAAGAGAATAGATATGAGAAGGAAGAACAAAGTATGAAAACAGGGCAGACCTCTTGCGTAAAGATTTTAATGATTAGAATGAACAGAAGAACGTTTATAATCCGATTGGATAAACTGAGAATTAAAATCGTATATAACTATTAATTAATAGTATTTTAATTTTACAAAATTTTCCTATATTCAATAAATTTAAAACTCTGCAGGTTGAATTTTTCAACCTGTTTTTTATACGCAAAAATGAAAGGATAGGTTATGTGTTTAAAAACAAAGGTAGTTAATAACACTAAAAAGGCAGAAGTAATTAAAACTGCAACAAAAGCTGATGCTTCAGTTCAAAAATCAAGCATTGATAACAGGCGGGGTAATGTCGGATTAATTTCCGAAAATATCAAAACTACTAACAATGGATTGGATGATGATGTTAACGCTTCAAAAAAGAAACTTTTAGGGGAATAAAATGATAAAACCTGCATATACAAAAAGATATTTTAATTCCAGACGAAGTGAACTGGATATTGCTTTTAATTCTATAAAGCAAGACTGGCAAGAGCTTGCTGATTATTTTTTACCTCGCTCCGTAAGATTTCTTTCCAGAATAGTGAATAAACAACCGGCAAAAAATCGAAAAATTAAAGATTCAACACCGCTTATTGCACTTAGAAACTTTTCATCAGGAATGATGTCAGGGGCAACCAGTCCTGCAACAAATTGGTTTAAGGTTAAAGTACGCAATTTTAAGAGTGAGGAAAGTTATGAAGTTAAAACTTGGTGCAGTGGGGTTGAAAATATTTTTAGAGATATTTTTAACTCATCTGATTTATACAGAATTTTGCCCTCTGTATATAAACAACTCGGAGTATTTGGGATTTCGGTATTAGCTTTACTGAATGATGAAGCATCAATATTACGTTGTCAACTATTACCGGTCGGGTCATATCGTATTGCAAAAAACTACAAAGGTGAAGTTGATACAATTTGCAGAGTCTATATGGATACGGCAAAAAATATTTATGACCGCTTTGGGGAAGAAAATGTTTCAAAAGAAGTTTTAAAATCTATTGAAACCAACAGATTTGAAGATTTGTTTGAAATTGTGCATTTTGTAGAACCGAATAAATCATATAATCCTGATTCAGTGTGGGCAGAGGATAAAGCGTTTATTTCCGTATATTATGAAAGTGATTCTAATGAAGAAAAATTCTTATCAAAAAGTGGCTTCGATAAATTTCCGTATGCTGTTTTTGAATCGGAAGTAAACGGAGAAGATGTTTATCCTTGTGAATGCCCCGGGGTGAACGCACTACCTGATGTAAAACAACTTATGAGTATGGTTGTGGATGAGGGGAAAGCAATAAAGAAAATGATAAGCCCGACTTACAAAGGCCCTGCCAGCTTAAAAAACAAAAAAATGATTGATGCTCCTGCTGCTTTTATTGAAGAAGATGAAAACGGCAGAGGTCTATCACCGATTTATGAAGTTAATCCAAGGGTTTTAGAGGTTGATTCGATTATAGAAAAATTAAAGGAATCAATAAAAGAGATTTTCTATAACGACTTGTTTGCAATGATTTTGAATACATCCGAAAGAAGCAGGACTGCAACGGAAGTAAATGAATTAAAAGAGGAGAAAATGGTACTTCTTTCTCCTTTGCTCCAACAAATTCATAACGGACTAAACCATATTATAGATTGGGTTTTTGATGAGTGCGTAAATTTAAACATATTACCTGAAATTCCGGAAGAAATTATGGGAGCAAATATGGAGATAGAATTTGTTTCAACTTTAGCACAAGCTCAAAAGGCGGTTAAAATTTCCGCAATGGAACGATTTACAACATTTACGGTTAACTTGGCACAATCATTAGACCCTGCATTAGGAAAGAAACTTAATGCTAACAAGATTATTGATGACTATGCGGAATTTGCAAATATTTCACCGGAACAAATTGTTCCGACAGTTGAGGTAGAAAAACAGAAACAAAAAGATGATGAGCAAGAAGCTCAAAAACAAGCTATTGAACAAGTAAAAGAGGGCTCCGAAATAATCAAAAATATTGCAGGGACTGACTCTTACGGAAGTGATTTAATGGCAAGACTGGGTTTAACATAACAAAAAGGAGAGAAAATGACAAACGAAGATTTACAAGAGCAAAATGCAATGCCATTAGGAGCAAATGCTTTTAATCAGGAACAAAATATGCAACCTGCTTCAAATGAAGAAGAAAGTTGCTACGGCAAACCTGAAAAATATGATTATTCAGGAGTAGAGCTTCCTGAAAATTATTGTTACGACGAAAATTTATTAAATGAGTTCAACGAATTGGCTTCAAAGTATAACTTGTCGCAAAAAAGTGCAGATTCATTAATGTCAATGGCAGTAAAGCTGACACAGCACATGGGTAACAATTACGCACAGGCTATGGCTGAACAACAAAGACAACAAACAGAAGAATATAAGCACGAATTGCTTAACGATAGAGAATTAGGCGGAGTCAATTTCGAAAGAACAATGAAAACTGCAAATATTGCATATACTCAATTTGCAAACAATGAAACACAAGCTCTTCTTGCAAAAACAGGCTTAAACTGTCATCCGCAGATTGTAAGAATGTTTTGGAATATCGGTAAAAGAATGCAAAATGATTTTGTATATGGCGTAAATATTGCAGCTGCTCCGAAAGAGAATAGGGAAGATATTTTATTCCCTACGATGTAATTTAAAAAAGAAAGGAAAACAAAATGGCAACATTGGGAGCTAATTATTTAACACTTGCAGACCGTTTTAAAAGAACGGAAAACGGCAAAATTGCCGCTGAAATTATCGAAATGATGACCGAAACAAACGAATTACTTCAAGACGCAAACGCACTTCAATGTAATGACGGTTCAAACCACATTACAACAATAAGAACAGGGCTTCCGTCTGCAGTATTTCGTAATCTTTACGGATATGTTCCGTCATCAAAATCAACAACAGAACAAGTAAAAGATGTAACAGGCATGTTAGAAACTTACTCAATAGTTGATGTTGATTTGGTTGACAAGTCAGAAAATCCTAAATTGTTCAGATTATCAGAATCTTCTGCTTTTATTGAAGCAATGAATCAAAAACTTCAAGAAACGGTTTTCTACGGAAATATCAAAGATAATGCGGCTGCTTTTGACGGTTTGGCAGTAAGATATGGTAAAAAATCAACAGACGCAAAGAAAATCGGTTCAAACATTATTGATGGGGGCGGCACCGGCAGTGATAACACATCAATTTGGATGATTACTTGGGGAGATTTACATACATCGTTGTTGTATCCGCAAGGCTCACAAGCAGGTGTTCAACATAAAGATGACGGTGTTTTAACCGAAACAAGTTCAACCGGCGGTAAAAGAAAAGTTTATCAGGATCATTTTAAAATGGATGTCGGTTTGTCTGTTCGTGATTGGCGTTCTACTTGCAGAATATCAAATATCAGCGTGGGGAACCTCGGAACGACTTCTGCAGCTAACCTCGAAAATCTTTTAAATAAGGCTTACTACAAAGTAAGAAGATTTGCAAAAACAGGAAAAACTTGTATTTACTGTAATTCAACCGTACTTATGTACTTTGAAGCACAATTAAAAGAAAAAACAAACGTAAACTTCACAATAAAAGAATATTTAGATGAAAATATTCTTCATTATAAAAATATTCCAATCCGTGAGTGTGAACAAATCACTTGCACGGAAGCGTCTGTATTATAGTGGAAAGGAAAATATAAAATGATTTTAGATGAACAAGGTTTATTTTCAAATAATCAGTCAGTTACTGCGGATACTGCTTCAACAAACATAATAAAGCTCGGCAACAGAGAGATTGCATTCGGAACTCCGGTTGAAATGTATATTCAAGTTACCGAAGCATTTAACAATTTAACAAGTCTTACAATTAAAGTTCAAACATCTGCAACAGAAAATTTTGCAACTGCGGTTGATTTGACTGAGCAAACAATTCTGCTTGCAAATTTAACAAAAGGGGCGGTAAGTTCTTTAAAATATCTTCCTACAGGCAACTTAGGTTATATGAGATTGTATTATAAAGTTACCGGAGCAACACCCACAACAGGTAAAATCTTTGCGGGAGTTGTTGATTCGCAAGAACAGGGACCTCATAATAAATAATCGCATTCTTCTTTATCTTTCGTGTATCCGGCATTACGCCGGATACTTTTTTTTAAAGGAACAAAAAATGAATTATACAAAAGCTAAAATTTTTAATATAGTTTTAAAAAACTTAAAAATTAGTGTCAGCATTCAAAATGCAAATCAAAATGATAAAAATACAATTGTACTAAATGAGTTTTATGATACCGCAAAGGCACAAGTGCTTAAAGATTTTGATTGGAACTTTGCAAATGCATACAGAGAACTTTCTTTGACAGGTGAAATGCCTCAAAATCCAAAGTTTTTATACGAGTATGACTACCCGAATGATTGTTTATTTGCAAGAGAGATTATTCCTTATGCCGACAGTGATATTGTTGAATTTGAAATTGCCTCAAACCGCCAAGGTAATAAGGTTATAAATACAAACCTTACACCTGCAGTCTTGAGATATACAAGGTTGATTGAGAATGAAACCTTTTTTACTGCCGAGTTTGTAATGGCTTTAAGCTGGTATTTATCTTTTCTTGCAGCTCCGAGTTTATGCGGAAACAGAAGTATTCAAAGCGATTGTTTGAGCATATATTCGACTTTATTGGCGAAAGCTAAGGCAATAAATGCTTCTGAGGGATATATAAAAAGCAGAGATAATTGTGATTGGTTTGATGTCAGGTAGGTTGAAATGAGCAGATATACACAAAAATCTTTTACGGGCGGAGTTTTAAGTCCTGCTTTATATTCAAGAAATGATTTATCAAAATATTCAATAGGATTGAAAACTTTAAAAAACGGGTTTGTTCGTGCCGAGGGTTGTGTCAGCAATCGAGCAGGCTTAGAAATGGTTTGTGAAGTAAAAAATTCTTCTAAAAAAGTTAAGTTGATTCCGTTTTCTTTTAATACAGAGCAAACTTATGTACTTGAGTTTGGGGATAAATATGCAAGATTTATAAAAGACGGGGCACAAATTGTTTATCCTGCCGATAACGAAAAAGCAGATTCTCCCGTTGAAATTACTCTTCCATATACAACTGATGATGTTTTAAATATTAAATATGCACAAAATGCCGATGTACTTACTCTTTGTCATAAAGATTATCCTCCTTATGAACTTTCAAGGTTGTCGCATTACGATTGGAATTTAACCGCAATTAACTTTGAACCGTTAATTTCTGCTCCGACAAATGTTAAAGGTACTTGGACAGGCGGTACTGATCATAAAAAATACTACAACTATGTTGTTACAGCCGTAAAAGCTGAAACTTATGAAGAGAGCAACTGTTCTGATGAAATAAAGGTAAAAGGGCAATCGGAAGCATATTGGAGTACAAGCGGATATATTACTATTACGTTTGATGCCGTTCAGGGGGCAGTAGAATATAATATTTATCGTGAGGTTAACGGAGTATGGGGTTATATCGGTACAACTACAACAAACTCTTTTACCGATGATAAGATAGAACCTGACCTGACTTCAACCGCACCGATATTAACCAATCCATTTGAGGATAACAATAATCCGTCATGCGTCAATTACTTTCAACAAAGAAAGGTTTATGCTTGTTTGAAAAATAACCCTCAAAGGTTAGTAACCTCACAAACAGGAACAAACAACAACTTTAATGTTTCAAGACCTCTTGCGGCTTCAAACTCTATTGATGTTACGCTGTCGGAAAGGGAAGTTAATGAGATACGGCATATTATTGCCCTTAATGATTTAGTATTGTTGACTTCGGGTGCGGAATGGAAATTAAACGGGACAGACGGCTCATTTAGTGCAACCTCGTCGGTTATTGCTTCTCCTCAAAGTTTCTACGGGTGTTCGCATGTGGCACCGGTTGTTTCTGGAAATATGATTTTATATGTGCAATCAGGCGGAAGTGTAGTTAGAGATTTGGGTTATACTTATCTCTCGGACAGTTATGACGGGGAAGAACTGTCTATATTTGCAAATCATTTATTTGACGGAAAACAAGTTGTAGATATGGCTTACTCAAAAGAACCGTACAGAATTTTATGGTGCGTTATGTCAGATGGTACCGTTAACGCATTAACTTATAACAAAAAGCAAGAAGTAACCGGCTGGCACCGGCACACAACAAAAGGAGAATTTGAAGCGGTTACTGTTGTCAGAGAGGACTATGAAGATGTTGTTTATTTCGTTGTAAAGCGTATTATAAACGGTCAAACCAAGCGTTTTATTGAAAGAATGGCAACAAGAACCGTTAATAAAACAGAGGACGGAATCTTTCTGGATTGTTGTCTGACTTATAGCGGAACTCCGATAAAAACAATTTCGGGGTTAAGTCATCTTGAGGGTGAAAAAGTTAATGTACTGGCAGATGGTGATATTGAAATCGGATTAACTGTCCAAAATGGAAGTATAACTTTGAAAAATGCAGCTTCAAAAATAGTTGCAGGTTTACCTTATGAGTTTGAGCTTGAAACTCTTCGATTAGAGGGTGATAGCACGTACGGACTTACAAAATCAGTAAATGAAATTAACGTTTTTGTTGATAAATCAAGAGAGGACTTTTTCTTAGTTTCTTCCAACGGGGAACTTTGTCAAAACACGAGAAGTATAAAAAGTATAGATGATGTTAATTATTTGTACTCGGGTGATATTTCAATGCAGGCATTTTATGATTACTCAAATGAAGCAACCGTAAGAATAAAGCAAATTTACCCGTTCCCGTTAACTATAAATTCGATATCTTTAGATGTAACGGTGGCAGATAGTAATGCGTAGCGATATTTTATACATTTTAAATCACTTGCGAGAAGAGGATAAAGCTGAATTGACAGCTTTGTTTGGGAGAGAGTGGAAAAAAAGAACTTTTAACAGATTGAAAAAATCAAAGATTACAATTTTAAGAAATTCAAAATTGCAGCCGTTTGCAATGGGCGGAATAGAGGGGAAAAAATCAATTGCCTGTGTTTGGTTACTTACAACAAATGAATTTATCAATAATAAACTTAAATTGGCAAAAGAAATATCTAAGCAAATTGAATTAGCGTCAAATAAGTTTGAAATTTTGTATAACTTTATTTATTGTTCAAATATCCAAGCAAAAAAATGGTTGAAAAAACTCGGATTTGTTTTTGATAATCCTGTTCCAAAGGGGATGAAAATCCCTGATAATTTTGAATTTTTTTATAAACTTACAAAGAAAGAGGGGAAATAATGTGTACACTACAAGATGTAGCATCAGGTGTTGCTCAAGCGGTGAGTACTTTCGTAACTTGGAAGAAAATTTCAGAAGAGAAAGCGGAAGCTAAAGCAGAGGCAATATCACTGGAAAATCAGGCAAAAACAGCGGAAGAACAAGCCGGCAATGAACGTCAAGAGGGAATAGAGGCTGCAAGAGAAAAAAGGTTACAGGCTATTTTAAGAATAAGTAAGGAAAAAACTGACTCTGCAGCCGGTAATATTGCATTAAGCTCTGAAAATACGCTTAATAAAATGGAAGATGAGAAATTAAACGGTGAATTAGAAGCTCTTAATGCAATAGAAGAAGCTGACTTGCGTTCTCAATCATATCTTTCAAGGGCGGAAAACTACCACATGCAAGCTCAACTTAAAAGTTTTCAAGCTAAAGATAAAAGCCAATATTTATTGTCAGGATTAAACGGTATTTCTTCATCATTCGCTTCAAAGTATAAAAAATCAAACAATAAAAATAATACAAATAAACCGAATAATGGAACAAAAATTTGAGGTGTTTATGGATAAAAATTATGATGTATTACAATCTTTTTCTCTTAGAAAAATTCCGACAGTAAAGCATTCTGATATCGAAATTGAAGACAAAAATAATTATGACAAAGTAAAAATTTTAGAATTAAGTAATGCCATTGATAAATGGGAACAGGATGTTTTATTCTCGGAAAACGGGTTTTTCTCTTTTCAGGGGAAAAATGCAGAGGGAAAAACAAAAGAATTTGAACGAGAATTAAACGATTTTATTAACAGACAAATTGCAAATATTAAATTTAATGAAAAAATTTCTTATGAAATAGTTTCAGATATAAAAAAGAAAAAACTTTCAGCTATAAGGCAGCAAATGCAAATTCACGAAACAAAGGAACTCAAGAACTGGGAGATTTCCGTTTATGAAAATGCCTTGAACTCTGCAATAAAAAGAGCAGTCGCATATAAAAATAATTCTAACATAGTAAATTCCTCTTATAAGAATGCACTTGAAGTTCTTAAAGTTATGGCAGAAAAAGAAAATTGGAATTCTAAAACTTTTAAGACAAGAAAAGAAAATTTTGAAACGGAATTTTACCTCTCTTTAATAAACAGTTTTGTTAATGAGCAGGATGTTACAGGTGCTGTTCTTTATGAAAATTTTAAGGAAAAAATTAATCTAAAGGAAAAAGACAAGGTTGAAACTGCTTTAAAAAATATGAAAAATACCATAATTTCATATAATTTTGCAAAAGAGTTATTTTCTTATGAACTAACGGATAAAGAAAATGATAAAGAAATAAACAAAGTTAATGATAAGGAAAAGGAAACTTTGATACGAAAATTTCTTTCGGATTTCAAAAAAGAAAAAGATACGGATAAAGAGAATAAAGAAGCTGACTCAAATGAAGAAAATTGGCAGAAGATAATTGAAATATCAAAGTCAGAACCTGAAAATGCAATTCTTTATATAGATACTTTTTTAGATGAAAAAAGCCAAAATGCTAAACGTAAGTATATAGATAAAATTTTAAAAGACGGATTTATTTCTACCGATAAAAAGTTGTTTATTGAATTGATTGAAAATTCTGTTGAGGATTTTAAAAAATTCAAGAAGAAGAAAATATCTGATTTGCACTCTGACTTATCCCCGGAGGACTTTTTATTTATTGAAGCATTAAAAGAACAAACAGATATTGAACAGTCAATGTTTGCTTCAGATTTTAATTATGTAAAAAAAGAGCTTATAAAGCTAAAAATTACGGAAATTTCCGAAATATATTCGTTTGTAAAATTGGTTTTGAATTTAAAGAAAAATTATGAAGAAACAAATAAAAAAACAGCAGATTTAGAAGTGAGAAATAAAATTATAAAATCCGCATTGGAAAGATATCAACAAAAGAAGGAGGATAAAAATGACAGTTTCATCAATAGTTCCGGTAAATAACTATACGGGAAACGGTTCATCAACAACATTTGATTTTGATTTTTTAATTGAAAATGAAAGTGAATTGGTTGTAACCCATAAAAATATAAATGCAGGCAACGAAACGGTTTTAACTTTAGGCATTGATTATTCCATAAATGAAACCGGTAATAGAAACGGAAGTTATATAACGTTTCCTCTTCAAACTTCAAGTTATAACATTTTATCAACGGAAGAAATGATTACACTTTCCCTATCATTGCCTATAAAGCAAGAAAGTGAGTTTGAAAACTCAGCAAACCTTAATTTAAGTGTTTTAGAGTGGACTTTTGATTATATTGTAAGAATATTGCAAATTCTGACAAGAAAGGTAGAAAGAGCCGTAAAAGTTCAAGAGGGTGAAACTACAACGCCTGATGAATTGGTTAATAATTTATATACGGCAAGAAGTGAAGCACAAAGTGCAGCACAAAATGCAGTTACGGAAGCTCAAAAGGCGGCAAATTCTGCATTGGAAGCAAAGAATGCAAGTCTTGTATTAAATACAAAAGTCAATATTGATATGGATAACATAACAACTGCGGGTATAAATAATATAAAGGAAATAATAGAAGTATCTTCTGCTATGCCGATAGGTACAATTTACCCGTTGGTATGTACCGCCGATTATATTCCCGTGGGTTCTTTACCTTGCGACGGCGGTGAATACTCAAAAGAACAGTTTAATGATTTGTGGAATAATTATTTAACCGCAACAACTCCTCTTTTATTAACCTGTACTTATGATGAATATGCTTCTGATATTACCGCTTACGGGCAATGCGGTAAATTTGCGGTTGATAGTGTAAATAATAAGTTTAAAGTTCCGACAATTAAAGACGGAGCTTATATCACTCAAGCGAAAAGTGATACGGAACTCGGAAAAAGTTATAATGAAAGTTTACCGAATTTAAAAGGCAGTTATAACAGTATAATTGCTAAAAACGGTATAGTTCCGTCAGGTGCTTTTTCGGACTCGGTGGCTTCAGGTACAACAAGAAAATATTCACTGGGTGAATCTTATACTTTTGATATTGGTAACATTTTAGATTTTAATGCTTCTAACTCTTCTTCAACCTATCAGGACAATGCAAAAGTACAAGGTGATAACGTGCGTATGCGTTATTTTGTAGTTGTAGCCTCGGGGAGTGTAAATGAAAGCCAAATGAATTGGAGCGAATGGGCAAGCGGTTTACAAGGTAAATCAAATACCGATTTAAGTAATTTATCAGAAACAGGCAAAAAGGCAATTGACGGACAATGGGTTTCCTCGCCGTACTTATTAAGCAGTGCAACCGCTACAGGTACTTACACAATAGATTTAAGTTCTTATCTACCGAGTGATAATTATACTTATGAGGTAATTCTCAATATAAAAACATATCATACAACAGGTTGTAATGTTACGGTATATGCGAATGATTTTCCGCCTTTTGAGTTTAGCAGTAAAACATATATGTCCGATATTGGTCAATATGCAAGGAGTCAGGCAAATACATTCCTTATTCCTGTTTCTCAAAAACAGGTATTAATGAAAATCGGCACTAATAATGCTTCCGAGAACTATCTTTCAATGATAGCATATCGCAGAGTCGGAACAAATGTTTAGAAAGGATTAAAAATGCACGCAAATATAAGAAATAATGAAATTATAGATTTTAATTCGATATACCTCGATGAAGACATTATGCAGGTTAAAACTACAGAAGAGATTTATAATGCTTGGCTTGAGGACAGAAAAAAAGTTATTTACCAAAATGGTGAGATGATTTTAAACCCTAACTATGAAGCGGAAAAACAGGCAGAAATGCTTGAACAATTTAATAAGGACTTTTTTAATACAAGTTTGGGGTATGTCCGCCGAAAGGTAACAATGAAAGACGGAACATTTAAAGATTTTTTAACGGACATTGTACCGCTTTTGCAAGCCGGGGTACAAATAATTACTTATACGTTAAACGGTACGGAGTTAACGCAAAATACAGGTGTAACCGTAACAGAACAATTTATCAATGAGTGTAAACAACAAGTATTTAACGATTTCTACGGAATTTCCGCAGGCTGAAGCAAAGCGGAACGCCGAAGTAGCAAAAACAAAGTGAACGACAACGATAGTGAAGTGAACGGTTGTTTTTGTGGATGAAATTCCAAGAAACGGAATTTCGGACGGACAAAGTCCGGAGAACGAGTAAGTCATAATTATTGTAGGTCGGATTTACTAATCCGACAGAAACTTTATGATATGATAATCTTATGAATTATAGAAGATTGTTTATACAAAATGGATTGATATTCATAACAATTGTTACTAATAATCGAATTCCTATATTAATAGAAAATATTAAACTTATAAAAATAGGATATTATAACATTAAGAAATATTATAATTTTGAACTAATTGCATATTCAGTTCAACCGGATCATATTCATTGTATTATAAAACCTTCTTGAGTTAGTGATTACCCCAAAATCATAAAAGCTTTTAAGTATTCAATAACAAAACTTTTTAATGTCGGATTAGTAAATCCGACCTACAATAGATTGTGGCAAAACAGATATTGGGAGCATACTCTTATAAATGAGGACGATTTGAATAAACATTTGGATTATATTCATTATAATCCTGTAAAACATGGGTATGTTGAATCTGTAAAAGATTGGAAATATTCTTCTTTCCACAAATTTGTTAAAAACAGTTTATATGATTTAAATTGGGGAAATAATACAGACATAAGTAATATTATTGATATGAATATTGAGTAATAATTCATGTTATTACCGGTTGAATTTACCAATTTATCGGTAACTGATTATATGAATGGCAAGACACAATAGTTTTAATTATTGTAGGTCGGATTTACTAATCCGACAGAAACTTATTTGATAAATTTTTTGCATTAATAAGAAATGAGGAGATATGAAAGAGTTAATAATAACAGGGCGGAAAGGCTTGTTAATAGCCTTTAGTTGCCCTACCCCCGATGAGTTGCTCGGGGATAAATCTTTGTATGGATTAAACGAGAAAGAAACGGAGTCGGCATTAAAAAAGCCTTTTATCGTATTGCAAGATATAGAAATTTTTATTGAATTTAAAGATAAAATGTATAATTTTACAATTCCAAAGGGTTACGATTGGAATGGAGCAAATGTTCCGCCGTTTTTATGGTTAATAATCGGGCAGAGAACTGACCCAAGGTTTAGACTTGCTTCTTGTGTTCACGATTACCTGTGCGAACATCACGCAGTAATAGAGAATAACCGATATCTTTCCACTTTGATTTTTGAAACTTTGTGTTTACATTTTGGGAAATTTAACGCAGTTAAACGCCGGGCAATGTTTCACGGGGTTGATAATTTTCAAAAACTTTTTGGCAGAGATTTAAACAAAAGAAAGTGGTAGTAATGACGGGTGAAGCGATAGTCGGGTTAGTTGCAATATTGGTTACGGTACTATTTCAGGCGTTGTATGTATCATACAAAATGGGAAAGTTCGAAGAAAAATTAGCCGAAATAGATAAAAAGCAAGATAAACACAATAACCTTATAGAACGGATGGTTGCAGTGGAGCAAAGCGGGAAATCGGCACATATACGGTTAAATACAATAGAAGATTACTTATACAGAAACAATTAAGAGAGCTTACCGCTCTCTTTTTTTGTTTTAAAGCTAATAGATTTTTTGTGTTGTTTATCGTAAAATTTTTTTATAGGAATTAGGATAAATGAAAAATAGTGTTTTATTACTTTTACAAAAGGTAGTATCGCCTTTTGTAAAAATTTTGGATATTGATGATGCTCATGTAAAAATAACAATACTTGGGTTTATAAAGTTTTCCTTGTTAAAACTTGCATTGAGAAGACGAATCAGGGAAGTAAATAAGGAGTTTAAATACTATAAGAAGCATGTTGATATAACGCAAGTACCGAAAGCTACAGGTATTGTGCGACAACTTCAACTGATTCAAATTTATATATTAAAAGAAATTGATTATGTATGTAAAGAAGCAGGATTTGATTATTGGATAGATTTTGGCACATTACTTGGTGCAATTAGGCATAAAGGCTTTATTCCATGGGATGATGATGTTGATTTAGGTATGCCAAGGGAGTTTTATGATAAATTTATAGAAACTTTTAACTCAAAAACAAGAAATCCTAATCTTATCGCTTTGTATCCACGTAAAGATTATAAAGCAAGAAATTGTTTTATAAAAGTAAGGTGTGGAGATTCGAAATTCGCAATAGATATATTCCCTTATGATTTTTATGGAGAGACCTTATCAAAAGAAAAACAACAAGAGCTTACTTTGTATTTTAAAAAATGCAGAGAAGATGATATTAATAAAATTGTGGATGAAAAAGGGTTATCTAACGATGAAATTCTTTCAGAAATTCATAAACTGAGAAAAAAGTTGTTGGTTAACGGAGAATATACAAAAAAGTCCGAGTCAGATTTGCTTTGGGGTGTAGATTTCTACCATTTATGGAAACACTGGTTTTTTAATTATGAAGTTTTCTATCCGTTAAGAGAAATTGAGTTTGAGGGATTAAAACTTCCTTGTTGTAATAAATATGATGAATATTTAAAAACCGTATATGGTGATTATATGGCATATCCGAAAAATGCAATGCATTCACACCAAATGTATCGTATTACGGAAAACCGGTTGCAAGAAATACAAAAACTTTTGCAAGAGGAGCAGAAATAATGAAAAGAGTTATAACTTACGGGACTTTTGATATTTTACACTACGGACATATTAATTTATTAAAAAGAGCAAAAGCATTAGGAGATTACTTAATTGTTGCTTTATCAAGCGATGAATTTAACAGAATA
>CAYYPD010000036.1:0-20205 GCA_964473445.1 uncultured Muribaculaceae bacterium
CTTTTCCCTGCAATAATGTACGTTTGAAATCTTTCGCCGTTATTAATGTTTAATATGTCAACCTTTTGACCTACCGATAAAGTTGCTTTTTCGAGAATTTCTTCATCTATTGTAATAGAACCTACATAGTTTAAATTAGCGTCTGTTACTGTTGCTCTGTGTATTTTTGCATATAAAAAATCTAACAACATAATTAATTCCTTCTTTCATTGTCATTTTAGCAAAAATATATTATTTTTACAGAAAATTTTTAATAACAGGTTAAAATTAATCTATTTTGCCATCTCTTAAAACTGCCAAAGCTTCACAATAAATTTCAAGATTTAAGTTAAGCTCTTTTGCACGTTTTTCCATATATGCAATTTGTTCATATATTTGAGCAGGGAAGTTTGGCTGATTGGTATTAAACCAATCCTGTTCAACACTTAAAGATATTGCTTTAATATTATTTTTTACAACTTCATTAAACCATTTATCAATTTCTTCATAATTATCGTTGTAGGTTGGGTATAAAATAAATTTAACTTTTACTAAATCGTCAGTTGCCTGTGCTTTTGCATACTTTCTTATGTTATCCCATACTTTTCCGTAGGTACGAACTTTTTTAATTTTCTCATAAGTTTCTTTGCAACCTGCGTCAGTTGAGATTACAAGACTTATCGCACCCATTTTAAGCCCTTTTTCAATGGCTTTTGAATATTTTATACCTGATGAATTAATTCTGATATTTTTACATCCGTTTTCTAAAAATAAATCGATTAATTTATCAAAATCATGTAATATTGTTGGTTCTCCACCTCCAAAAATAATACAAGACTCTTCAGTCTTTTTTATTACACCTTTTTTAAACATGTCCTTTATTATCGGATATAAGGGGTACTCTTTATAGTGATTAAATGCTTTTTTGTCATCTTTTGTGTAACAATAAATACAATTGCAATTACATTTTGTCCAATGATTAAAAGTAAAATGATTTATATAATTTTCTTCGTCCCATTCTTTTTCTTGGAGATAAATACAATCTTTGCAGGCGTCCAAATATTTACCCTGTTTGTGCATATTTTTCATTTCATCTTTTATTTTGAAAATTTCATTCCAATCTAAAAGTTCTCCATGGTAATTTTCCTTGATTGTTGTCTGGTATTCGGTTTCTCTTCCTTGAAGATATCCGTAACAGCATAAACGCAATGAATCCGTTCTGAATTCAATTCCTCTGTTAACCCATTGACAACTTTTATAAAGCATTTAGACTCCTTTGCTCTTATTCTACATTAAATAATTGTTAAGTTGCAATAAATTATTCGAAAAAATAAGCAAAAAAATCAAAAACTGAGTTTTAATACAAGAGAGAAATCCTAGTGAAAATATAACCTGTAATAAGAAAGTGTTAATTGTATTTTTAACACTTATTGTTGTGTTTTTATTTATTTAGAGTTGAACATTGAATTTAATTAGCATTATTTAGCCTAAAAACAGGCAAAAAAAAGCCACCTTCCGGTGGTCTATTTCTGCATCCTAATGGTCTTTTTGTGTTTATTATTTAGGAGTTTATATGTGTTCGGGGTTGTAATGTTTCATTTAGTGTTTTGCTTACACTTAAATCTTACATTATTATTATGACATATATTAAACAGATGTCAAGTGTCTTTTTTTATATTTATTAAGAAATATTAAGAATAATTTTATTATTTCCCCAATAGCCTTTTGTATTCAACATTTAAAGGAATTTTATTGTTATCATATTTTATAAAATTCCATGGGGTAACTTCTTCTTTTAGCTCATTTAGTGCAAAATCATCAGAGAGTTTTAATAAACCTTGTTTATTAAACTCCTTGTATACACTTTTAAATGCTCCTATATTTCCGCCCTGCTTATATACTTCAACAAGGTATGGCGTAAGAGATCTGTCTCCACGGGATAAAAGTGCTTGAACATAATCCCACTTTATGCTGGAAGTTCTCGCTTTTATTCCTATTTTTGCAAATTCTTTTTTAATATATTCATTTTTCTTTTCAAGAGATTTTGTATCTTCTTTCTTTGCACACTGAAACGGAGTTTGTGCTTTCGGTACAAAAGTAGAAAAAGCAGGAGTAACAACAAAGCCCTTATACTTTCGCTTTATCTGTTTGCATAAATCGACAAAAGAATCCAAATCCTCATAAGTTTCGGTTGGAAGTCCTAAAATTCCGTACATTTTTACTCCTGAAAAACCATGCTTATACAATTTCTCTGTAACCGACAATATTTCTTCATTGGTTAATTGCTTATTAATTACTTTTCTTAGTCTGTCGCTGCCTGCTTCTACGGCAATAGTTGCGGTTCTTTGTCCGCATTTATGAAGCATTTCAAGAGTTTTATCAGAAACATAATCGGCTCTAAGCGAAGATACTGATACTTCTATATTCATGCCCGAATCGACTTTTTTAATAATGTAGTCGCAAATATCATCAATTCTCGGATGAGCACAAATTAAAGCTCCTAATAAGGCTATTTTATTTGTATATTTTAAACCAAGTTCAATTTTTTCAATGATATCTTCGTAATCAAAAAATCTTACTGGATTATTTATGTATGAAGTCAGGCAAAACGCACAGTTTTTAGGGCAACCTCTTTCCACTTCTATAATAAAAGTATTTGAGAAGAAACTTTCTTCTGTCAAAATAGGAGTATATGTACAGGCTTTATTATCAGAAGTTGCTTTCTTAACCTCGTAGCTATCAGTTTTAAATGCAGGAACATAAATTCCCTCGATTGCAGAAATCAATTTAAGTTTTTCAAATTTCGGTTTTTCTCTGTTATCTCTAAGTATTTCAAAAACTTCTTTTATATGAGGTTCGGCATCCCCTATCATTATAAAATCAAAAATTTCGGCGAACGGTTCGGGGTTTGTTGTCAAAACAGGTCCACCGCCATATATCAATGGGGCATTTTCGGCTCTGTCTTTTGCCAAAAACGGAATATTATATTTTTCTAGAATTTTTAAAATTCCAAGATAATCAAGTTCAAAAGAAAATGAAAAAGAAAGTACATCAACATCTTTTGAATTAATATAAGTTCTTTCCGTATCCGTAAAAACTCTTTCAGAAAAAATATCTTCAATTGTATTTATAGACTTAAATACGCTTAAATAACCAAGTGCTGACATTCCAAAGTTACGAACGGCAGGAAAAGCACACCAAACATTTAATTTACTTGCTGATGTTCTGACCGGCTCATAAAGATATTGTTCCGCCATTATTTTGTTTCATCTTTCTTTTCTATACATTTTTCTTCATCTTTTGCTTTGTTATTAATCGTTTTCAGATAGAGTTCATCAAACAAAGTCAGAAGCAAAGCAGCAATTGCCGGAGATAAAATTACTCCCCATACCCCCAAGAATTGTGCTGTAATTAAGAATGCAAATATGATAATTAAAGGGTGTAAATCTAAGAATTTTCCAAAGACATACGGTCTTACAAAATTGTTTGATATCCATTGTGCACCTAAATAAACAATTACAGTTAAAATAACAACAATTAAACCTTGCGAGGAAGCACATAAGACACCTAAAATAAATGCCACCGTCGGACCTACAATCGGAATAATATCAAGAAGTCCTGCTATAAAACCTAATAATACGGCATACTGTACTTTTAAAAGAATCAACCCTAATGCTGTAAATATAGCAACAGTCGTCATTGAAAGGATTTGAGCGATTACATATCCGCCGACTTTTTTTTCTATATTTTCATAAACATCTTTTGCACGTTGTTTTAGTTTTGGCGGGAACATAAGTATTATTGCATCTCTTAAAAGATTTTTCTCGCTGGTCAGATAGAAGATAATAACACCCATTGTGATAATAATTGTTATTGCTTCCATTAATGCAACGGTAAAATCAACAGATTTATTAACCAACCCTGAAGCAACTTGAGAGGAAGCACTTGTAATTGTATCAAAATTTATATATTCAATTAGAGCTTTGCCAAAAATTGTTTTTGTATTTAAAAATGCCACTGTTTTATCTAAAAACGCAGGAATATTATCTGTAAGTTGGTGGATTTCCTGTACGGAAATAGAAAAAATAGGGATGAAGAACAGAACAATAATTAATATAGTAGCTATAATAACTATTGTTGAAGCTAACGCTCTTGAAACATGCTTGAAAGAGCTTAATTTATCAACAGCCGGGTTTAAAGAACAAGCCAAAATAAAAGAAGCAAACGCCAATAGTGCAATTGTTTGTATTTGAGCTATAAAAATAACGGCAAGCACTGCCATAATAAAGAAAACTATATTTATGTAATTATCCTGCCTGTTCCAAAACATATTATTCTCCTTGTTTTGAGTCAATTATATCATACAATACGGTAAAAGTAATTATTACACAAAACTAATTCGCCCATATATGACAGTTTGATGGGCAGCATGTTCAACGACGAAACTCAAATCTTATAAATTATGAGGGTTATTATCTTTTGACGATTGGGAATTTAAGTCTGATTATCCGTATCACATATAAATTTATGCGTTAATTAATTCCGTAAGTTCTTTTATATCCTGATTTAAGTGTCTATCGGCAGCCATATCTGTTTTAACTTTTTGGTGAGAGTACATTATAGTTGTATGTTTACGGTTAAAACATTCTCCCACATAAGGAAAACTTTCGCCTGTCATTTCTTTTGCAAGATATATCGCAACTTGTCTTGCGTAAGCGGTTTTTGCAGCCCTATTTGTACTTTTTATGTCCTCTTTTGAAACGTTATAAAACCCAGCTACAATATCAATTATTCCGTCAACCGTACAAGTTTTTCGTTTTTCACTATAGCCGATGATTCCCTTTACGGTATCAACCGTTACCGGTACAGCGTTAATTGAACTGTATGCGCTTACGGTATTAAAAGCACCCTCAAGCTCTCTTACGTTTTTATTATAAACATTAGCTAAAAATTCTATTACATCAACCGGCATTTTAACATTATTATCATTTGAAAGTTTTGTCAAAATAGCCATTCTTGTTTCTAAATCAGGAACTTGAACATCAGCAAGCAAACCCATTTGAAATCTTGTTCTTAATCTATCGGGTGTATTTTCAAATTTATCGGGTGAGCGGTCTGATGTAAATACAATTTGTTTTCCTGCACTATGCAAGCTCTCAAATGTATTAAACATTTCTTCTTCTGTTCTTGCCTTACCCTCAATCAATTGAATATCGTCAATCAAAAGAACATCAACGTTTCTGTATTTATTACGAAATTCATTCATTTTTTTGTTTTTATCACCTGCTTTATCCATACCTTTAGCAAGTGAATTAATCAAATCATTAATAAATTCTTCCGCTTTAATATATTTTACCTTAATGTTTGACTTGTTAAACAAAATATAATGCCCGATTGCTTGAAGCAAATGGGTTTTCCCTAAACCCGAACCTCCATATATAAACAAAGGGTTATATTGTTTGCCGGGGTCTTTTGCCACTGCCTGTGCAACCGCATAAGCAAATTTATTATTTGCTCCGACTACAAAATTCTCAAAAGTGTATTTTACATTTAATTTGCAATCAGAACGCATTTGTTTTAAACCGTCATACTTACCTTTTGTAATACGGTTTTCAAGATTTTTAATAAATTCCTTGTCTTCTTCTTTTTTTGCTTTTTGTTTTTCTTTTTCTATTTTTTTGTGTAAATCTTCATCATAAACGATTTTAAAGTAAACCTCTTGACCGCAAACCTGAGAAAGAGCCGTAGAAATTTTATTTTGTTCTTTTTGAAGAATTTGTACGGCAAGCTGTTGCCCTGTCAAAACACAGAAACAATTTTGTTCAAAAGAATGAGGAACTAACGGCACAATCCATGTTTCAAGAGTTATTGCCGCAATTTTTTCCTTTAATAACCCAAGGGTATCAACCCATATTTTCTTAATTAATTCGTCTTCCATTTGCCCTAAACTTTATTCGCAAAATTAACATAATTTTGAAATAATCTTGCGACAATTTCTTGCCGCAAGATTAAAAATAACTAATTTACTTTTACTGTTGTTCTTAAATGCAACTCTCTCATTTGTTCTTCGGTTGCCGGTGCAGGAGCATCCGTCATCAAACATTTTGCATTTGAGTTTTTCGGGAATGCTATAACATCTCTGATAGAGTTTGTTTTTGCCAATAAAGCGACAACTCTGTCTAAACCTAATGCTAAACCTGCATGTGGCGGAGTACCGTATTTGAAAGCATTAATCATAAATCCGAATTTTTCTTTTGTTTCTTCATCGCTTAAACCTAATGCTTTGAATACTCTTTGTTGAATGTCTGCGGAGTGAATTCTTACGCTGCCGCCGCCTAATTCGTTTCCGTTATAAACGATATCATAAGCAATTGAACGACAATGAGCAGGATCTGTTTCCATTTTGTCAATATCTTCAAGATTTGGCATTGTGAACGGGTGGTGAACAGAAACATATCTTTGGTCTTCTTCCGAATATTCAAACATCGGGAAGTCAACAACCCAAAGAAGTGCGTGTGCGTTTTCATCAATTAAACCTAATCTGTTACCGAAGTATAGTCTAAATCTGCCCATTACATCGTAAGTAACTTTCGGTTTGTCTGCAACGAAGAATACAACATCGCCTGCTTTTGCATTTGCTCTTTGTTTTATTTGTTCAGCTTGTTCTTCCGTTAAGAATTTCAATACAGGAGATTTAGCTGTTCCGTCTTCAAGATACATAATATTTGCAAGAGCCTTTGCACCGTATGAAATTGCAAGTTTTGTTAAATCATCAATTTCTTTTCTTGAGTAGTTTGCAATTCCGGGGATTTTAATTGCTCTTACGATACCGCCTTGTTTTAGCGTATCTTTAATAATTTCGAAGTCAGATTCCATAATGATATCGCCGATATCAAATAATTCTAATCCGAAACGCAAGTCAGGTCTGTCGCTTCCGTATTTATCCATTGCTTCTTGATATGTAATAACAGGAAGTTTATCAGGAGTTGTATAACCTACAAGTTTAAATACTTCTCTTAAAAGACCTTCAACCATATTCATAATATCTTGCTGGTTAACAAAAGACATTTCCATATCAACTTGAGTAAATTCAGGTTGTCTGTCTGCTCTTAAATCTTCATCACGGAAGCATCTTGCTATTTGATAATAACGTTCAATTCCGCCAACCATTAATAATTGTTTAAAAATTTGAGGTGATTGAGGAAGTGCATAAAATTTCCCCGGTTGAACACGGCTTGGTACAAGGTAATCTCTTGCACCTTCGGGTGTTGTTTTAATTAAAACAGGTGTTTCAACTTCCATAAAGTTGTGGTCGTTTAAATAGTTACGCATTGTTTTTACTATTTCGTGTCTTAATTTTAAACAATTTAAAACTTTTTCTTGTCTGATATCCAAATAACGATATTTTAATCTTACATCTTCACTTACGTCATCTGAATTTAACGGGAACGGTAAAACTGCCGCAGAAGCTAAAATTTCAATCTTTGTAGGATATACTTCAATTGTACCTGTCGGAAGTTTATCGTTATATGTTTCATCAGGTCTTTCTGTTACAATACCCGAAGCCCGAATAACAAATTCATCTCTTAATTTTTGAAATATTTCATATACTTCGGGATTTTTTTGAGGATCGGATACAAGTTGGAAAAAACCGCTTCTGTCACGAAGCTCAACGAAAATAATTCCGCCTAAATCTCTAACAGCAGATACCCAGCCTGCAACCGTAACTTCTTTCCCGATTTCATTTCTTGTTATTTCACCGCAACCATGCGATTTCATTGATGTTGTTGTAATCATGTTATTTTCCTGTTTCTCACTTGTTTAATATAAAAAATGTAACTCAAACACATTTAATTTTCAAAGGGTTATATTTTTCGCTTTTTAACCCTTACGCCCTCTACTTCATAAACGTTTTCAATGGCAATAAATGCTCTTGGGTCAATATTTTTGGCTATTTCTTTTAACTTTTGAACTTGCAGACGAGATATAACGCAGTAAACAATACGTTTCTTTTGTCCTGAATATCCGCCTTCCGCATCAATATATGTAACACTGACATCCATTTTTTCAATAATGTCAGTGCCGATTTCTTTTGAATAATCAGTAATAACAAATACCGATTTTGACTCGTTTAACCCCTCAATTACTACATCCATTGTCTTATAGGCAATAAAGTATGTAACAATTGAGTACATTGCGTGCTGCCAATCATATACAAATCCTGCAACCGTAAATATAAAGAGGTTTATAAACATAATTATTTCACCGACGGAAAACGGAATTTTCTTAGTTGTATAAATTGCTAAAATTTCGGTACCATCAAGAGAAGCTCCGTTTCTGATTACAAGTCCGACCCCTGAACCGAGTATCAGACCACCAAAAATCGAAACTAAAAACAATTCTAAATTCTCAATTACACAATGACCGTGAAGTATATGGTTGAATAAAG
This sequence comes from uncultured Muribaculaceae bacterium, assembly GCA_964473445.1. Lineage (GTDB taxonomy): Bacteria > Cyanobacteriota > Vampirovibrionia > Gastranaerophilales > Gastranaerophilaceae > Avigastranaerophilus. The sequence continues at coordinate 8,429 of CAYYPD010000036.1, forward strand.
TTACACCGGCAGAGAATACTAAAATAGAGTAGAAAGTCGCTATAACAAATCTTTTTCCCAGTTTTTGAAAAGCCAAAACAATAAATGGGATATTTATGACTAAAATGAGAAGCCCTAACGGTATATTGGAAATAGAGTTGATAATCATTGAAACACCCGTAACTCCACCGTCGATAATTCGACTGGGAACTAAAAATCCCTCAATTGCAAACGCATATATTAAAGAGCCAAGTGTAAGAAAAAATAAATCTTTTAAAAATGTTTTCATAAAATCCTCTAAAAAAATTATACAATAAAGATTATTTCAGGTTAACAGAATTTAAAAACGCAATTTTTACTCCTCAAAAATTTTTATATAAATATAGCGGAGAAAGGTTATGAATACAAACAGTATAGGAAATATTACAAGTACAAGTGAAATCAAGGCAATCTCGCCTAATTCTCAACATTTATATATAAATAAACAAATGCCAAACGATACATTTGTTTCTACGCAACAGACAGAACACAAACAAGAAAAAACAGGTTTCTGGGATAAAGTAAAACAACACTTTGAAGTAAAGCCTGAAAACATTGATATTGATAAAGATACACCATACGATGATGAAGATATTATGGGAATAGACCCATCTACGGAAGATGACAGAGCTTATCTCAGAAATAAAATTTTAATGCGTTCAGGACTTTTAGATGAAGAATTACAAGTTAAAAGTCTGGACGATAAAAATGTTTCAGCAAACCAGTTGCCTGATTCAAGCAAATACGCAAAACTTGGAATTCCGAGAATAAACAGACGTACAGGCCTACAGTCTTATGTGTGTGAAAATCTTAAAGAAGCACCCGACGACAACGGCGTAAGGGGCAAAACTCCGCTTGCCGGAAAAGAAAAAAGATTAGGCTGGTGTTTTGACAAATTAAAAGAAGCCGGTATAAGAACTGTTATAGATTTACGTTCAAAAGGTGAATGTTCTAATAAAGCAATGGAGCTGTTATCGGAAAAAGGGTTAAATTATGTTAGCTTCCCCGTAGAAGATATGGAATGGAATAATGACTCGTTAAAAAATATTACATCATATATAAATGCAGTAAATGAGGGTGATTTCTACGTCGGTTGTGCCAATGGTGAAAGCAGAACGGATTTAGCGGTCGCAATAAATTATTTATTAAATCCGAAAGCAAAAAATATGCCTATATTCTATTTCTCATCAGCAGGTTCAACTCGTGTATCAGTAAGAGAAAACATGGCACAAATATACGGATTGATAAAACAAAACCCCGAAACGGTTAAAGATTGGGGTTGGAACAGTTATGAACAATTTGCCGATTCATATTCTCAAAGATTAAATAAATTGCTTGAAAATATCAGTGTAAAATAAGCAAAAAATTTTATTTTCAAGTTTTACTTGACTGTGTGAAATGGTAAATAACTATGCTAATTTATAATAATTCCGTTGTTAATATAAAAAAAAGAAATATAATTTTTCAGAAGCAAAAAGATGATAATGTAACTAAAACATCTAAGTCGTTCCATAAAAATGCTCAGTCTTTGTTAAGTAGTTTACAGGCTGCTGCAGAATATAATAGAATGCTTCTGCCTCTTTCAGCCCTGTCAAAGCGAAATTCTAAGTTAATAAATTCAAAAATTCCAAATCTTTCACAAATAGGACCTAACGAATATAGGGGAGAGGCTCTTTCATCACCTAAAAACAGAAAGTTTTTAAATAAAGTTTCATCATGCGGAATAAACACTATTATTGATTTAAGAGATAAATTTAACAGTAAAGATTATCCCGATTTATGTGAAAAATATAATATAAATTATGTTAATATTCCGATTGATGCTTCATCCGTACCTACAAGACAAATTGTTGACTCATTACCTGAATTGTTTGAAGCAATAAACAATGGTAATTTTTATATACATTGTGCCCAAGGACTTCATAGAACGGATATTGCACTTGCATTAAATTATGTATTCAATCCGGAAGCTGATAACCCGCCAGTTTTACCGGGACATTACAGAAATGGGGAATTCAAATTTGAAGATATAAGCCGCAGACTAAACAGCGTTAAAAATGCACTGACGGAAGATGACATGAGAAAAATCGGCTTGAAAAGTGAAGATTTTGACAAAACCTTTAAAAACAGAAAAAAAGAATTGATTGAATATAACAAAAAAGTGTTTAACAGTTAGTTGCATTTTTTATATATTTGAAACGAAATTATTCCGAACAACAAATAACGTATCATTTCGGTTTTAAATCCAAACTTTTCAAACAGGACAGATAATTGTTTTGGCGGTAAAAACCCGTCTTTAGATTTTATCAGATATTTAAAAGGTTTAGATTCTTTGGTAAATAAATTAATTAAGTTTAAAATTATACCGTTGTACGCAGAATTAAAAAAAGATTTTTCGCCAAAATCAAGTTGTAAAATTTTGCCGTTTGGTTTTAAGATTCTGTAAATTTCTTTTATAGCAGCTTCTTTATCAGGAATGTTTCTCAATCCAAAACCCATAATTACATAATCAAACTTGTTGTTTTCAAAATTCATTGCGGTTGCATTTTGAATAAAATATTTAATATTCGTATTCTTTTTTTCTGCAATTTTTAGCATTTCTTCCGAAAAATCAACTCCGATAACTTCGCAATTTGGCTGAAATTGTTTTGCAATTTCCCCAAAATCACCTGTCCCGCAGCATAAATCTAAAACTATTGCCCGGTTTTGAATATTTAATGTCTTTATTGCAATTCTTCTTACTGTTTTATGAAACCCGAAAGAAATTATATTGTTAAAAAAATCATAGTTTTTTGCTAAGTTGTTAAACATAGTTTTTATTTCATTCATGTATAACCCTCTCACGGTGTAAAATATTATCTTAAATGATTTTACGGTAAATCTAAAAATGTGTCTATTATTGACTTTTCTATTCCGTAATAATAAAATTCAAATATAGGAGATTTAAAGGGGAAGTACGTTTTTATGGGTTTTCACAATATTAATGTCTTAAATATGCTTGATGATAAGACAAAATTGTATAATGACAGAGTAGCATTAGGAATAAAAGATTCTTTTGGTTGGAAAGAGTTTACATATAAAGGACTAGGGTTGATGACAAGAAAAATTGCTTATCACCTTATTAATACCTTAAAAATTGAAAAAGGAGAAAGAGTCGCAATTTTATCGGAATCAAAACCTGAATACGGTGCTTGCGTATTTGCTTCTGTTATAGCAGGTACGGTTACTGTTCCCCTTGATATTAAATTGACTGTATATGAACTTACTTCAATATTACAAGATTGTGAACCTACAGTAATGCTTGTATCCGAACATTATTTGAATATGGCAAAAGAATTACAACAAAAAGTTCCGTCAATAAAAGAAATTTTAGTTTTAGATGAACATACAAGGCATGATGATTTAAAAAATATTTATGAACTACCTGATAAGTACGAAACAAAATGGCGACACAGAAGTTCTAAATCTACTGCGTTTATTATTTATACATCAGGTACAACAGGTGCTCCCAAAGGGGTTGAAATTTCCTTTGGGAATATGATGGCACAACTTGAAGATTTAAGTTACGCACTTGAAAATATTCTTGAAGTAAAACCGACAAACATACTTTCAATTCTTCCGATGAATCATTTATTTGAAATGACCGTCGGATTTTCAACCTTCTTGAATTATGGATTTTCAGTATATTATACGCAAAGTTTAAAACCTAAAGATATCACAAGTATAATGAAAGAAAAGCAAATTGAATTTATGATTGTAGTTCCTGCTTTTTTAAAACTTCTTAAAGCAGGAATTGAAAGTGAACTGGATAAATCACCCGAAAAAACAAAAAGAGCATTTAAAATTGCATACCATTTAGCTAAATTTATTCCGTCATATCGTATTAAAAAAATTTTGTTTAAGAAAATACACGATAAATTTGGCGGTAAGTTTATAGGCTGTATTTCAGGCGGTGCTCCTTTAGATGTGGAAGTAGGTAAATTCTTTGAAAGAATCGGTATTAAAGTATTACAAGGATACGGATTGTCAGAAACCAGCCCCGTAGTTGCGGTTAACTTTGATAAAAGGAATATATTAGCGTCTGTAGGTAAACCGCTTCCTCACTTTGAGGCAAGAATAGACCCCGAAACAGGTGAGCTTCAATTAAAGGGACCCTCCGTAATGAAAGGTTATCATAATCAACCTGAACTTACTGCTCTAACAATAGATCCTGACGGTTGGTTACATACAGGAGATATTGCTCATTTAGATAAAGACGGACATATTTATATTACAGGCAGAATTAAAAACATGATTGTTCTTAACGGCGGAAAGAAAGTTTTTCCGGAAGAAGTTGAAGCCGTAATAGAAAAAAGCCAATATGTTGCAGAAGTATGTGTTTTCGGTTCAAAAAGAACTTTCGGTTCAAAAGACGGAACAGAAGAAATTATTGCGGTAGTTGTTCCAAAGGACAATTTATACGCTCAATACAGTGAAGAAGAAATTGAGAATTTAATTAAGGCGGATATAAAAAGCCAATGCTTGCAACTTACAATGTATAAGCGTCCGAACGAAGTCATCATTAATCGTGACCCGTTGCCAAAAACAACAACAAGGAAAATTAAACGCAGAGAAGTTAAGGAACTTGTAAAATTATAATTAAAATATAATATCAGATTACTAAAAATTGTGGTACTTTTCTCATTGCGGGGAAGTACTATTTTTAAAATTTTATTATGTCGATTGTACGTACTTTGCCCAACAAATAAAGCCCTTGCGACCCTGAAATAAATTCAGGGCGACATGTATTATTGAAAAATATAATATTGATATTGAAAGATGAGAGACTACCGACTTTCATGTCATTCTGAAAGATTAGAAAAACGAGCATTAGCGTAGTTTTTCAATCTGTCCGGAATCTCATACAGTTACTGTCTGATTAGTAAATCAAATCTACAATTGATTATTGATAAGTATGCAATCATATATGGAATTTAGTGAAGCAGAAATGAAATATCAGGGTGAATTAAAAACTATTAAATAAAACTCTTTTATTCGGGCATGCTCAGGGGGGTTTATTTTTTTTGAGAAAAATGTTATACTCATAGTATGAGAAAAATATTATTAGACTGTTTATCTTCTTATTCATCTGACACCTGAAGTGAGTGCCTCTCATTTTTAGTGTTACATTTTTATTCTTAGGAAGAAAAGGCGGTTTTATATGCATAAGTATGCTACGTGTTTTTCAGTAATATTTTTATTACTTACTTTAACAATGCTTTTTAGCATTATATATTTTAATATGCCATTACTTTTAAGCGGAAACAAAATTGTTTGGTTTGCTTGCTTAAACTCAATCTTATTGGTAATTGTCGGCGTATTCTTTACAATGTTTAAAGATAGAATTTTTCTATATCTTCAAAATTACAGAAGAGAAAAACAAATTTAATTTTCATTAAATACTTCAAATGCTTTATATGAGCTTCTCGTAAGAGGAGAGAAGAATGTGTGTTTTATGCCCATATCTTTCGCTATCTTTGCAAGCTCGTCATATTCTTGGGGTTCATAGTACCTTGCAACTTCAAGATGTTGTTTAGTAGGTGCAATGTATTGTCCGATTGTAACAATATCACATTTGATATCTGCTAAATCTTTAAAGGTTTGGATTAATTCTTCTTTTGTTTCACCCAGACCTACCATTAAGCCTGTTTTGGTTAAAATATTTGAGTTCGTATTTATATAATTTAAAAAGTCTAAAGAACGCTTATAATTTGCTTGCGGACGGGCTTTTTTATATAAAGACGGTACTGTTTCAATATTATGATTAAATACATCGGGACAAGCATTTATAACAGTATCAATACTTTCTGTGTTTCCTTGAAAATCAGGAGTTAAAACTTCTATTTTAATCTTATTATCTACGGCTCTTATTTCTTTAATTACTTGAGCAAAATGAGTTGCACCGCCATCAGGTAAATCATCTCTGGTAACAGAGGTTATAACAACATATTTTAAATTTAATTTTGATACGGCATCAGCTATGTTCTTCGGTTCATCAGGATTTAACGATTCCGGTTTTGCACAGGTTATATTACAAAAACGACAGTTTCTGGTACAGTTATTCCCCATAATTAGAAATGTCGCTGTATTTTTTGCGTAACATTCACATTTATTCGGACATCTTGCAGCTTCACAAACGGTGTTAAGACAGTTATCCTTTAGAATATGCCTTACCAATTTTGTTTTATCTGTATCTATAATTCCTCTTTTTAAGTAAGAGGGTAATCTTTTTCCATTACTTTGCATAAAAAAAGGATATAACAAACGGGTATAAAAATAAAGTTATACGTTTATTGTTAATATTCTTGTGTTATCAATATTTTTAAGATTGCTTAATATAAAAATCAAGTAAAATCAAAGATTTTTAATTATCAATTTCGGCTAATCCTTAAAAGAAGAAAAAAAACTAAAAATATTGTATAATTCAAATAAACTAAGGTTTAGTATAAGGGCGGACAAATGAAAAAAATATTTATAACTTTTTTAATCATGTTTGCAGGAACAATTGTTTTTGCGGCGGAAGCAAATACTTATAAGTTAGACAACGGGCAAACCGTAATAATAAAAGAGGTTCACGATAATCCTATTGTAATTATTGATACTTGGATAAAGACAGGTTCTATAAATGAAAGCGATGAAAATAACGGTGTTGCTCACTTTTTGGAACATTTATTTTTTAAAGGAACTCCAAAACATCCTGCAAAAGAGTTTGACACAATTCTTGAATCAAAAGGTGCAGTTACAAATGCTGCAACAAGCAAGGATTTTACGCATTATTATATTTTAATCCCCTCAAATTACTTTAATTTGGCATTGGATTTGCACTCTGATATGCTTTTAAATCCGCTAATTCCGAGAAAGGAACTTGAAAAAGAACGTAAAGTTGTAATTGAGGAAATTGCAAAAAATAACGATAAACCCTCAACGGTTTTATATAGAAACATGATTAAGGGATTTTATAAAAATCATCCTTACAGACGTGATGTTATAGGAACAAAAGATGTTATAGAAACAATTTCAAGAGAACAAATTCTTGATTTTTATAATAAATGGTACACCCCTGAAAATATGACAACAGTAATTGTCGGAGATGTAAATTCAGCAAAGGCAATGGAATCAGTAAAAAATAAGTTTAACAAAACTGTTTCATCAGATACAAAGCAAGTAAAACAAAATTACAAATTTGATAAACGTCCTACTGAACAAGTTGAAATAAAAGAGGATATGGATGTTCAAACAGGTTATATTTTAATAGGATTTAAAGGTTGTTATCCTATCGACCAAAAGGACTCTTATGCACTTGATGTTTTGGCAACTATTTTAGGTGACGGTAAATCTTCAAGATTGTATAAAGATATAAAAGAACAAAAACAACTTGTTCATTCAATTTCGGCTTCTCATTCTTCTATGAAAGATGATTCTATATTTTATATTTCGGCAAATTATGCAACGGAAGATATTCCTCGTTTAAAAGAAGCTATCTTTAACGAAATTGAACAAGTTAAGAAGAATGAAATTTCATCAGACGAATTGCAAAAGGCTAAAAATATAATTGAACGAGATACATTTTATTCTCGTGAATCAGTTTCAAATATTGCACAAGAAATCGGTTACACGGTTACAATAACGGATAATACCGATTATTATAAGAATTATTTGGCAAATATAAATAAAGTTACGGCAGATGATATAAAAAGAGTTGCAAGAGAATACTTGGATAAGAATAATGCCGTAATTTCCGTGATTTTACCTAAAAAAGACGGTAAACCACAAATTAAAAAAACAGAGAAAAAAGATTATCAGGCAAAAGTTATAAGCAGTGATAAAAATACAACAAAATATGAACTTGAAAACAGTACAACACTTATTGTTACTCAAAATACGGCAAATGATATTATTGCAATGGAAATGACCTCAAGAGGCGGAAATAATCTTGAAAAAATTCCGGGGGTAGCTTCTTTAACAGCTGACACTATGTTAAAAGGAACTCATAAATATAAAAATCAAGAGCTTTCTTTGTTGCTTGAAGAAAACGGTATCAGGTTAAATGCGGTAGCAAGCGGAGATTCATTCTCTCTTGCAACAAAATATACAAAAAATCAAGAAAATTTAGCTTTTGATATATTTTCGGAAGTTGCAAAAAGAGCTTCTCTTGATACGTACGAATTTGAAAAAGTTAAAACAGATAAACTGTTTGCGATTAAAAATAAGAAAAATAATCCTGATTCTTTAATCTTTGATGAGTTTAAAACTGTATTATGGCAAGGAACTCCTTACGGAAATACGGGTAAAATCTTAGAAAAATCAATTCCGTCAATTCAAAGAGAAGATATTGCAGCATTTTATAATAATGTCTTTGATGCACAAAATGTTGTTATTACCATAAACGGCAATGTTAATCCGCAAGAATATATAAATTACTTTTCATCTTTATTGCAAAAAACAAGCACCCCAAAAATCAATTTAAAATCGTATTCAACAAAATATAAGCCGATTTTACAAAATAAAGGAGTAAAAATTGCAAAAGATACGCAAGCTGCTTGGCTTATATACGGTTGGCACACGGACGGTGTTGTAAATGAAAAAGATTGGGCTTCTTTGCAGGTAATAGATGCAATATTGGGTTCAGGCATGAGTTCAAGATTATTTTCAAATTTAAGAGATGAAGAAAGTCTTGCTTATCAGGTCGGCTCAACTTTCTCCGCAAATATAAATAAAGGTGCGTTTGCTCTTTATATTGCAACAAATCCTGCCAATACCGTTCAAGCAAAAGAAAGCATGTTTAGAGAAATTAAAAAATTACAAAAAGAGTTTGTGACGGATAAAGAACTTGCGGAAGCAAAAGATAAATTGTTAGGCAACTTTGTTCTTTCAATGGAAACAAACATGGACAAAGCAGAAGTTTTAAATTCTTTGGAAGTAACAGGAAGAGGCTATGAGTTTGTTGATAAATATCCGCAGCTTATAAAATCGGTAACTGTTCAAGACGTAATAAATACAGCTAATAAGTATTTTTCAAAGCCTTATGTATATGCCATAATCGGCCCGAAGGATTCAATAAACAAAATTTAAAATAAATTATAAGAGGAGAGTTATGTATGAGAAGCCAAATTGTTGTTGATAAAGAGTTCAATATTCTTTCAAGAAGTATTGATAATGCAACAACCTGCCAAGTTATAAAAGTTGACGAGGATAGTTTTGATGTAAAACTTCATGATAAAGGGAAATTTGAAGTTGATGAATCGGTTGAATTATTTACAATGACACCAAAAGGTCAGCTTTATTTTGAAACAATCGTAAAAGAAGTAAAAGATAATGTAATATCAATTTGGTTTCCGATTTCTTATAAATATTTGCAAAGACGTGAATATTCAAGAATAGGCATTGATAAAATGATAGAACTTGAGGCAGCTGAAAGTAATATCAAAGCACAAATCTTAGATATAAGTGCGGGCGGTTTAAAAATAAGAACCCAAGTTCCTCTTGAACTTCTAAAAAAATATAAAACCAACATTGATATTGAAAATACAAATATAGAAACCGAATTTGAACCTATCAGAATAGAAACGGACGGTCAATTATTTACGTCGTCAGGACGTTTTGTTGATTTAAAGAACTCTGATAGAATAGCACTTGTACAATATTGTTTCAGGAAACAGATTGAAAACAGTAATAAATAATCTTGTAAAAAGCTGAAAAATATAGTATATATAAGGAGTATCGGAAGAAAAGGCAGGAAGTAATTTTGGCTGGAAAAGATAAAAAGAAAAAAGAAAAAGAAAATAAAAGTATATTTGAAGATGATATAAAAGAACCAAGTTTCAAACATAATCTTTGGAATACAAATACGATAATGATTACAATCGTTACAACTTTTTCTCTTGTAATGTTTATAATCGTTCTTATAATGTTTGCTTTTGCAAAATCAATTATCGGGAATCTGCAAGAAGAACTTACTTCCGATTATCTTTCTAATTTGCAAGTTGTAAAACGAGCTTTACACTCTAATCAATATGAGGACTTGCAGCCTAAACTCAATTCAATTTTAAGCGGAAGTTACATTGTTAAATTCTTGATAGTTACCAATGATAAGTGGCAAGAAGTTTATTCTACGGTTGACAAAAATACAATGAGCTATGAAATAGTATCACCTGAACAAAATCACAATATAAGAAAAGCATATATAAAAATAAACAGTGATAATTTCGGGTTACAGAAAAAAGTAAAAATAATTCCGGTAAAATACGGATATAATACAATTTTCTTCGGTATCTCAACAAGCAATCTTATAAAATCCAATTTGGATCAATTGTATAAAAATTCCTGCATATTCTTTGCAATTTTGTTATTTGTAATAATGTGGCTTTCAATGTGGTTGGCAGGAAGTATTTCAAAACCGTTATCAATAATGGAAAAGAAAATTTCAAAAATTGCGGAAGGCGACTTATCAGAACGTTTGGAATATACAAAATTTAGAGAATTGAACAGGCTTGTACTGTCATATAACGTTATGGCTGATACGTTGCAGCGTTTATACTCTTCTTTGGAAGCTCAAGTTCAATCAAGGACTCAAGAATTGAAGAGTGCGTATGCAGAACTTCAAAATACGCAAGCAATTATGGTTCATTCGGAAAAAATGAAGTCTTTAGGTGAACTTGTTGCGGGTATTATGCACGAAATCAACAACCCGATTAACTTTATATACGGGAATATGACTCACTTGAGCAACTATTCAAAAGACTTAATGGAAATAATAATTGCTTATGAAAAGTATGACAGTGAATTAAAGCCCGAAGAAAAAACTGAAGTTGATAATATTAAGAAAGAAATTGATTACGATTTTCTAAAAACAGATATGCCCGACTTGATTAAAAGTTGTAAAGAAGGGGCAGAGCGTGCAAAGAATATTATTCAAGATTTAAAGAGTTTCTCAAGAATGGAAGAAGCAGCAATTACGGATGTTGATATTCCTCACGAAATTGATATGACTTTAAATATCTTGCACAATAAAATTAAGCATAAAGCGGAAGTTCATAAAGAATATATTGATTATGTACCTAAAATTGAAGCATTTGGCGGTCAGTTAAACCAAGTATTTATGAATGTTATAGATAATGCTGTAGGTGCAATTAAAGACCACGGTGATATTTGGATAAGAATAAAACTTGATGACTTTAAAAAACACCTGATTCTTGAAATTGAAGATAACGGTGTCGGAATGGATGAAGAAACTTGCAGAAAAACATTTGATCCGTTCTTTACTACAAAACCGGTAGGTCAAGGTACAGGGTTAGGTATGTCAATTGCACATAAAATTATTAAAAGCCACCAAGGCGAAATTAGTGTAACTTCAAAACCCGGTGTCGGCACTAAATTTACTATAAAATTGCCGTTAAAACTGGATAGAGAAGTTCTTAACAACGGATTAAAGAATGAAGGAGAATAAGTTAATGGATAAATATAAAGTATTAATTGTTGATGACGAACCTGATAACCTTGCTCTTTTATATCGTACATTAAGAGGCAAATATGATATAGCTCAATCAACATCTCCTTTAAAAGCGTTGGATATGTTAAAAGAAGAGCATTTCCACTGTATTCTGTCCGACCATAAAATGCCTGAAATGGACGGGGTTGAATTTTTGAAAAGAAGCTGCGAGATTTCGCCCGATACAATGCGTTTATTGGTTACAGCATATACTGATGCAGGCATTTTAATT